>CAJXZZ010000072.1 GCA_913065105.1 uncultured Gammaproteobacteria bacterium | reverse complement strand
CATCATGTTTGTGGCTCATGTTGATGCGAGGGTCGGGTTGAGAGCCGCATTTGTAATCGATCAGCGAGCGGATAGCGATATCAAGATCTAGCTCACTGCCTTCTTCCTGGTAGCGTACCCGTACAAATCGTTGTGGTTTGAGTTTGTCGAGAATGAGTTTTAACAGTTTTGCCAGAGCTTTGTGTTTGTCTAAGATCGCATCGATATCAGCAGCATTGGCAGCCGGGTGAATTGATTCGTAAAGACTTACCCAATCAGGTTTGAAACTCGACGTGTTGTAATCCCACTCCGGATAATGCCGTGGCGGTAAACCTTCATTTTCCAGTTCATCAGATTTAGTTTGCTGTTTGTTTTCGAAATCTTCAGCTTCGTCGTTCTCTTCGATGAATACCCACATGTGACGATTATCATCGCGGTAATCCACTTCGGTATTTTCAAAACGGATATGCGGTAACTGGTCGGTTTGTAAACGGGTACGCGCAGTAAACAGGATAGCTATATCTACCATGGCTTTGGTGCTGCCACCATCTTTTTCGACGACATCAAAAAAGCGTTTTACAAAATCTAAAATATGTTCGTTAGTGTAACCGTGGTTCTCATCGAGGATGGCGCGAGACAGCATTGCCAGTCTGTGCCGAATACAGGATTCTATTTCGGTGTTGCAATCACCTTCTATGGGTGCGGGATGTAGCGTTAATAAATATTTTCGTAAGCCTGGATACTCTTTGAGCATCAGATATTCTACCCGTGAGTCTTCCAGGTGTTCGATAGCAATGCGCTGAAATGGGCTGAAGTTATCGGCAACCAGTCTGTCTGACCAGCGTCTATGCGCAGCGATATGTGCGATGGTTACGCGGTAGCGGTCAAGGCCTGAGACGAAGCCAGAAGCGCCATCGAAATCATCATAAACATCCGGTATACGAATGCCCAGGTTGTCGTAATAAGGCACAGGTTTGCGTAATTCATCAAACCCCAGCGAGTAGGGTACGAAGTAAGATTTGTCTTCCCACATGCTACGCAGATACATGTCCATATTGCGTTGGTTGTCCATGAATAAAGTGCCATGACGTTCACGTTGTAACATCGCTCTACTGTCGGCAGATTGCAAACTGAAATAATCTTTCTGGCGATCAGGGTTGCTGTTGTAATTACGCGCACCGTATTCGATCCAGTTTTTTAAACCTTCCAGTGATAACTGATTTAACAGGTAAGGTGTCTGCTTTAATAATTCGGGTAAACCCGGGCTGGCAAAAGTAGTGTGAATACCGTGAACAGAGCCGGTAGTGCTTTCCATGAAATCGAACATGATTTCAAGGTAATGTTCCATCTGTTCCAGAGAGCCTAAACGACGAGCTGCTTCGGGTAAACTTTGCATAAAGGGGGGAATGGAATTGCCATTGGGCGTACGTGACATTTTCCATACGGCTTTAGAAACGAGCTCTAACGTGGGTTCACCTAATTGTCGGGCGATGCCGGGCATTTCTTCTAAATAAACCAGTACCGGTTCCCAGCCGCGACCGATCATACAAACCATCGAAGCACCTTTGAGGTACTTCTCGATGCCGTCGTTGCTTAAGCCGTTTAGCGCATCTTTTACATAGTCCTCAAAACAATCTTCTATCTGAGGGAAGTTGCACTTTAGCTTTTCGCGGTATGTTTGTAGTTCGGATTCTTGCATGATTATTTATTTTACTGCAAAGCAAAGAAAGAAAAGATTCATTAGTCCGCGAATGAACGCAAATAGACGCAAATTAAAAAACAATAAGAAGTTTTTATTTGCGTTTTTAGCGCTCATTTGCGGAAAAATTGTTTTTTCTTAACCAAAAATACTATCGATAGAATGATCGAGCGTACTGCGTATATCCGCATCATCGGTAATCGGGCGTACCATCGCCATACGACAGGCAGCCTTGGCTTCTACGCCTTTACTCATTAAGGTTGCTGCGTAAACTAACAGGCGTGTAGAGATACCTTCATCCAGACCATGGCCTTTAAGGTTGCGTGCTGTGTGTGCAATCTTCACCAGTTTAGCGGCAGTTTCAGCATCAGTGCCGGCTTCTTTTTCAACGATTGATGCTTCTGTTTTTGCATCTGGGTAGTCAAAGTCCAGTCCAGTAAAACGTTGTTTGGTGGACTGTTTTAAATCCTTCATCAGACTCTGGTATCCCGGGTTATAAGAGATAACCAGCTGGAAGTCTTCATGCGCATCGATCAGTTCGCCTTTTTTATCCAATGGCAGTTGACGGCGATGATCGGTTAGTGGGTGAATGACAACCGTTGTGTCCTGACGGGCTTCAACAATTTCATCCAGATAACAGATGGCGCCGATGCGAGCAGCAGTCGTTAACGGACCATCTAACCAGCGAGTACCGTTGGCATCTAATAAGTAGCGACCGACTAGATCTGAAGCCGTCATATCTTCATTGCAGGCGACGGTAATGATGGGTTTACCCAGTTTCCACGCCATGTGTTCGATGAAACGTGATTTACCACAACCGGTTGGGCCTTTGATCATCACTGGCAGACGTGCTGCATAAGCGGCTTCATATAAAGCAACTTCGTCATCCTGTGCTTCGTAGAAAGGTTCTTCAGTTATTCTGTATTGTTCGATATCTATGTCGGTCATGGCATATATTCCTAAAATATTATTTTCCGCAAATAAACGCAAATGCACGCGAATTTAAAAATTGTACTATTTTAAATTCAAATACATTTGCGTTTATTTGCGCTCATTAGCGGACTCTTTTCTTCATTAGTGAAAAAAAACCCCCACCGAAGTGGTGAGGGTAATTTTATGATCAGGATAACTGATATGCCGTGAGCACATAAACGTGTAGCAGCGGCGATACCAGTATCCATTACGTTCGACTTACTTGTGAACGCCCAGTTTGTCTCTCCAACCTGGGAACAACTGATCAGCATCGCCTGGGAATGATTCGAATGCGCGAGCAAATTCGTTATGCTCTTTAGCAAATTCGATTGGATCTGCACCAGCCATCCAGCAATCGTATGCCTGACGTAAAGATCTAGCACCAGCTGCAGGAGAATCGATGTGACCGTAAGAACCACCACCAGAAGTGTTGATTACGTTACCGTGACCCAGGTTCTCGAAGAAACCAGGAAGACGTAATGCATTCATGCCGCCAGAGATAATTGGTGTGGTAGGTTTCATACCATACCATTCCTGGTGGAAGAAAGGACCATCAGCGCTATCACGTTCGATCATGTATGCGATGTTTCTATCATCGGCACCGCCTTCCATTTTGCCATAACCCATTGTGCCCACGTGGATACCAGAAGCACCCATAAGACGTGAAAGTTTAGATAAAACAAACGCAGTGTAACCACGTACTGAAGAAGGTGAAGTGATCGCACCGTGACCAGCACGATGGTAGTGCAAGTATTGACCAGGGTAGTTACGACGAGCCGTTGTTACCATGCCACAACCACCAACATAACCGTCAACCAGGAATGCAACGTGATGCGCATTCTCACCAAAAGTTTCCAGGATGTAGTCAGCACGAGCACACATTTCGTGGTGATCATCTGCAGTGATGTTTGCAGAGAAAATCTTGGCTTCGCCAGTTTCGTCTTGCGCGCGTTTCATCGCATCAGCAACTAGAGGTGTTACATCTTTCATGCGTGCATAAACCTGGTTACCTTGTGGCTCATCATTTTTGATGAAATCGCCACCCAGCCAGAACTGGTATGCAGCTTCTGCGAAAGGTTTAGGACGTAGGCCTAATTTAGGTTTGATGATGGTACCGGCGATGTAACCGCCTTCAGTACGTGAACGACCTAACAGGTTCCAGAGGTCAGTAATATCCATCGATGGACCATCAAAGATATCTAACATGCATTTAGGTACATGGAAATCGACCATCTGTGCACATTTCACATCACCCATGCCCTGGTTGTTACCAATAGCAAGTGTGAGGAAAGAAACAACCATTGCGCGACCATCAATAACATTGCGGTCAAACAAACCAACAGGGTAAGCGATCTTCATGTAGCCTTTGGCTTCATCAATCTCGTAAACCATTGCATCAAGATCTTTGGTGAAATCATCTGTAGTAGAAACTTCAACGTTAGTACCTGTTGATGATTCAGCAGCAAAGTGAGCTGCAGTTTCTAAATAACCACCAAAACCAGGCATAGGCTGCATGGTGTATGCCACTAAGATGTGACCGCCATCGGCTAATAGTTTATCTTCATCCAGACTTAAGTCTGCATAACGTGCTGATTGATCCATTGTAGATTTCCTCGTTATTATCAAATATTAAAATCGAAAATTCGATCGGTTCGGGTTTTGCTTGCCAATAAGGCTAAAAGCCAAGGCTTCCGTTACCAAGGGCGCACACTATAGTTCCGATTGAGCATAATTAACACTAAATGTTTTTGATTGTTATAATAAGTAATCACTTATGATTAAACGATAAATTGTAACAAGCGGTAATCGTATGGCATTAAACATGACATTCAGGCAGCTCAAGGTATTTGAATCTGCTGCAAGACATTTAAGTTATACCCGAGCAGCTGAGGAATTACACCTCAGCCAGCCAGGTGTTTCTATGCAGATCAAACAGTTGGAGGAGGTTGTTGGCTTACCCTTATTTGAACAGATTGGTAAAAAGATGCACCTGACTTCGGCAGGACGTGAGATCTATGCTTACAGTAAAAGTATCGGTCACCTGTTAGATGAGGCCGAGGTGGTGTTAGGCGAGCTTAAAGGTTTGCAATCTGGTCGACTGTCCATCTCTGTAGCGACAACCGCCGGTCACTTTGTGACGCGTCTATTGGCGGCATTTTCACAGCGTTATGAAGGCGTTACGATCAGTCTTGATATTACCAATCGGGCCAGTTTGCGAGAGCAGCTTGAAGCCAATCGGCCTGATCTAGTGATTATGGGACAGCCTCCTGAGGGTGTCGAAGTAGATGCTGAGGCATTTATGGAAAATCCTCTGGTGATGATTGCCCCGTCGAACCATCCCCTGGCATCTGAGAAGCAGCTAGAGCTGTCACGTTTTGAAGATGAGCAATTTGTGGTACGTGAAAAAGGTTCTGGTACACGAAGTGCGATCGAACGGTTTTTTTCTGAACACCAGGTAAGTTTTCATACCGGTATCGAGATGAGTAGTAATGAAGCCATCAAACAGGCAGTGGAGGCGGGGCTGGGTTTAGGTATCGTTTCTATTCATACACTAGAGCTAGAATTACAAACCAGACGTTTGCAGGTACTGGATGTAAAAGATTTTCCGATTCAGCGTCACTGGTACATCATTCAACGTAAAGGCAAACGCTTATCACCGACGGCTGAAGCTTTTAAGACATTTGTTCTCGAACAGGCTAAAGAGTTTATTCGATTGCCTTAACGGCTAGGAATTTTGTGCAGATGTAACTAAGGGGCTTTGTGTCGGTCCAGGTCGATATCGTTTTTTTAATTGGCGACAGATTTCAGCAATAGTGTTACAAAATGACTAATTCATATACAATTAGCCGTTTTTTCTCAGAAAGTTTTTGGAAAAGCGTATGTCACAACAAAGCAGTATCCTAAAAATAGCCGTTGTTATGGGTAGTCAGAGTGACTGGCCTGTTATGCAGCATGCAGTCGAACAACTAGAAGCCTTCGGTGTTGCTTATGAAGCAAAGGTTGTATCAGCGCATCGGACACCTGAGCTGTTATTTGAATTTGCCGAGTCTGCCCGTGCTAATGGTTTTGCAGCGATAATCGCCGGTGCCGGTGGTGCTGCTCATCTGCCAGGTATGCTGGCGTCTAAAACCACCTTACCGGTACTGGGTGTGCCGGTGCCATCAAAATATCTTAAAGGTATGGATTCATTATTATCGATCGTGCAGATGCCGAAGGGTATTCCGGTTGCGACCTATGCTATTGGCGAAGCAGGTGCGGCGAATGCGGCGTTATCTGCAATATCAATGCTGGCTATTACTGATGAATCACTGGCTATAAAATTAGCTGAGTTTAGAGAGAAGCAGCAGCAAAGTGTTTTTGCTATGACCCTGCCACCTGCAGAGAGTTAGTACGCGTAATTGATAATGAGTACCAGGCAAATTTTACCGGGTTCTACCCTGGGCGTATTGGGCGGTGGTCAGTTGGGCCGCATGTTTTGTGTAGCGGCGCGTACCATGGGTTATCGCGTGGTTGTTTTAGATCCTGACCCGCTATGTGGTGCCGGGCATATCGCAGATATTCATATTCAGGCTGATTACACAGATCTGGTCGCACTCGCAGATATGGCAAACCAGTGTGATGTCATTACCCTCGAATTTGAAAATATCCCTTCTGAAAGCGTGCGTTTTATTGCCGATAAAACCACGGTTTATCCTGTTGCAGAATCATTAGAAATTGCCCAGAACCGTGATCTGGAAAAACAGTTCGCGTTGAAAGCAGGTTTACAGCCAGTGCCTTACTTTGTTATCGAGCAAGAGGAAGATATAGAAAAGGCGGCTGATGATGTTGGTTTTCCCGCGATCTTAAAAAGTAATACTTTAGGTTATGACGGTAAAGGTCAGTTTGTGGTTAATAGTCTGACTGAGCTGGCGGATGCCTTTAATGAAGCGGGTAAAGTTGCCTGTGTGCTGGAGAAAAAAATAACTATTCAGCGTGAAGTCTCTGCGATCGTGGCAAGAAATGCGAATGCCGAGTTAGCCAGTTTTCCGGTATCAGAAAATCAGCATGTAAACGGTATCCTGCACATGAGTATCGTGCCGGCACGGGTATCCGACGAAATAACGCAACTCGCGATCAAAAATGCGTCCATCCTGGCGGATG
The DNA here is from genome assembly GCA_913065105.1 of uncultured Gammaproteobacteria bacterium. Classification (GTDB taxonomy): domain Bacteria; phylum Pseudomonadota; class Gammaproteobacteria; order SZUA-229; family SZUA-229. Next base: position 9,195 of record CAJXZZ010000072.1, on the reverse strand, counting down.
CGATGTCGTATGTTGGCATACTGGCTGTCGAGTTTTTTGTCAGTGACGATAACGTGCTGTACTTTAACGAGATGGCGCCACGTCCACATAATAGTGGTCATTACAGCAAAGATGCCTGTGTTACTTCTCAGTTTGAACAACAGGTTCGCATGATATGCGGTCTGCCACCCGGTGATACACGTCTTATGTCGCCGGTAGTGATGGTTAATATGCTGGGTGATCTGTGGCCGCCAAAGTGGAACGATATTTTTGCGCAGACTAATATCAAGTTACATCTTTACGGTAAACCTGAAGCGCGCCCAGGTCGTAAGATGGGGCATTTTAATGTGCTGTCGGAAGATATTGCTTCAGCGATAGATGTTGCTGAGCAAGTTTTTGAGAAGCTTAATACTAGATATTAGTAAATTTATCTACGGTGATTCTGGTTACGATTACCACCACCACCACTGCGATTGCCACCGGGTTTATTCGGCCTCGGCCGTCTTTCCATTTTTATGGGCGGTTTTGGTTTGGTCAGTAAATCGCTAGTTACCGCTTCCTTGCCAATTTTCTGGTCAATATATTCTTCGATATCCATGATGTAATGCGCGAAATCTTCACAGGCAAAACTGATGGCGAAACCACTGGCACCGGCACGGGCAGTACGGCCAATGCGATGCACATAGTCTTCGCCTGATTGTGGCAGATCAAAATTAAATACGTGACTGACTTCTGGAATATGCAGACCGCGGGCAGCAACATCGGTTGCAACCAGGGTGTTAAATTCGCCATCCTGAAATTTCTTTAACAGGGTTTGGCGTTTGTTCTGTGGTACGTCACCGGATAATAATGCAGATTTGTAGCCGTTGCCTTCGAGCCAGGCATAAACCTTGTCGGCCACGCGTTTGGTATTGATAAACACGATGCTGCGAGTCGGTTTGAGTTTATTCATTAAACCAAGCAGTAAAGGGATTTTCTCTTCATTTGCCGGGTAATAGATAGACTGTACAATTTTATCGGCGGTTTTGGTTTCTGCCTGAATGCGTATTTCTGCAGGATCATTCATGTGTACATAGGCAAGTTCGCCGATGCGATGCGACAGGGTTGCTGAAAACAGCAGGCTCAAACGTTTGTCCGGTTCAGGGCAGTGGCGTAACAGGTAGCGCATGTCATCGATAAAACCGAGGTCAAACATACGGTCAGCTTCATCCAGTACCACAACATCACAACTTCTCAGGTTGAATACTTTCTGTTTGAAAAAATCGATAGTACGGCCGGGCGTGCCGACAAGAATGTCCACACCATCTTGCAGTATGTTACGTTGTTTCTCGTAATCGGTACCGCCATAAGCCAGTCCCAGTTTCAAGCCGGTATATTTGCCAATGGCGGATGCGTCTTTGTGTATCTGGATGGCAAGCTCACGCGTTGGCGCCAGTATCATGGCACGTGGCTGATTTTTCTGGTGTTTATCGTGGTCTGGATTAGTCAATAGACGATTTATGCAGGCGACCATAAATGCGGCCGTTTTACCCGTTCCTGTCTGTGCTTCGCCAGCAACATCTTTACCGGTGAGTGAGATGGGGATGCTCTGCGCCTGGATAGGGGTGCAAAATTCATAACCGGCTTCGTCTAGTCCTTTAATCAAGCGAGGGTCGATGTCGAAGTCTTTAAAGCGTGTTTCTGTAAGATGATGATTCATGGGGGCGTAGCTTACAGTAAATTACAATGAACGTCCCTTAAACGATCTATAAAGATTGCTTTGGGGGGTGTACAAAGTTAAAAAATAGTCTAATATACGAGACATCATTATCTTGATGTCTGTTTTTTCGAAACAGATAATTATTCAAACTACATTCTTTCTGGTCGCTGACGCGATAATTTTATAAACACAAATCAAATTTAAATGAGGTTTCACGTTGAGCAGCGATATCGTTTACGTTACAGATGATTCTTTCGATCAAGATGTCTTACAGTCTGAAATTCCTGTCCTGGTAGATTATTGGGCAGAGTGGTGTGGCCCCTGCAAGATGATTGCTCCAATTCTTGAAGAAATAGTGGGTGACTACGCAGGTAAGTTGAAAATTGCTAAATTGAATATTGATGAAAATTCAGCAACACCGCCTAAGTATGGTATTCGCGGTATTCCAACATTGATGATTTTTAAAGACGGTGATGTAGAAGCAACCAAAGTAGGTGCTTTGTCTAAATCACAGTTAACAGCGTTTATTGATAGCAGTCTGTAATTTCAAACTCGTTGCCATGTCTGCCGTTACTTACCTCAGTAGGCGTTTATAAAAAATAATACTGCTTATTCGCTATTACTAAAATAGCGAATGGCTTTGCATGTTAATCAAAAATAAAAAATTAATATTTCAAGAGGTGCGGTTGTCTGCGAGCCTCTCTAATACAACAGCAGACATCAACAAAAACACTTAAACCCAACTCTAATACCTTTCTAATTATGAATCTTTCCGAATTAAAACTACAACCCGTTTCCGAACTACTCGAACTCGCTACTTCCATGAAACTGGACAATGTTTCTCGCTCGAAAAAGCAGGATATCATTTTTGCCATTCTTAAAGCGCACGCGAAAGGCGGTGAAGATATTTTTGGCGGGGGTGTGTTGGAGATCCTTCAGGATGGTTTTGGTTTTTTACGCTCGGCAGAAGGTTCCTATTTAGCTGGCCCGGATGATATCTATGTATCGCCCAGCCAGATTCGTCGTTTTAGCATGCGTACCGGTGATACCATCGAAGGAAAAATTCGTCCGCCGAAAGAAGGTGAGCGTTATTTCGCCATGCTCAAGGTGGATAAGATTAATTATGATTTACCTGAGAATACGCGTAATAAGATTGCCTTTGAAAATTTAACGCCACTACATCCAAACGAGCGCTTAATAATGGAGCGCGGTAATGGCAGTACCGAAGATATTACTGCGCGTATTATTGATCTGATGTCACCGATAGGTAAAGGTCAGCGTGGATTGATCGTATCGCCACCAAAAGCCGGTAAGACCATGATGCTGAATCATATCGCGCAATCGATTGCCGCGAATCATCCGGATTGTTGTCTCATCGTATTGCTGATCGATGAGCGTCCTGAGGAAGTCACCGAGATGCAACGTAGTGTGCGCGGTGAAGTGGTTTCCAGTACCTTTGATGAACCTGCCAGCCGTCACGTACAGGTTGCAGAAATGGTTATAGAAAAAGCCAAACGTCTGGCCGAGCATAAAAAAGACGTGGTGATCCTGCTTGACTCGATCACCCGTCTGGCGCGTGCCTATAACACCGTCATCCCTTCATCGGGTAAAGTGTTAACCGGTGGTGTCGATGCGCACGCATTGCATCGTCCAAAACGTTTCTTCGGTGCAGCGCGTAATATCGAAGAGGGTGGCAGTATTACTATCATTGCAACCGCACTGGTCGATACCGGTTCAAAAATGGATGAAGTGATCTACGAAGAATTTAAAGGTACCGGTAATATGGAGATTCATCTGGATCGTCGTATTACAGAAAAACGCATCTTCCCGGCAATCAATATCAATCGTTCGGGTACGCGTCGCGAAGAATTGTTGACCAAACCGGATGAGTTACAGAAGATGTGGATTCTTCGTCGTTTGTTGCAACCTATGGATGAAATCGGCGCGATCGAATTCCTCATGGGTAAATTACAGGCGACTAAGACCAATGATGAATTTTTTGATTCGATGAAAGGCTAATAAAAAGCAGTGTATAGTTATTAGTGAATAACGAATAGTGAAAAAAATACCTGCTAGTGCGGGTATTTTTTTGTGGATTGTATTTACTTGGTTTTGAATATCTGATGAAAAAAAGAGTTGCTTGTTATTTATCTTTGTTTTTTTTGCACATTGGTAATTTGTACGCCGATGAGATAAATATCGCTGTGGCGAGTAATTTTACATACACGTTACGTAGCCTGGCTGCCGATTTCAAAGTCAATACGGGTCATGAGGTGCGCATCAGTAACGCTTCGAGCGGAAAGTTATTTGCCCAGATTCAACATGGAGCACCCTATGATATTTTCTTATCAGCCGATGAGAAGCGCCCTGACTTACTGATAAAAGAGCATAAAGCCAGTGTTGAAGGTGCTTATGTTTATGCCTTAGGTAAACTGATCATGTTATCTAATATTCAGGATGCAGATAATTGCAGGAATGTATTGTTTTCAAAGCAACTGAATCGTTTAGCCATCGCTAATCCAAAGATAGCGCCTTACGGAATGGCTGCCAGGCAGGTACTGGAAAAGCTTGATCTGTGGCAACAGCTGCAGTCACGTGTTGTCATGGGCGAGAACATAACGCAGACTTTGCAGTTTGTCTCAACAAAAAATGCAGAAGCAGGTTTTGTGGCTAAATCAATTCTTAATATGGGGAAAGCGATTGATTATGCATGTGTCTGGGAGATACCCGGCGATATGTATACACCCATCAAGCAGAAGATGGTGTTGTTAAATGCAGCGAAAGATAAACCGGCAGCGCAGGCTTTTATGTTATATATGCAGTCTGTAGAGGCGAAGAGGATCATTAGATCGGCTGGTTATGATATACAGTAATGGTCTTTAATATCTTTGAAATTAATTTTTATTAAGTGTAAATAAAACAATGTTCCCAGGATTTGATGCCTTACTGTTAACCGCGAAACTGGCTGGTTTAACGACACTAATATTACTCGTTATCGGTACCCCGATTGCGTGGTGGTTGGCGACCACAAAAACTAAAACCAAACCAATCATTGAAGCCGTGATCGCATTGCCAATCGTTTTGCCGCCGACGGTTCTGGGTTTTTATCTGTTGGTTTTTCTAAGCCCGCAGGGTGCAGTCGGCAGCTGGTGGTTTGAACTTACCGGGCAAGCTTTAACCTTCAGCTTTTCTGGTCTGGTCATCGCTTCTGTTATTTACAGTTTTCCTTTTGTGGTGCAACCACTGCAAAATGCCTTTGAATCGGTTGGCCACGACATGATGGAAGCGGCGTACACTCTGGGTGCAAAACCGCTTGATGCATTTTTCAGCGTTGCAGTGCCTTTAGCCAAGCGTGGTTTTTTAACCGGGGGAGTACTTGGTTTTGCGCATACTTTAGGTGAGTTCGGTGTGGTGCTGATGATCGGTGGCAACATACCCGGTGAAACGCGCGTGGTTTCCATTGCTATTTATGATCATGTAGAAATGCTGGAGTATGGCCAGGCGCACGTGTTGTCAGGCATATTGCTGGCCTTTGCCTTTATCGCGATGTTATTGATGTATGTGTTAAATCATCGGCTTAAGGTTCGAACATGAATTCATCCAGTTGTTTTATCCAACTGCAACGTGCAGATTTTCGTATCGACGCTGAGTTCACTATTCCAACCAAGGGCGTGTTAGGCATTTTTGGTCACTCTGGATCTGGAAAAACAACTTTGTTGCGTTGTCTGGCCGGACTGGAAAAAAATGTTCAAGGACGTATAGAAGTGGATGGAGAGATCTGGCTGGATGAAAATAAAAATCTTTCCAGCCAGAAAAGAAATATCGGTTATGTCTTCCAGGAGGGGCGTCTATTCCCTCATCTGACGGTGGCAAAAAATCTGCAGTATGGCGTCAACCGAATTATTGCTGGTGATACTGAAGATAATAGTGTCGATCGTGTTCATTTGTTTGAGTTACTTAACATTCAGCATCTATTAGATCGATACCCGCATCAATTATCTGGCGGCGAAAAGCAACGGGTTGCTATCGGCCGCGCATTGTTGAAACAACCTCAAATGTTATTGCTGGATGAGCCTCTGGCCTCACTGGATGATAAAAGAAAACAGGAAATACTGCCCTATCTTGAACGCTTACATGAAGAGCTGAGCATTCCAATAATATATGTAAGTCACAACATGGATGAGATGTTGCGTCTGTGTGATTACATAGTAGTAATGCAGCAGGGGAACTCTATATTTAGCGGCAATATACATGATGCGCTGATCTCCCCTGAGTCGTCACTGGCTACAGTGGATAATGCCGTGGTGGTGCTCGAGGGCAATGTTTCAAAACAGGAAAAAGATTTTGATATATCTACGGTTCATACCGTGAATGGTAACCAGTTTCAGGTGCCCGGATTGACGGCTATTGGTAAACATGTGCGTCTGGTTATTTTTGCCAGCGATGTCAGTGTGACGACAAGTAGAGCAGTAGGAAGTAGTATTCTAAATATTATAGAAGGCAGGGTGTCGGCGGTATTAGATAAAAAACGAGGTCGCGTTTTGCTGCAGATAAACTGTAAACAGGATATTTTACTATCGTTAATATCAATTAAATCGTTTCAGTTGTTGCAGTTGTCATTGAATGAAAAAGTTTATATACAGGTGAAGGCCGTTGTGACACACGGCAATTAAAATTGACAGTGCCGGGTTTCATTTTTCATTTGCCAGCGTTTTCCCTGGCAATAGCGCGATGACCGATATCTGTGCGGTAATAAACATTCTTCCAGCTGATTTTATCCACCACCTGATAAGCTAATCGCTGTGCTTCAGTCACCGAATTGCCAAGCCCAACGGCGCATAAGACGCGACCACCATTGGTGACAACATTGCCATTTTTATTTTCTGTGCCAGCATGGAAGACCTTGGTTGATTCGGTTTCGGTGTTTTCCAGACCGCTGATGACATCACCTTTTTCGTAGCTATCGGGATAACCGCCGGCGGCTAATACCACGCCGAGTGAAGTGCGTTCGTCCCACAAAGTTTGCGACTCGTTTAATTTTCCTTCAATCGCGTCAAGGCAATGTTGTACCAGATCAGATTTCAGTCGCATCATAATCGGTTGTGTTTCCGGGTCACCGAAACGCACGTTGTATTCCAGTACTTTTGGGATGCCTTCGTCATTGATCATTACGCCGGCATATAAAAAGCCGCTGAAACGGTTACCTTCGTCCGCCATGCCTTTGACCGTAGGCTCGATGACCATCTGCATGATGCGATCATGCATCTCTGGTGTGACCACCGGCGCAGGGGAGTAAGCACCCATGCCGCCGGTGTTCGGGCCCAGGTCGCCATTATCACGGGCTTTATGGTCTTGTGAACTTGCCATCGGCAGGATGTTTTTACCGTCGACCATACAGATGAAGCTGGCTTCTTCACCGTATAAAAATTCTTCGATGACCACGCGTGCACCGGCATCACCAAATTTGTTGCCGGCCAGCATATCTTTAACGGCAGCGATAGCTTCATCGTTTGTCTGCGCCAGGATGACACCTTTACCGGCGGCCAGACCATCGGCTTTGATGACGATGGGCGCACCTTTATCGATGATGTAAGCAATCGCGGGTTCGATCTCGGTAAAGTTGCCATAAAAAGCGGTGGGGATTTTATGGCGTTCTAGAAAATCTTTGGTGAATGCCTTGGAGCCTTCCAGCTGTGCGGCGGCTTTTGTCGGGCCAAATATTTTTAAGCCATTTTCGCTGAAGACATCAACGATGCCGTTGACCAGTGCAGCCTCGGGGCCGACGATGGTCAGGTCGATCTGGTTGCTTTTGGCAAAGTCCAGTAATGCGGGGATATCTTCCGCACCGATAGCAACATTCTCGATGTTATTCTCTAATGCCGTACCGGCATTACCGGGCGCGACGAATACTTGTGTTGCCAGAGGGGATTGTGCGGCTTTCCAGGCAAGTGCGTGTTCGCGACCGCCGCTACCAACAACTAGAATCTTCATAATGCAGCTTTTTGGTGGGTTTAAATAAAGCGCGCCATTTTACACTAAAGAGCAGGGTTTTTTGTTGAGTAATCCGCGTTTGTTTACTGGCAACTATAAAAATATAGCCAGTCGGTCTTACAGATGCCGGTTAATTTATCCAACAAGATCTGCTGCGGGATAGCCTCTTTCGGAAAAATGTCGGTTATTTCGATGAAGACGCGGGCATAACCAGCCATTTTCCGCCAGTTAAAGTCACCAATGTTGGCGGTTGTGTTGCATAGGTTACAACGAATAGTTTCTTCTGTTTTATTGTGCAGCCAGTCTTTTACTGGTCTGTTGCAATTTGGGCAGTGTGGGGCTCTTGATTGTTTCTGGCTAACTATTAACTTAGCCGTATCATACTGATGAATTTTTATATGGCAAAAGTTTTTGCTGGTATCACTGGCTTCAAATTGTATAGCGGGTGAACAGCCCATATAAGCAACATAATCTAAAAATCGTTGACCGGCAAAGAAACTATTTTCCCGCTCAGTTATAGCCTCGGAGATTAGGCCATTTTGCTGTAACTGCGTTACAAACGTTGAGATATCTCTGAGGGTAAAATCCTGTTGCCCAGGACATAGATACAAGGCGCATGTTGAAGTGCTGGAATTCATGTTTTATTTTAGCGGGTCTTGTTCGGGCTCATCAGGTGAGTTTTTATCAGCTGTATTATTATCACTAGCGTCGTCATCCATGAGTATGCGATGTGCGGGTCCTTCAAGGTCTTCAAACTGATCTGATTTCACCGCCCAAAAAAAGACGGCGATAATGATTATTAAAAAAACCAGTGCCACTGGCAGTAATAAATAGATGATGTCCATAGTTTTTGGTTAGCTGCTTTTTGTTAACTGGTTCTGTTGAATTTCATTCTGTTAAGACGCATTGCATTTAATACCACTACCAACGAACTGGCGGACATACCGATTGCCGCCAGCCAGGGTTCGACATGGCCACTGGCTGCAGCGGGAATAGCGATGACATTATAGAGTAATGCCCAGCCTAAATTTTGTTTAATAATACGCAGGGTTTTAATCGCAATCTGGTAACCATGATAGATGTGCTCGATGTTGTTGCTTATCAAGATCATATCGGCCGCTGCTGCAGCGAGTTGCGTGCCTTTACCCATCGCGATGGACAGGTCTGCACCAGCGAGTACGGGTGCATCGCTCACGCCGTCGCCCGTCATTACGACAATGGCGCCCTGTTGTTGTAGCCGGTTGACGTTTTCCAGTTTATCTTTTGGTTTTAAATTGCCAAGAAAATGTTTTATGCCAAGTTGCTCACTTATGCTCCGGGTGTTTTCGATCCTGTCGCCGCTCATCAGGTGTGTTTCTTTATGCGCGTTGTGTAACTGTTCAATCAGTGTTTTAGCTTCCGATCTAATACTGGATCGGAAGAGCACACGTCTGAACTCCAGTCACGTGGCCTTATCTCGTATGCCGTCTTCTGCTTGAAAAAAAAAAATATAAAAAAAAAAAATTTACAATTTATAAAACTAAATT
>CAJXZZ010000071.1 GCA_913065105.1 uncultured Gammaproteobacteria bacterium | reverse complement strand
ACAACTATCGCCCACAGTTCTACTTCCGTACAACGGATGTAACCGGAGCTTGTGATTTACCAGAAGGTGTAGAAATGGTAATGCCAGGCGATAACGTAAAAATGGTAGTAACACTGATCAACCCGATCGCGATGGAAGAAGGCTTACGCTTCGCTATCCGTGAAGGTGGCCGTACCGTTGGTGCGGGTGTGGTTGCTAAAATTATTGAGTAATTCGTTACTCTGAAAGAGTATAGCGGGAGGTTAGGCAATGCCTTACCTCCCGCGTACGGTTAGGCCAGTGGCTCAATTGGTAGAGCAGCGGTCTCCAAAACCGCAGGTTGGGGGTTCGAGTCCCTCCTGGCCTGCCAATATTAACAACATGGCAGGTGGATAGATGGTCGCTAAGACCGAAGAAGTGGTTTCAAATAAACTTGATTCGTTCAAGTTATTGCTGGCGATAGCCGTGCTGATATTCGGCATCGTCGGTTTTTATTATTATGAAGCTGAATCACAGTTATACCGTGTACTAGGCGTGGTGTTCGCAGTCATTGTGGCTATTGCAATCAGTTCAACCACAAACCTGGGGCAGAATCTGATTGGTTTTGGTCGTGAAGCCCGCATGGAAGTGCGTAAGGTTGTATGGCCGACACGTCAGGAGACGGTGCAGACAACCTTTATGGTTATTGTGGCTGTGATTATTATCGGCATTTTTCTCTGGCTGGTCGATATGCTGTTAGCGCAGGCAATCCAGCTGATAACAGGGGGCGCATAAGTCATGGCAAAGCAATGGTATGTTGTTCATGCTTATTCTAATTTTGAAGGCAAGGTAAAAGCTTCACTGGAAGAGCATGTTCGTCTTGCGGGCATGGAAGATATGTTTGGTCAGATCCTGATTCCAACAGAGGAAGTGGTTGAGATTAGAGATGGTGTTAAACGTCGTTCAGAGCGTAAATTTTTCCCAGGTTATGTGCTGGTAGAAATGGAGATGAACGATGAGACATGGCATCTGGTAAAAGATGTTCCTAAAGTAATGGGCTTTATTGGCGGTACTAAAAGCCATCCTGCGCCGATTACTGAAAAAGAAGCGATGAATATTATTAATGCTGTCGCTGAAGGTGTAGAGAAGCCAAAACCAAAAGTTTTGTATCAGCCTGGCGAAGTGGTGCGTGTTACCGATGGGCCGTTTAATGACTTTAATGGTGTGGTTGAAGAAGTTGATTATGACCGTAACCGTATGAAAGTAGCGGTATTAATCTTCGGTCGTTCGACACCTGTTGAGCTTGAATTCAGTCAGGTAGAAAAAGGCTAAAGAATAGTTTTAAGTTATCAGTAGGTAGTTAAAGTATTTTTGTTTTTCCTGCTAGCTGCAAACTTTTTAATGTATAAAATCAGGGTTTTTAAAAAACTGATTAATTTTTAAATAAGAAACGGGGAGCCCGAATTAAGTACGGCGTTTGCACCCGGGAGAGTAAGATGGCTAAAAAAGTCGATGCATATATCAAATTGCAGGTACCTGCAAATAAAGCGAACCCTAGTCCGCCAGTAGGCCCAGCATTGGGTCAACACGGTGTCAACATCATGGAGTTCTGTAAAGCATTTAATGCCAAGACTCAGGGTCTTGAAGAAGGAATGCCGATCCCTGTTGTTATAACGGTATATTCTGATAAAAGTTTCACATTTATCACTAAAACACCTCCAGCTTCAATTTTGTTGAAGAAAGCGGCTGGTCTTCAGAAAGGCAGTCCTGAGCCGCACATCAATAAAGTGGGTAAGGTTAACCGTGCGCAATTAGAAGAGATCGCGACAACTAAGATGCCTGATCTGACAGCAGCTGATATGGATGCTGCAGTGCGTACCATCGCAGGCAGTGCGCGCAGTATGGGTATTGAGACTGAGGGTGTGAAATAATGGCTAAGTTATCTAAGCGTAGTAAAGCAATCAACGAAAAAATCGACCGAGAAAAAGTTTATCCGCTAGAAGATGCGTTGGCTTTATTAAAAGACGTTTCTAGCGTTAAATTTAACGAGTCGGTTGATGTTAGTGTAAACCTTGGTGTTGACCCTAAGAAGAGTGATCAAGTAGTACGTGGTGCGACTGTATTGCCAAATGGTACCGGTAAAGAAGTTCGTGTAGCGGTATTTACTGATGGTGATAATGCAAAAGCGGCGAAAGAAGCAGGTGCGGACATCGTCGGTATGGATGATCTTGCGGCTGAAGTTAAAAAAGGCATTATGGATTTTGATGTTGTTATCGCTTCACCAGATGCTATGCGTGTTGTCGGTCAGTTAGGTCAGATTTTAGGTCCACGCGGTTTAATGCCTAACCCTAAAGTGGGCACGGTAACAGCCGATGTTGCTACTGCCGTCAAAAATGCCAAGTCAGGCCAGGTGCGTTACCGCGTAGACAAAGCGGGTATTATTCATTGCTCTGTCGGTACAGTTAAGTTTGATGTGCAGCAGTTAAAAGAAAATATCGATGGTCTGGTTGCGGATTTAATTAAGCAAAAACCATCGGCTGCAAAAGGCGTATTTATTAAAAAAGTTTCTGTTTCAACAACGATGGGTCCTGGTCTTACCGTTGACCAGTCTGTTTACGCTAGCTAGTTATTTAACTGTAAGCGTTGTTTGAAAACAACAAACGATTGTTATTTGATGGTTTTTTATCGAATAACGGTAGTGATTTGACAGCCGAGTTAGTTTATACGAGCCGGTGTCGTCAGAGACCGTAGGTGTAAAAATTTCTGGGAGTGATTCCAGTAAATGATTGCTTAATTTCCTACGTAGATGGTGAATCTCGAAAGAGAGCGCCTAAGGTGGATCATGCGTTTTGTGTGGTCTGTTTAACTTGGCTGGGTTAATGATTATTAATCCTGGCTTATAACAGGAGAGCTAAAGTGGCATTAAATTTTGAAGAGAAGAAAGCTATTGTCGCTGAAGTTTCTACAATTGCCGCCAGTGCACTTTCAGCAGTTGCTGCTGAATATCGCGGTATCACTGTAGGTGACATGACTGAGTTGCGTGTGAAAGCACGTAATGAAGGCGTTTATCTCAGGGTCGTGAAAAACACACTGGTAAAACGTGCTGTTGAAGGTACAGAGTTCGAGTGTATGCAGGATTCTTTGGTGGGGCCATTGCTTATGGCTTTTTCACAGGAAGATCCGGGCGCAGCTGCTCGAGTTATTAAGGAATTTTCTAAAGGTAATGACAAGCTGATCGCCAGAGTAATTGCGATTGGTGGTGAAGTCTTACCTATCGAACAACTGGAAGCATTATCTAAATTGCCAACACGCGATCAAGCGATTGCATTGTTGATGGCAGTGATGAAAGCGCCAGTAGAAAAATTCGTTCGTACTCTCAACGAGCCACACGCGAAGATGGTTCGCACCGTGGCTGCTGTACGTGATCAAAAACAGGCAAGTGCGTAGATACTGACGCTTTGCATATTAATTATTTATTATTTAAAACTGGAGAATAATCATGGCTGTTTCTAAAGATGATATTCTGGAAACTATTTCCAATATGTCTGTAATGGAAGTTGTAGATCTTATATCTGCAATGGAAGAAAAATTTGGTGTATCTGCAGCTGCTGCTGTAGCCGCTGCACCTGCTGCTGGTGGCGAAGCTGCTGCTGCTGAAGTCAAAGACGAGTTTGATGTTGTACTGACTGGCTTTGGCGATAACAAAGTAGCGGCTATTAAAGCTGTTCGTGCTATCACTGGTTTAGGCTTAAAAGAAGCTAAAGACGCTGTAGAAAGTGCGCCAACTGTAGTTAAAGAAGCTGCATCTAAAGGTGAAGCTGAAGAGATTCAAAAGCAGCTTGAAGAAGCTGGCGCAACTGTCGAACTTAAATAGAGGCGTCGCGCTGATTTTCTGAATCAGCGGCAGGATAGGCTGGAAACACTGTTATAAAAAATAACAGTGTTTCCCGGCCTTTTCCTGCTTCTGCTATTTATTGCTCGTTGGAAATAACGGTCAAAAAAGCAGAATTAAGTAATTAAGAGAGAGTTTTGCAGGGTGTGGTTTTTGTTAGTGCAGGAACAAATGGCGTTTACTTTGGTGAGCGAGATTTCTGAAACTGCTTTCAATGCCGCAATAACGAAAAATACTTCATGCAAAGCTTTCTGCATATAAATTTAGATTAAACGAGGATTACTGATGGCATATTCTTTTACCGAGAAAAAACGACTCCGCAAGGATTTCGGTAAGCGTCCACCTGTTTTGGATGTTCCCTATTTGTTATCAATGCAAATTGATTCTTTTCGCGGTTTTTTGCAGTCAGAAAAAACAGCGCCACAACGATTAAGCACCGGGTTGCAAGGTGCGTTTGAATCAGTTTTCCCAATTGTCAGTTACTCTGGCCATGTAAAGCTGCAGTTTGTCGAATACAGACTGGGTAAACCCGTGTTTGACGTTAAAGAATGTCAACTTCGTGGCATGACCTATGCGGCACCTCTGCGCGTGGTTTTACGTCTTGAGATATATGACAAAGATAGCAAGAAGAAAACGACACCAAAAGAAGTTAAAGAACAGGAAGTGTTTATGGGCGAAATGCCTTTAATGACGGACAATGGTACGTTTGTCATTAATGGTACAGAGCGTGTAATCGTATCTCAGTTACATCGTTCCCCTGGCGTGTTGTTTGATCACGATAAAGGTAAAACCCATTCGTCTGGTAAGATTTTATATTCAGCACGCGTTATTCCTTACCGTGGCTCATGGCTTGATTTTGAATTTGATCCTAAAGATGCAGTATTTGTACGAATTGACCGCCGACGTAAATTACCGGCCTCAGTTCTGTTGCGCTCTTTGGGCTATAACAACGAAGAAATTCTAGATATATTCTTCGATAGTATTGATTACAGTTTTACCAAAGACGGTGTTAGTTTTGATCTGGTTCCTGAACGTCTACGTGGTGATACTGCCAGTTTTGATATAACTGCTGGTAAAGAAGTTGTCGTCGAGACCGGTAAGCGCGTGACCATGCGTCACATCAAGCTACTCGAAAAGAAAAAAGTCAAAAAACTGAATGCACCTCTTGATTACCTGGTAGGCAAAATTTTAGCTAATGACATCATCGATGAAGAAACCGGTGAAGTTATGGTGCCGGCTAATGCTGAATTTACTGAAGAGTTAATCGCATTCGTTCAGGAAAAAGGTATTAAAAGCGTGCGCGTGATCTACACCAATGATCTGGATGTAGGCCCATTTATTTCTAACACGCTGGCGGTTGATAGCACAACAACCAGGCTAGAAGCGCAAATTGAAATCTATCGTATGATGCGCCCAGGCGAGCCACCGACAAAAGATGCAGCTGAGAACCTGTTCAACAATCTGTTCTTCTCAGAGGATCGTTATGACATCTCAACCGTAGGTCGTATGAAGTTCAATCGTCGCCTGCAGCGTGGTGGTTCTGAAGGCCCAGGTGTGCTTTTCGATCACCGTCATTTCAGTTCACGTAAAGATGACCAGGCAAAAGACTTTTGTGAAACATTGGGGGAAACGTCGGACATCCTCGATGTGATGAAGGAATTGATTTCTATCCGTAATGGTAATGGTACGGTAGATGATATCGATCATTTAGGTAATCGCCGCATCCGTAGTGTTGGCGAGATGGCGGAGAATGTTTTCCGTGTTGGTCTGGTGCGTGTTGAACGTGCTGTAAAAGAACGTCTAACAACCGCTGAGCAAGACGGCCTGATGCCGCAAGAATTGATCAATGCAAAACCTGTTGCTGCTGCGGTTAAAGAATTCTTTGGTTCTAGTCAGTTATCTCAATTTATGGATCAGAATAATCCATTATCTGAAGTAACCCACAAACGTCGTATTTCTGCCTTAGGCCCAGGTGGCCTGACACGTGAACGTGCAGGTTTTGAGGTGCGTGACGTACATCCAACGCATTATGGTCGTGTCTGTCCGATTGAAACACCTGAGGGACCAAACATTGGTCTGATTAACTCACTGTCTGTCTATGCGCGTACCAATGAGTATGGTTTCCTAGAAACACCGTATCGCAAAGTGATAAAAGGTGTTGCAACTGCAGAGATCGATTACCTTTCTGCGATCGAAGAAAGTAATTTTGTCATCGCGCAGGCAAATGCCACCATGAGTGACAAGGGTAAGTTGCTTGATGAGATGGTCTCGTGTCGTCACTTGAACGAGTTCTCATTATCAGCTCCTGCTGATGTGCAGTATATGGATGTATCGCCAAGACAGATCGTATCTGTTGCAGCATCGCTTATCCCATTCCTTGAACATGACGATGCTAACCGCGCGTTGATGGGTTCAAACATGCAGCGTCAGGCAGTACCAACCTTACGTGCCGATAAACCTCTGGTAGGTACCGGTATGGAGCGTGTTGTTGCGCATGATTCCGGTGCCTCTGTAGTGGCAACCCGTGGTGGTTTGATCGATTCAGTCGATGCTTCACGTATCGTAATCCGTGCGCATGAAGATGAAGCTGCTGACGGTGCAACTGGTGTCGATATATACAACCTGACTAAATACACACGTTCGAATCAGAACACCTGTATCAACCAGCGTCCACTGGTTAAAGTCGGTGATTCGGTACAGCGTGGCGACATCATCGCTGATGGCCCATCAACCGATATGGGTGAGCTGGCATTGGGTCAGAACATGCTGGTTGCTTACATGGCGTGGAATGGTTACAACTTCGAGGATTCGATCATCATCTCTGAGCGAGTTGTTGAAGAAGACCGTTACACAACGATTCATATTCAGGAACTAAGCAGTGTCGCACGTGATACTAAATTAGGGTCTGAAGAGATCACTGCCGATATCCCAAATGTCAGCGAAAGCCTGTTATCTAAACTGGATGAATCCGGTGTGGTCTACGTCGGTGCGGAAGTTAAACCCGGTGACATCCTGGTGGGTAAAGTGACACCTAAAGGTGAGACTCAGTTAACTGCGGAAGAAAAACTGTTACGCGCTATCTTTGGTGAAAAAGCCTCTGATGTTAAAGACTCGTCTTTACGCGTTGGTGCAAGTACCTACGGTACCGTTATCGGTGTCCAGGTATTTACCCGCGATGGCGTCGATAAAGATAAGCGTGCACTTGAGATCGAAGAAGAAGAAATTGAATCGGTGAAAAAAGATGTTGATGCGCAGTGGCGTATTATCGAGGAAGATTTATTCGCTCGTATGGAAAGTGTCTTCACAGGCAAGCAGGCAGCCGGTGGTCCGGGTGGTCTTAAGTCTGGCGATAAGATTACTGCGGCTTACCTGAAAGGTCTTGATCGTAAAGACATGATACAGATTCGTCTTAAAAACGAAACTGAAAATGCGCGCATAGAAGCTCTGGTCAAACAGCATAAAGAACAGCGTGAACTGCTGGATGCTTACTTCACCGAGAAGAAAGATAAGCTTACTGCAGGCGATGATCTGGCGCCTGGCGTCTTGAAGATGGTGAAAGTCTATCTCGCCGTTAAACGTCGTATGCAACCTGGCGACAAGATGGCAGGTCGTCACGGTAATAAAGGTGTGGTTTCGATCATCGTTCCAGTTGAGGATATGCCACACACAGCTGATGGCACACCGGTCGATATTATTTTAAACCCGCTGGGCGTGCCATCTCGTATGAACGTCGGTCAGGTCCTGGAGACACATCTTGGTCTGGCAGCGAAAGGTCTGGGCGATGTTATCGGTAAGATGCTTGATGATAAGGCATCAGTTGCAAGCATTCGTAAGTTCCTTAACGAGATTTATAACTACAAAGAAAACAAAGTCGACCTGAAATCATTCAGTGATGAAGAGCTGCTGGATATGGCTAACAATCTGCGTAAAGGTGTGCCGATGGCAACACCGGTGTTTGACGGTGCGAATGAGGAAGAAATTCATCGTATGTTAGAACTGGCTGGTTTGCCGGTTAGTGGTCAGACAACATTGTTTGATGGCCGCACCGGTAATCAGTTTGATAACCCGGTAACTATCGGTTACAAATATATGCTGAAACTGAATCATCTGATCGATGACAAGATGCATGCACGTTCTACTGGCCCATACAGCCTGGTAACGCAGCAGCCACTAGGTGGTAAAGCGCAGTTTGGTGGTCAGCGTTTCGGTGAGATGGAAGTATGGGCGCTGGAAGCGTACGGTGCGGCATATACCTTACAGGAAATGTTAACAGTCAAGTCTGATGACGTGGCTGGCCGTAACAAGATGTACAAGAACATTGTTGATGGTAATCATCATATGGAACCGGGTATGCCGGAGTCGTTCAATGTATTGCTTAAAGAGATTCGTGCTTTAGGTATCAACATTGAGCTGGAACTGGAAAACAAGTCTTAACTGACAGTTTTCAGGCACACACGTAACCATATAACATAAAATCAGACAGGATTTAGGGCAATGAAAGACTTACTTAAGCTCATTAAACAACCAGGCCAGAACGAAGATTTTGATGCAATTAAAATTAGCCTCGCATCACCATCACAGATTCAGTCATGGTCATTCGGTGAAGTAAAAAAACCGGAAACTATTAACTACCGTACATTTAAACCAGAGCGTGACGGTTTATTTTGTGCAAAAATATTTGGTCCAGTTAAGGATTACGAATGTTTATGTGGAAAATATAAACGCCTGAAACACCGCGGTGTTGTCTGTGAAAAATGTGGTGTTGAAGTTACTCAGTCGAAAGTACGTCGCGAACGTATGGGTCACATCGACCTGGCGAGCCCGGTTGCACACATCTGGTACTTAAAATCTTTGCCTTCACGTATCGGTCTGTTGTTAGACATGACCTTACGTGAGATCGAGCGTATTCTTTACTTCGAAGCATTTGTTGTTATCGAGCCTGGTCTGACTACGCTGGAAAAAGGTCAGTTGTTAACTGATGAGTCATACCTTGAAGCTATCGAAGAACACGGTGATGAGTTCGATGCACGCATGGGCGCGGAAGCCGTTTATGAGATGCTTAAGAGTCTGGTACTGGAAGAAGAAAAGATCCAGATCCGTGAAGACATGGGTGCTACCAAGTCTGAAACCAAGCTGAAACGTCTGGCTAAACGTCTTAAGTTAATCGAGTCGTTCATGGCTTCAGGTAATCGTCCAGAGTGGATGATCATGACCATCTTGCCGGTGTTACCACCGGATCTGCGTCCATTGGTACCACTGGATGGTGGTCGTTTTGCCACCTCTGACCTGAATGATTTATACCGTCGTGTAATCAACCGTAATAACCGTCTGAAACGTCTATTAGAGTTATATGCACCAGACATCATCGTACGTAATGAAAAACGTATGTTGCAGGAATCTGTTGATGCACTGATGGATAACGGTCGTCGCGGCCGTGCTATTACCGGTACTAACAAACGTCCGCTGAAATCTTTAGCCGACATGATCAAGGGTAAGCAGGGTCGCTTCCGTCAGAATCTGTTAGGTAAACGTGTTGATTACTCTGGCCGTTCAGTCATCGTGGTTGGTCCAACACTTAAGCTGCATCAGTGTGGTCTGCCTAAGAAGATGTCGCTTGAGCTGTTCAAGCCGTTCATCTTTAATAAATTATTGCGCCGCGGTCTGGCGACAACCATTAAAGCTGCGAAGAAGATGGTTGAGAAAGAAGGCTCGGAAGTTTGGGATATCCTCGATGAAGTTATCCGTGAACATCCCGTCATGCTTAACCGTGCGCCAACATTGCATAGATTAGGTATTCAGGCATTTGAGCCTGTGTTGATCGAAGGTAAGGCGATCCAGTTGCATCCATTAGTTTGTACCGCATTCAACGCCGACTTTGACGGCGACCAGATGGCTGTTCACGTACCGTTGTCTATCGAAGCACAATTAGAAGCGCGTACCTTAATGCTGGCGACAAACAATATTCTGTCACCAGCATCGGGCGATCCTATCATCGTACCTTCACAGGATATCGTTTTAGGTCTGTATTACATGACGCGTGAGTCGATCAATGTTAAAGGTGAAGGCATGGTCTTTGCTGACGTTGATGAAGTGCATCGTGCCTATGACAGTGGTGTGGCTCATCTGCAGGCAAAAGTAAAAGCACGTATTAAAGAAGTTATATTTAATGAAGATGGCGATCTGGAAGAGCGTTACAGCATCGTAGATACTACTGTTGGTCGTGCTATTTTATCTGAGATTATCCCTGCAGGCATTCCTTACGCATTGGTTAATCAAGATCTTGGTAAGAAAGCAATTTCGAACTTGATCAACTCCTGTTATCGTCAGGTTGGTTTAAAAGAAACGGTTATTTTTGCTGACCAGTTGATGTATACCGGTTTCAGATATTCTACCCGTTCAGGTATTTCGATCTGTATCAACGATATGGTTATTCCTGAAGAAAAAGGCGTATTGCTTGCTGGTGCTGATGCTGAAGTGAAAGAGATCCAGGAGCAATATGCATCGGGTCTGGTGACTAACGGCGAACGCTATAACAAGGTTGTGGACATCTGGTCACATGCAAATGAAGCTGTAGCTAAAGCCATGATGGATAAACTCAGCACGGTAGAAGTTGAAGATGCTGAAGGCAACATGGTCAAGCAGGCTTCATTCAATAATATTTTTGTGATGGCCGATTCCGGTGCTCGTGGTTCTGCCGCGCAGATTCGTCAGTTAGCCGGTATGCGTGGTCTGATGGCGAAACCGGATGGTTCGATTATTGAAACACCGATTACAGCGAATTTCCGTGAAGGTCTGAACGTACTTCAGTACTTTATTTCAACCCATGGTGCACGTAAGGGTCTGGCTGATACTGCGTTGAAAACCGCTAACTCCGGTTACCTGACTCGCCGTCTTGTTGATGTGGCACAGGACATGGTTATTCTTAAGAAAGACTGTGAAACCGAAAAAGGCATGTTGGTACAGTCGATCATTGAAGGTGGTGATGTAGTCATGCCTTTGAGCGACCTGGTGCTGGGCCGTGTAGTTGCACGTGATGTAGTTAATACCGATGATGAAGTATTAATTCCTCGTGGCACCTTGCTGGATGAATTATGGGTTGAGCAGCTGGATGAGTTAGGCATCGACGAAATTTTTGTTCGCTCTGTTATTACCTGTGAAAACACCCATGGTGTTTGTTCGATGTGTTACGGCCGTGATCTGGCTCGTGGACACCTGGTGAATCATGGTGAGGCGGTTGGTGTTATAGCTGCGCAGTCGATCGGTGAGCCGGGAACACAGCTGACCATGCGTACCTTCCACATCGGTGGTGCGGCTAGTCGTTCTGCGGCAGCTAACAGCATCAGTGTGAAATCTGCGGGTACGATTAAGTTACATAACATTAATGTTGTGCCTCAGACGAGTGGTAACCTGGTAGCGGTATCGCGTTCTGGTGAATTAGGTGTAATTGATGATCAGGGTCGTGAACGTGAGTTGTATAAGATTCCATACGGTGCGGTGATTTCTGTCGAAGAAGACGGTAGTGTGTCTGCCGGACAGGTCGTCGCCACATGGGATCCACATACGCATCCAATTATTACTGAGGTAGCGGGTAAGATTAAATTTACAGATTTTGCTGAAGGCATCAGTGTTCAGAAAGAAACTGATGACATTACGGGTTTATCGTCCATCGTAATCATTGATCCTAAACAACGTCCTACAGCGGGTAAAGATATGCGCCCATTGATGACATTGGTGGATGCTAAAGGTACTGAGCTAAATATTGCCGGTACTGAACAGGCTGCGCGCTACTTCTTGCCATCAGGTGCGATTATTAATATCGAAGATGGTAATGATGTATCTGTGGGTGATGTTATTGCGCGTATCCCTCAGGCATCCAGTAAAACACGTGATATCACCGGTGGTCTGCCACGTGTTGCCGACCTGTTTGAAGCACGTAAACCAAAAGAACCAGCGATCATGGCTGAAGCGTCTGGTGTGGTGAGTTTTGGTAAAGAAACCAAAGGTAAACAACGTCTGGTTATCACTAAAGATAGTTCGGAAGCGGTCGAATCACTTATTCCTAAATGGCGTCACATCAACGTGTTCGAAGGTGAGCGTGTTGAGCAGGGCGAGGTTATTGCTGATGGTGAGCGTAGTGCGCATGATATCTTGCGTTTGTTGGGTGCTGAAGATTTAGCTGAGTACCTGGTAAATGAAATTCAGGATGTTTATCGTCTACAGGGTGTGAAGATCAATGATAAACATATCGAAGTTATTATTCGTCAGATGTTGCGTAAGTGTGAAATTATCGAAGGTGGGGATTCTAAATATCTTAAAGGTGAAATCGTTGAGCGCACGCGTGTGATTTCCGAATGTGAAGTGCTGAAAGAAGAAGGCAAGGAGCCGGCTATTTTCCAGCCAATACTGTTAGGTATCACTAAAGGTTCGTTGGTTACAGAGTCGTTCATTTCAGCGGCTTCGTTCCAGGAAACAACGCGCGTATTGACGGAAGCATCAGTTCGCGGTGGTAGTGACCCATTACGCGGTCTGAAAGAAAACGTTATCGTGGGTCGTTTGATCCCAGCGGGTACCGGTCTTGCTTATCACGAAGACCGGCAGAAACAGAAACAACTTTCGGCTGATATCGAAGCTGCGTTCATCACCGAAGAAGAAGTCAGTGCTGAATTGAATTCTGAAGTGACTGAAGAGCTGGATGACGCAGAAATGCCGACTGAAATTTTTGATACTGCTGAAGCCGAGCAACCAAAACAGGACGCTTAAGCTTCATCGGTAAAAAAACTTCCACCCCTACCGGCAGTTATTCGCCTGTAGGGGTGGGATTAATTGGCGAATTTTGCCAGCACGTAAACGCTTGTATTTCAGCCATTAAATGGCGCTTTACTCGCCAAAGGTTCTTGACAGTTACCTGTGGTGAGACTAGAATTGCGCCTCTTTTGACAGGCCCCCGAGTAAAATCCAGGGCCTGTTGTTTATTTTAGCCTGTAGTAAGTACCAACGGGCGCCGCCAAGTTAGTGATACATATAGTATTATCGGGCGGATTTTGGAGTTATAGATGACAACAATTAACCAATTAGTGCGTAAACCACGCCGTAGCAAGGTTGTAAAAAGCAACGTGCCTGCGCTGGAAGCGTGTCCGCAAAGACGCGGTGTATGTACACGTGTTTATACAACAACACCGAAAAAGCCTAACTCTGCGATGCGTAAAGTGGCTCGTGTGCGTTTAACAAACAGTTTTGAAGTGACCAGTTATATCGGTGGTGAGGGTCACAACCTACAGGAGCATAGCGTGGTACTTATCCGCGGTGGTCGTGTTAAGGATTTACCTGGTGTACGTTACCACGTTGTTCGCGGTAGCCTGGATACACAGGGTGTAGAAACACGTCGCCAGGGCCGTTCTAAATACGGTACTAAACGACCTAAGAGTTAATGTTAGAAACAACGATTTTATAGAGTATAACTAATGCCAAGAAGAAGAGAAGTCCCGAAACGCGTAGTATTGCCAGATCCTAAATTCGGTAGTATACAGGTCACTAAATTCGTCAACATGATTATGAAAGGCGGCAAGAAATCAGTCGCTGAAACTATCTTGTATAAAGCGCTAGATCGTATCGGTGAAAAAGCCACTGGTGAGCCAATGGACGTGTTAGATAAAGCGTTAGAGAATGTTAGCCCTATGGTAGAGGTTAAATCTCGCCGTGTGGGTGGTGCAACTTATCAGGTACCTGTCGAAGTGCGCACTAGTCGTCGCTCAGCACTGGCTATGCGCTGGTTGATTGAGGCGTCTCGCAAGCGTGGCGAAAAATCTATGCAATTGAAATTGGCCGGTGAGCTGATGGATGCGGCAGAAAATCGCGGCAATGCTGTTAAAAAACGTGAAGATACGCATCGTATGGCTGAAGCGAATAAAGCTTTCGCACATTTCCGCTGGTAGTCTAAGTACGTAGCAGGTAACAGTCATGGCTCGCACCACGCCAATTAAGCGCTATCGTAATATTGGCATCATGGCGCACATTGATGCGGGCAAAACGACAACAACAGAACGTATCCTGTTTTATACGGGAATATCTCACAAGATAGGTGAGGTGCATGACGGTGCTGCCACCATGGACTGGATGGAGCAAGAGCAGGAGCGTGGAATTACTATTACTTCTGCAGCAACCACCTGTTTTTGGAAAGGCATGGATGGACAGTATGATCAGCACCGCATAAATATAATTGATACGCCTGGGCATGTTGACTTCACTATTGAAGTAGAGCGTTCCTTGCGTGTTCTTGACGGTGCTTGCGCCGTCTTTTGCGCTGTAGGTGGTGTTGAGCCGCAGTCTGAAACAGTGTGGCGTCAGGCGAATAAATACCACGTGCCACGCATGGCGTTCATCAATAAAATGGATCGCACGGGTGCTGATTTTTTACGTGTGGTTGAGCAGATAAGAGAGCGATTAGGCGCTAACCCTGTACCGATGCAGATGGCGATCGGTGCAGAAGAAAACTTTGAAGGTGTTGTTGACCTCGTACGAATGAAGGCTATTCGTTGGAAAGAGGAGAACATGGGTTCGGAATTCGTTGAAGGTGATATTCCGGCCGAACTTGTTGAAGTATGTAATGAAAAGCGTGAATTCATGGTTGAGGCGGCAGCTGAAGCTAATGAAGAGTTAATGGATAAATATCTCGAGAACGGTGATCTTGATGTCGAGGATATTAAGCTAGGGATACGTCTTAGAACATTGGCTAATGAAATTGTGCCAACTTTCTGTGGCAGTGCTTTTAAGAACAAAGGTGTACAGGCAATGCTCGATGCATTTATCGATTACATGCCTTCGCCGCTAGATGTGCCAGCAATTATGGGGCATCTGGATGATAAAGATGAGTCAGAGGCGGAGCGTCCCTCTGATGATAGCGTGCCATTTGCTGCGTTAGGTTTTAAAATTGCCACTGATCCATTTGTCGGTAATTTGACCTTTTTTCGCGTTTATTCCGGCGTGTTAAAAACGGGTGATACTGTTTTTAACCCGAGAAAAGGTAAGAAAGAGCGTGTTGGTCGCATTGTACAGATGCATGCCAATCATCGCGAAGAGATTAAAGAAGTGCGTGCAGGTGATATTGCTGCCGCAATCGGGCTTAAAGATGTTGTTACTGGGGATACTTTATGTGACCCGCTAGCGGTGATTACGCTTGAGAAGATGGATTTTCCTGAACCGGTGATTTCGGTGGCTGTTGAGCCGAGAACCACGGCAGATCAGGAAAAGATGGCGACAGCTCTAAGCAAGCTGGCGCAGGAAGATCCATCGTTCCGAGTGCATACGGACGAAGAGTCTGGCCAGACCATTATTTCTGGAATGGGTGAGCTTCACCTGGAGATCATCATCGATCGTATGCAGCGTGAGTTTAATGTGAACGCAAATGTGGGTGATCCGCAGGTAGCCTACCGTGAAGCGATACGCAAAACGGTAGAGCACGAAGCAAAGTTCGCAAGACAGTCGGGTGGTCGTGGGCAATTTGCTCATGTATTCCTGCGCATCGAACCACGGAAACCTGGTTCGGGTTATGAATTTGTTAACGAGATTGTTGGTGGATCGGTTCCTAAAGAATTTATCCCGGCAGTTGATAAGGGTGTGCAGGAGCAGATGCGAGGCGGTGTTCTTGCCGGTTACCCGATTGAAGATGTGAAGATTTCGTTGTACGACGGCTCTTATCATGATGTTGATTCGAGTGAGATGGCTTTTAAGATTGCGGGTTCGATGTGTTTCAGGCAGGGTGCGCTGGAAGCTGATCCGACCATACTTGAACCGATGATGAAAGTCGAAGTGGTGACACCTGAAGATTATATGGGTGATGTCATGGGTGACTTGAGCCGACGCCGTGGAATCGTATCAGGCATGGAAGATACGGTTGCGGGTAAGAATATACACGCTGAAGTGCCATTGTCTACGATGTTTGGTTACGCGACATCATTACGTTCTGCTACGCAGGGTCGAGCAACGTATTCGATGCAGTTTGAGAAGTATGCAGAAGCGCCAAAAGTAGTTGCTGATGCAGTCATATCCCATAAGACGGGTATGTGAACGCTGGAAAGCAAGAATTGATTGTTAGTAGATTTTTTTAATAAACGTGAAGATAAAAAGAAGAGGTGATCGCAGTGTCTAAGGAAAAGTTTGAAAGAAATAAGCCACATGTAAATGTTGGCACAATTGGTCATGTAGATCATGGTAAAACTACCTTAACTGCAGCGCTGACGAAAGTGATGGCAGAAGCACAAGGTGGCGAAGTTAAGG
>CAJXZZ010000070.1 GCA_913065105.1 uncultured Gammaproteobacteria bacterium | reverse complement strand
GCGCTGCGAAGGTGTTCGGATCAGTACCCAGCTGGCCTACATCAGAGTATTGCTTGTTTAATACATTGTTCACCCTGCCGCTGAAGCTGAAATCTTCGATATTATATTCAGCCTTGAGATTGACCACGCCATATCCCGGCAGCCTGCCTAACACATTATCAAAGTCACCTGAAAACACCCGGTCACTGATCGCGACCAGCTCAGCAAACATCTGCCATGATTCAGACACAACATAATCCGTCGATAACAAGGCTGAGTGTTTTGCAACAAAAGGTATCTCTTTACCCGCAAAATCACCACTTAATACTTCTGCATCGGTATAGGTATAACTGGCTGAAAAACCTAAACGTTTTGTCGTTTTCCAATAACCACTAGTGATAACACCTCTGCGCTCAGTATCTGCCAGATTAATATTGGCATAATTAACCGGATCAAATGCGATCTCATTTTCAAGATCAAGTTTATAGATTATGAACTTTGCAGAATTGCCAGCATGCGTCCATTCAATGCCTGATTCTAGCGACAGGCCTTTCTGTGTTTCGAGCAACACGGGCGTAAATGCCGGTGTATAAGCTGGCTGCAAAAATTCATCTACTTTAGCAAAACGGTAGTTTTGATCAGCACGAAACAATACACGCCAATTTTCATTCGCTTTGACTGCTAAACCAAGCGTACCTACAGTTACATCGTCATCGACCTGCACACCTGACGGGTATAGCGCAAACATACCGGTATCACTTATCGAATTTTCCACGCTGGCATAGCGCACACCGAGTGTAAGGTCGATAATTTCGCTGGCCGGTACCACTGCTTGTACATAAACTGAGCGTTGCGACTGATCATTTAACTGATCACCAAAACGTGAGCTCAGGTGGTAGTCACTTTCGATTGCATCACCGCCGAGCGTCAGCATCGTATTATTAAGTGCCGGTATAATGCCGATAAAACGCGGGGTAAATTCCTGTATTTTACGGTCCTGGGTGGCATTTTCTGTTTCAGCACCAAACACAGAACTCAGTCTGAACACACCGTCTGTATCCCGGCTAGTCAGTTCACCTTCAAAAGACCAGTTACTGCCAAGTTCCTGCACTAATCCTAAGCGACCTACCTTTGTTGTGGCATTCGAAAAATCGGTGGCAAAATTTGGGTTCACCTGTGTGCGGTCGGCCGCCACTTCTTCTGCAAACAAAGTGCCCGGTGTGTTCAGTTCATCATCGACGTATTGCAGCTCAGCAAAAACAGAACCACTGTTATAGTCATAACCCAACTTACCGAAACCGTTCAGGTAAGACGACTCATTATGCTGGCGGTAATTATCAGACTCACGCGCATCAAGCGAAACAAGGTAATTAACTCCGTTGTCTAGCGCCTGTGAGGTCATGCCATGAAATTTAAGCGTATTATAACTGCCCACAGACAATTCTAATGAATGCCTTAGGGCACCGGGTTTACGTGTGATGATATTGATTACACCGCCGACTGCCTGGTCACCGAACAGCACACCCGCACTGCCCTGTACCAGCTCGATGCGTTCAACATCTTCGAGTGCAATACTGTTTAGGTCCGGTGAGGCGATATCGGGATTGTTAAGACGACGCCCGTCGACAAGCACCAGCGTGTTTGACCCTGCCGTTTCTCCAAATCCTCGCATACCAACAGTGGCTCGACTGCCGTCACCGTAAAGGTCATTAATCTGCACACCACCCTGGCCGCGTAATACTTCAACGATATGTGTGGAACCACTGTCTTCGATCTGTTTTCGCGTGATAACAGTGATACTAGCTGGTGTGGTTAATGTACTTTGTTCAGTACGAGCAGCACTAACAATAACTGCCGGTATTTCTGTTACAATTTTTTCGGTTTCAGCATGGCTAGATAAAGAGATGCTAGCCGTTACAGCTAAGACACCAAGAGATAAAAATTTGTTCATGAGATCCTCCAATAATATATGGAGGCAACAAGGATAGAGCAACACCAGAGGGTAACAACGGAGCGCACCATACCATGCCGCCCTCCGCGACTGTATTTATAAAAAAACATCTGGCCGGTCTACGGGCTTATGGTGTGTATCAGTTGATACCTGATTCATTCCCTTCCCACGAAATATATTCGCAGTGGGTGTCAGCACTAATTATTTAGTGCCGACTAACAAATCTCACCAATCACCGTTGCGGGGGCAGCGCTGGACTAACCACGAATGGTCTACCAGCTTCCCGATTATCCTCAGCCAGAAATTATCCTGACAAGAGGCACCTGATGTTGTAAATCTAAAAATCAACCATATAATAC
Source organism: uncultured Gammaproteobacteria bacterium (assembly GCA_913065105.1). Taxonomy (GTDB): domain Bacteria; phylum Pseudomonadota; class Gammaproteobacteria; order SZUA-229; family SZUA-229. The sequence goes on along the minus strand of CAJXZZ010000070.1, from coordinate 14,265 downwards.
ACCACAAATAACGCTAAGATACCCTCCCATTTGGGAGTGAACTTTCACTGTCAGAAAACGTCTTCTAATACTCAATATAAAAATAAACCGCTATAAAAATATGCCTAACCTAAAATCTATACTCAGTCTCAAACAACACGTACAAAATCACATTATCGGTCAGGAAAAATTAGTTGATCGTCTGTTAATCGCATTATTAGCGGATGGCCATCTCCTGGTTGAAGGCGCGCCCGGTCTGGCAAAAACCAAAGCCATCAAGGTACTCAGCGATGGCATCGAAAGTGACTTCCATCGCGTGCAGTTCACCCCTGACCTGCTGCCTGCTGATCTCACCGGCACCGAGGTTTACCGACCCCAGGATGGCTCCTTTGTTTTCCAGCAGGGTCCATTATTTCACAACCTGGTGCTGGCCGATGAGATCAATCGTGCGCCGGCTAAAGTTCAATCTGCCTTGCTCGAGGCGATGGCTGAGCGCCAGATTACAGTAGGTAAAACCACCTACCCATTACCTGAGTTATTTATGGTGATGGCAACACAGAACCCGATCGAACAGGAAGGCACCTATCCATTGCCGGAAGCACAGCTTGATCGTTTTCTTATGCACGTCAGCATCGGCTACCCTGACGCAGGGGCTGAAAAACAGATTCTTAAACTGGCGCGCGATGAAGCCAGAAATGGTACTAAGAACATAAACACCAACAGTGAAAAAATTAGTCAGCAGAGTATCTTTGCTGCCCGCGATGAAGTTCTGGATGTTTACCTGGCTGAAAATCTTGAAGAATACTTATTACAGCTGGTACTGGCGACCCGTAACCCTGCCACTTATGGTGACGACCTCGCTAACTGGTCATTATACGGAGCGAGTCCACGTGCAAGCATCGCACTTGACCGTTGCGCACGTGCACATGCCTGGTTAGATCAACGTGATTTTGTCAGCCCCGATGACATTCAGGCGATCGCCTTTGATGTATTGCGTCATCGGGTGATTTTAAGTTATGAAGCAGAAGCTGACGGTATAACACCAGACAGTTTTATTCAGGAACTCATCACCAGAGTCGCTGTACCCTGATATAAAAACAATTTTATATACACTTCAATGCGTAAAAATTTAGATAAAAAATCTGAAGGCATCACCTGGATAAGCTCACAGTCACTCATCCAGCTTCGCCTCCAGGCCAATCAACTGCCTCTGGATAGCGGTAAAATTCATGCCAAACAGGGCGGCGCCTACCTGTCATCATTTAAAGGTCGTGGCATGGAGTTTGATGAATCACGCTATTATCAGGCGGGTGATGATATCCGCAATATTGACTGGCGTGTTACTGCGCGCACGGGTACTGCACATACAAAAGTTTTTCGTGAAGAACGCGAGAGGCCTATCCTGCTCTGGCTGGATCTTAATCCATCGATGATGTTTGCCACACGCAATAAATTTAAATCGGTCATCGCCTCTGAGATCGCAACTTTAATCGCCTGGAGTGCGGCAAATAATAATGACCGTATCGGTGGACTCATTTTTTCATCCGATGAACACATTGAAATAAGACCTCGCCGAGGAAAAACCGCAGTACTTGATTTCATTGGTCGCTGCACAAAACATAGCGCGTGGTCCAATAGACAGGTAACCGCCTCACCTGACTCAGAAAAAAATAGTCCGACCAGGGTAAAGCACAACATGGCAGCAGCAGTCTCTCGTCTGCATAAAGTCACTCATCCTGGCAGCCTTATCTTCATGATTAGTGACTTTCGTGATATCGACGAAAAAACACTATCACACATAGCGAATATTTCACGCAACAACGATATCATCTTGATCTGCATCTCCGACCCTATCGAAGTCGACCTGCCAACATCCGGCACATACAGATTAACCGATGGCAATAAAGAATTACAGATTCAAACCTCCAGCAAAAAAACCCGCAGTGAATACCATCAGCAGTATCTGAATCATAACGATCTACTGGAAAAATTTTGCCGACAACATCGTATCCATTTAATACCTGTGTCAACAGCCGATGATGCACTCGAGAAATTAAGAAGTGGTCTTGGTATTACCGGTAAAGGCAATAGGTCACCATTCCGCTCTGCGCGTCAGCAAGCTTAAGTCTGTAAAAATAGTATGAATGCGCCCGCTTTAAATAATCCGACTTTAAATAGACCACCACTAGAGCTTAGAGATATACATCTGCCTGAACCGATTTCATGGTGGCCGGTCGCACCCGGCTGGTGGCTGCTCGTTGCCAGCCTGGTGCTCATCATTATTGTTTTTTTCATCGTAAGAAAAATTTATATAAACCGGCAACTGAAACGTGACATAAGCGCTGAACTAGAAAACATTAAACAACAGTTTCAGGCGACACAGAATAAATCCCAATTAGCTAAATCTTTATCTATCCTGTTACGCCGCGCCTGCATCACCTATTATCCGACTGACCACATCGCTGGTTTAACAGGAAGCGACTGGTTGCTCTATCTAGATTCCACAAAGTCGGGTTCATCTGACGAGAAAAAATTTCAAAGCGATATAGGCCAGATATTATTGAAGGCACCTTATCTTCCAGGCGATACTGAACTGGAGTTTGATGCACAGGTATTGATTAAGTTATGCGAATCGTGGCTAACATCTCCGCATAAAAAGACCAGACGAGTGCAGTCATCATGATGTCACTTCTCTGGCCATGGGCACTCGCGATAATGCCGCTGCCATTTTTGTTACGTTTACTGCTGCCGCGTGCAAAACAGGCCAATGATGCCGCACTGCAAGTGCCGTATTTATCAGATTATCAGGTGGGTAAAAACGACACCTACGTGAACAGAAAGTCACGCTGGCCTCTACTGCTCTACACCCTCGCCTGGGTCTGCCTGATCATTGCCACGGCAAGGCCACAGTGGACCGGAGAGCCTGTCGAATTACCGGTGAGTGGTCGTGACCTGATGCTGGCTATCGATATATCCAAAAGCATGGATCATCTGATCCGTCATAATTCAGGTGCTGTAAGCAGAATTACGGCAACCAAAGCGGTTGCGAGCAGCTTTATCGAAAAACGTGTTGGTGATCGTATCGGTTTAATATTATTTGCTGATCAGGCCTACGTGCAGGCCCCGCTTACCTTTGACAGAACAACGGTTAATATTTTGCTACAGGAGGCATTCACTGGCCTTGCTGGTCAGGCCACTGCCATCGGCGATGCTATCGGGCTTGCCGTCAAACGCGTGTCAAAACAACGTGGCGATAATACCTCATCATCGGATATACAAAAAAACATCACTGACGACCGTGTGCTCATCTTATTAACCGACGGCGTTAGTAATCGAGGTGAGATAACCCCGCTTAAAGCCGCTGAACTCGCTGCAAAAAAAGGCTTAAAGATATACACCGTCGGTATCGGTAATCGCGGATCAAGAGAACTCGATGAAGTCACCTTACACAAAATTGCAGAAATAACCGGCGGCCAATATTTTCGCGCATACTCTACGGCCGATCTAGTGAAAATTTATAGCTTGCTGGACCAGCTTGAGCCTGTCGAAAAAGAAGTAAAAAGTTACCGCCCTATAAAAGCATTATTTTATATTCCGCTGAGTGCAAGTTTAGTATTGGCCACCCTGCTTGCATTGTTCCTGTATGCGCCACAGTTTTCCCTCAGCAGCTTAAAAATTTCACCATCTCATTCTAAGAAAAATAAACTCTCATGAATGAAAACTTAAATATTTTAATAAATGAAAGTTTGATTATTTTTGATAACCTGCATTTTATTCGCGCAGACTGGTTTTATGCTTTCATCCCGCTGATACTTTATTTGTTTTTTGCTAACAACAAGACCCAGAACAATAGAAACTGGCTGTCTGTTATAGACAAACAACTATTACCTTTTGTATTGACAAAAGGTAATACGAAAAAACGTCGCTACCCACTGTTATTAATTTTTATTGCCGTCAGCCTGTGCATTACCGCACTTGCCGGCCCGGTTTATAAAAAGTTGCCGCAACCTGTTTATAGAGAACAGTCATCTCTCGTCGTGCTGCTTGATCTATCCCAATCGATGGATGCCACCGATATAAAAACCTCACGATTATCCCGCGCCAAACTCGAACTGCTCGATATATTAAAAACCAGAAAAACAGGACAGACAGCCCTGATCGTTTACGCTGCTGATGCCTTTGTTGTTATCCCGCTCACTGATGACAATGCAACTATCGCCAACCTTGTACCGTCACTGGAAACAGATATGATGCCTGCACAGGGCAGCAACCTGTCGCTTGCATTAGCCAAGGCGGCGTCTGTTTTCAATCAGGCTGGCATAATCAAAGGCGATATATTAGTCATTACTGACGATGTTCGACAGGCTGATGAAACCGCCATTAAAAAAATATTTTCCCAGGGTTTTCGCCTGTCAATTTTTGGCATAGGCACAACAGAAGGCGCACCCGTTCCACTCGAGAGCGGTTTTTTACAGGATAGCAGTGGTGCTATCGTAATACCTAAACTGCATCCTGAAAAACTACAGAAATATGCACTGAGTGCCGGCGGCCTGTACACCAGATTACACGCTGACGACACTGATATCGATAAGTTAACACAGATCTTTCAGTCATCAGAAATCACTCAGGACGACATGACGAAAGATTTAAATGCGGATATCTGGCAGGAAGAAGGTCACTGGTTATTACTGCCTTTATTATTTTTTGCTGCATTATGGGCTCGAAAAGGCTGGATTGCTGTTATCTTAATTTTTATATTACCCCTGCCACAACCAGCATATGCTGAAACAGTTGATGCCGGTAAAAGTTACCTGGATACAAAACACTTATGGTCAAGCCCCGATCAAAAGGCCATGCAAGATTTTGATGCCGGCGACAATGAAAATGCCGCTAAAGCATTTACCCAGCCAGACTGGAAAGCCAGCGCGCTTTATAGAAATGGCGATTATCAGGCGGCCGCTGATGCGCTGGAAAAAACCGCTCATAGTGATGGCTTTTATAATAGAGCCAATGCCCTGGCTAAACTTGGCAACTATGAAGAGGCTATTAAAGCTTACGACAAAGCGATCGAACTTAACAAAGATAATAAAGATGCGACATATAACCGAGAGCAGGTAAAAAAAGCTCAACAGGAACAACAACAGAATTCTGAACAGCAGGATTCGCAACAGAACGAATCTGAAAAAAATGAATCAGAGCAGGATAAGTCCGACCAGGAAAAATCCGACCAGCAAGAAAATCAGCAGCAAGATTCAGAGAAAGAAGGTTCACAGTCACAGAACAACGAAGACGATCAGCAACAAGGTGATCAATCAGAAAAAACGCCCGAAAACAGCTCGTCTGATGAAAACCAGGAACAGGCAGAACAGGAGCTCAAACAGCGCGATGCTGAAACTGAAAAGCAGCAACAGGAAGAAGAGCAAAGCCAGTATGAAAAAGACCAGCAGGAGCAGAAAAAGCAGGATAAGACAGAACAGGACAGCAATAATATAAAACCGGATAGCGTCGAGAATAAAGAATCAGAAGACAAACCCAAAGAAGTAGACGTTAACCCGATGGAAGCGTCCATCACTGAGGAAGAGAAAGCGACCGAGCAGTGGTTGCAACGAATCCCCGATGACCCTGGCGGTCTATTAAGACGTAAATTTTTATATCAATATCAACAGATACCAAATCAAAACGATGACAGCGAACCATGGTAATGAATACAACAGCTAATTTTTTATCGGTAAAACGCCAGACACTACTACTGTTTTTTGCACTGATATGCATAACGTTAAATACTGCTGTCAACGCCGCCAATATTACAGTATCCACCAGCCGCAGCACTGTGGCTCTAGATGACTCCTTCCATCTGTTATACGAAGCTGATAGCAATGTTGATGATGACCCCGATTTCTCGCCGATCTACCTGCATTTTGATGTGCTAAGCAGCAGCCAAAGCACGAACATGCGCGCTGTCAATGGCGACTGGAGCCTGAGGAAGGCCTGGGACCTCACCGTTATTGCGAAAGACGTCGGCACGTTTACCATCCCTCCAATTAGCTTCGGTAAAGATACCAGCCCGGCGATACAGGTTAAAATAAGCCACACTGCCCCACCTGATAGCTCGGCCCCCAAGGGACAGAGTCAGTCAAGCGTACCCGCGTCAATATTTCTTGCGAGTTCGGTCGATACAAAAACAGCCTGGGTACAGTCTCAGCTTATCTACACTATCCGTTTGTTACGCACGGTAAGCATTGCCAGCGCTTCGTTATCAGAGCCTGTAACTAGTGATCCTGATGCGATCATTGAAAAAATTTCTGAAGATAATTATCAGACCACGCGAAATGGTATTCAGTACGAAGTCTTTGAGCGTCGCTATGCTATCTTCCCTCAAAAAAGCGGTTTATTAACAATTAACCCGATAACTTTTGAAGGTCGTATCAATGCCACACAGCCACAATCAATCTTCGATCAGTTCCGTATGAGCGGACAATTAAAACGCTTACGCAGCGAAGCAATAGAAGCTCAAGTTAAAGCCAACCCAGCCACCATCAACCTGCAAGACTGGTTACCCAGCAGCAATCTGCAACTAATCGAAGAATGGTCTGACGATATTCAAAATTTAAAAGCCGGCGATCCCGTTACACGCACTATAACTATTGCTGCAGAAGGCCTTACCGGTGTGCAATTACCGGATCTGAAATTTAATGATATCGATGGTTTAAAACAGTACCCTGATAATTCTGTGGTAGAAAACAGACCAAGTAGCGACGGCATAACAGGACTTAAACAGATAAAAATTGCTCTGATACCGGCCGATGCCGGCACCTACACATTGCCTGAGATCAAGCTGCAGTGGTGGAATACAAAAACAAATAAAAAAGAACTGGCAAGCATTCCACAGACGGTGATAACGGCTACAGGCAATGTCAGTCAACGTCCAGTCGCTGTTCCAATACCAGGAAGCAATGAAACATCTCTCAGCGAACCGTCGTCAACCGGCGATAATACACAGCCGCCACAACTACCCGTTGTCACTAGTCCACCTTACTGGAAATGGCTGGCTTTATTTTTTGCGATCGCCTGGTCAGTCACCATCGCTTTACTCTATAGAAAGCCGAGCTCTCACAAGAGACAGAACAAAATACAGATGGAAGCTAGAAACATGTCTGTTAGATCTGCTGTAGCGGCTGTTGAGAATAGCGCAAAAAAGAATAATGCGAACCAGACCAAAAACGCACTGATCGAATGGGCGCGGCTAATCTATGATGATATAAGTATAACCAATCTAACTCAGATCACCGAACACTGCTCTTCACAACTAGCTCAGAAAATTCGCCAGTTGAATCAATCTATGTATAGTCCTGAAAAACACACATGGCACGGCAAGGATTTAATAGTTGCTTTTAATAATGAGAAACCGTTAATAGACAAAAAAACACATTCACAGTCATCTGCACTAAAACCGCTCTACAATAAATAAGAATAAAATCATTAGTTAACCGTCTGCTTGAAAATCCCTGTAACAAGAGATAAATTCGTTTGGTTTGTTATACTCCGCAGCAATAACAAGCATTTATCATGGCAACGGATTTGCATTTTTTACTAACACTATTCCAAGATAGGTAACTATATGTTCTTTGAATCTTTCGCTGAAAGTCTTTCGTTCTTTTTATGGTCAACATTCATCCTCTCCGTTATTCTGGGTGTCATTGTCAATAAAACAAATTTCTGTACCATGGGCGCTGTCTCCGACATGGTCAACATGAGTGATTATGGTCGATTCAGAGCCTGGTTACTTGCCATTGCTGTAGCGACCATCGGTGTTAGCGTATTTGAATACCTTGGGCTGGCGGATGTCACAAACAGCTTCCCACCTTACCGAGATACCTCACTCATCTATATAGAAAATATCCTTGGTGGTATCTTATTTGGCATCGGCATGACCTTCGCCAGCGGTTGTGGCAACAAAACGCTAATACGTATCGGTGGCGGTAATATTAAATCTATCATGGTCTTTATCATCATCGCGATCATCGCCTATTACATGACCAACCCGTTTCCTGATAGTGATAAAACTTTATACAGTGTTTTATTTTATGACTGGGTTAGCCCTTTAGCTGTGTCACTGGATAGTAATCAGGATATAGGCGCACTGCTCGGCGGTGCCGAAAACACACAAATGATGCGATTGGTTGCGGGTTTGGTGGTTGCCACAGGTATGCTGTTCTATGTTTTTAAATCTGCCGATTTTCGCAGCAATAAAGATAATATTCTGGCTGGTTTAGCAATAGGTTTAATCATTCTTACCGCCTGGTATACCAGCAGCAACATGGGTGTTATTGCAGACGATAGCCAGTACTCACTGTCTGATTATTACGAAGAATGGGATATGCTGGCAGAGGACGATGAAGGCAAACCAGCGACGGGACGTACGCTCAACTCTCAATCGTTTACCTTTATCAACCCGATCGGCCAAAGCTATGGTTATGCTAAAGAAAGCTTCAACCCTGCGTTGTTAACTTTTGGCCTTATGTCTGTTTTTGGCGTTATTCTTGGCTCACTATTATGGTCATTGATCAGTAAATCATTCCGCATTGAATGGTTTGCCGATTTCAAGGATTTTCTAAACCACTTCGTCGGTGGAGTTTTGATGGGTTTTGGTGGCGTACTTGCATTGGGTTGTACCATCGGACAGGGTATTACCGGCATGTCGACACTGGCTTTGGGGTCGATATTAACCTTTATCTCAATCATTTTTGGTAGCGCCTTAACCATGAAAATACAGTATTACAAAATAGTCTATGAAGATGAAGCCAGTTTCTTTAAGGCCTTTATTACTGCTTTAGTTGATATGAAACTGCTGCCGGCATCAATGCGCAAACTGGATGACGTCTAACAATACGGCCACAACCGATACAAAACAGTGGTTTGTTTACATCCTGCGCTGCTCTGATGACAGCCTGTATACCGGCGTAGCGCTGGATGTAAATAAACGTTTAGAGCAGCACAATGGTATCGATAAAAACGGTGCCAAATACACACAGGCCAGAAGACCAGTGAAAATGGTCTATCAGGAGTCTTCTGTATCTCGTTCTGAAGCCTGTAAACGTGAATATGCCATTAAAAGCTTAACTAAACAGCAAAAAGAACGACTAATAAAACAGCATCAATAAACATAATTATTTTAAATAAAACGGTTTTGTTGATGTGCATCAAGTGAAAAATATCAGCGGGTATTAATATGTACGCGTCGTAGGTTTTCATAGTTCCTGCGGCTATGCCTCCGCTAACCTCTTTCTCCTGAGAGATTAGCACGCAGTGTGAGTTGGTTACTCACACTGCTTTTTATTGTCTGCTGCATTTCTCCTGTGAATAATTTGTACCTTTGTACCGTCTAATACATTAATGTATGACTTCTTTCCAGGAGAAAACTATGCTTAAACCATTGTTATGTCTATTAATCCCACTATGCCTCATCAGTACCCCGGCAATTGCTGATAGTTCATCACCCTGGGGTGGCGCCAGTGTCACAGAGACTAAATATAAACCGCAAAAAGTGGTTTATGACGTCCACGTAAAAACAGCCCAAGCAGTTAAAAGTGTATTGGACCGGGCCAGCTACCTGAGCACCATCACCGGGGCCGATCCATTTGATCAATCCATTGTTCTGGTATTGCATGGGCAAGAGCTCAGTTTCTTTGCCATTGAAAATTACGGAAAATACAAAGAGCTCATGCATCGCGCTCAGAGTCTGGTCGAGAGTGAAGCGATAAAGATTAAAATGTGTAAAATCGCTGCACAGGCTCAAGGTTATGCACCGAAAGATATTCACGGTTTCATCGAAATGGTACCTATGGGTGATGCTGAAATTATCCGTCTGCAATATGAGGAAGGCCATGCCTATATGCAATAAAATACTGCTTATAACACTACTTGCCTTATCAAGCGCACCTCTGCTTGTTCAAGCTCAAACCGGGGCACAAAATAGCAAAATAAAATACGCGCCTTCAGACGTTAAAATGGACGTTAAAAAAGTCTCCGAGCATGTTTATTATGTCGAGGGCATACCGGGCATTGCCACTGATAACGAAGGTTTTATTTCCAACGCCGGTTTTGTAGTCACCGATGATGGTGTTGTTGTTTTTGATTCACTAGGCACACCTTCGCTGGCGTATAAGCTGGTGCAAAAAATTAAAACCAATACCGACCAGCCCATTATAAAAGTGGTGGTCAGTCACTACCATGCCGATCATATATACGGCCTGCAAGTTTTCGAAGAGCTGGGTGCTGAAATCATCGCACCTTACGGCGCACAAAAATATATCCGGTCAGATGCCGCAAAAAGTCGCCTGGAAGAACGTCAGTTCTCACTCGACCCCTGGGTAAATGAAAATACACATTTAGTATTGCCGGATATCACCGTAGAAAAATCAACACATTTCACTATGGGAGGTTTAACTTTTACCCTCAACTTCATGGGCAAAGCCCACTCTGACGGCGATTTGACCATGTTAGTAGAACCCGATAAAGTTTTATTTTCAGGTGATATCATCTTTCAGGAACGCATTCCATTCGTTGGCAGTGCCGATTCTAAAAAATGGCTGGATACATTAACTAGACTTGAGACTGACGGCCTGACTGCTCTCGTTCCAGGTCACGGTCCAGCGTCTAAAGACCCGAAAAACACCATCTCATTAACAAGACATTATCTTGCATACCTGCGCAAAGTGATGGGCACAGGCATCGAAGACCTCGAGCCTTTTGATGAAGTCTATGCTGCTGCAGACTGGTCAGAATTTAAAGATTTGCCGGCTTTTGCAGAGGGTAATCGCATCAATGCGTATCAGGTGTACTTATCGATGGAAGCTGAATTGCTTGAGAAGTAGCTCAGAAGAGGTTCTATGATTCGATAACAATTTAGAGTGAGAACATTAATCAGCCAAATTATTGTCGACTACGATCTCAGAAAAGTCTGCATGAGGTAAAGAGAAAATCTTACAGGGGCTGGTTATCACCTGCGCCTGGTAACTGCCGCCTTTTGGCCGCTGAACTCGGACAGGTAAATACAGCGTTTGTTTTTTGATAGTCGCATGATCCTGAGTCAACTCGATACTGTAACCACTAGTCGGTTGTTGTCCTAGAGCATAAAGAATCAGCGTTTGCTCATCATAGTTAACTTCTGGTACGGCGATTGGTGCTTGAGAAAAACTTACTGGCATCGATTCAAAAAAATTGTTTAATTCAAATGCTGTATCAATAGACTTAATCGTCGGCTCTCTAATCGCACAATCGTTAGAACTAAAAACCGTTTGCAAAGGGATTTGTTGATGACTACACGCGCTATTGATGTAAGACAGACAACAAATCACTAAACACTTGAAAATAAATACTGGTCTCATAAAAGAATTACATCACCGGGCTATCTGTTTATTATCGGTTGCCTGAACCGCTGCGCGTCGAAATCCTGAAGCGCCTATAGTCGAGTCCGTTGACAGACTACTGGCACCAAAATTAGCTAATATATCAATAACAAAATCAAGGCCGGTAATGTCTGTACCGTTGGCTTCAACCGTGCTCAGAGCATTGATAATCGGATAGCCGCCACATGCTTCTGCGAGCTGACAGATAAACAGATCATTATCGATATCGGAACCGCCAACAATACGATAACTGCCGGCCGCCACATCAGTAAAGCTGTAATCAAAAATGCCATTACCGCTATCCACTGCAAACACCTGGTCAACCACTTTATTGCTCGGATCGAGCAACAACATATATATTGTGCCCGTATCGCCGGTTTTATCCACCACGCCCACATCCATAAACACCTGTACTTCCAGGGTAGCCCCAACCCCAGTACTCAGATCAAAGGTGATAGTGCCAAGATAAGAGGAATCACTCAGCCCAGTTCTATCGATAGTTACCTGGTATTCACCCAGATTATTAGCATCCACATTAACTGGAGTAACAGTCAGCCAGGTCGCATCATCATCTACTGGAATCATTACCGATGCTATCTCGCCACCTTCGTTACTCAACTCCAGATTCGCACTACTCGTTTGTCTCATAACAAGCTGATTGGGGGTGGCAACAATGAGTGCTGGCTGTGGTAGCGGCGTACCACCATTCGCTAACCGTTGAGCCTCCTGTACGGCTTTTAATGCATCGATTAGACCATAACCATAGAAATCATCACGCCCGGCAGCACCCAGGTCTATAGTAATAGCCCCTGCTGCCAATGAGGTATCAATTTCAGCAGGCGTTAACGCCGGATAAACGGCACGCATCAGTGCGAACACACCGGCAACATGCGGCGCAGCCATCGATGTACCCTGGTAAAAACTATATGCCGGCTGTCGCGTACCACTGGAATCATCCACCAATGTACTAAGTACACCATCACCGTACCCATCATTGTTTAGATCCTCCGCCTGATTACCACCGGGAGCAGCGACATCAACCTTTGTACCAAAATTGGAATATGGTGCACGATTATCGTCAAAATCGGTAGCGCTTACCGAGACCACACCGTCATAAGAGGCAGGATAGCTGAGTTGACTAGTGTTCTCATTACCAGCGGCAGCAACAACGATAACACCTGCGTTACGAACTGCCGTGTAAGCATCTTGCGAAGCCTGAGAAAAACCGCCACCACCCAGACTAAGATTAATGATGTCAGCTTTTTGTGCGGGCAGCGTATTACTGTCATTACTCAAACCTGCCGCATAACGAATCGCCTGAATGATATCGTAGCTCGAGCCACCAAACGTACCCAGCACACGCACGGGCATTATTTTAGCCTGCCATGCAACGCCGGCAACGCCGGTGTTATTATCTGTTTCAGCAGCCACTGTTCCCGCTACGTGGGTACCATGCCAGCTACTGCTGCTAAGCTGCGCGCTATCACCTGGATCATCGGGATTATTGTCTATGCCGTCACCATCGGCGGCATTGTCGATATCAGAAATAAAGTCATAACCATCAACCAGCTGATTAACCAGTTCGGGATGGGCTAAAAACACACCGGTATCAACCACCGCGACAATAACGTTACCACCACCTGTCTTGCTACCCGTCGTAATATCCCAGGCCTGCGGTAAATTGATTGCCGGATAGTGCCATTGCAGGTTATAGAACTGATCGTTTGGCACAAGCAATGGTTTGCGAATATAGTTAGGTTCTGCATACTCGATGTCGTCACGTAGATTCAGTCGTTTTATCTCTCGCAGTGTTTTAACTTTCTGATAGCTTTCGAAATTTTTCTGCTTAAGCTCATCTAAAAAACCGGGTTTTGTTTTTACCTTACCGGGTACTGAAGCATTGCCCACACTGGACATTTCAAAACGTGCCAATGCCGCTCTTGTGTTTTTACGATGACTAAGAGCTATTTGCTGATTATTGGTTTTAAAATTATTAACCTGTGTATTCGCTTTAAATTTGATGATTGATTGGCCCGGTATAAAATCAACAGAGGTCTGGCGTTTGACATTGGCTGGCGATACACCATTCAAACTCAGTGTGTACTTGGATGAGCCGCTGAAAGCAAAAACTTCAATAAAATAATCACCATCAGCCGGTACGGTGATGTTCTCAAACTCACCGGTTAATTTAGAAGAACTTTTTAGAGAACCACTCACCGCGTCATATAAATAGAGGTCAAGGTCTCCCTTAAATACATCCACGCCTGAAAAGTCCACTACCTGTAATCGTATTGTTTGATTTGCCTGTAAACTCACACGGTAAAAATCAGACTCGTCCTCACTAGTAGCAAATCGATCACCATCGAGTGTTCGATCTGTCCCGGTACTGGCACTGGTACCCGCTAGTGTAGCGAAACCATGAACGGTTGAAAAATTAGGGATAGTTTGGGTTTCAGGATAATTATTACTAATATTGGCTACTGCAAATGGATCATTAATATCACTATCCACCTGTATTAAAGGTGCCGCCTGATAACTGCCAGAAAGAGTAATATTATCTACACACGCTACCATCACGTTGCTCACATCAGCGTTATCAATAATGCCACTCGCGTTACTCACCGTGCAGGTTTGACCCGCTGGTTGCGTTTGAATATCGACGTTATAACTAACACCACTATTCAACTTAGTGTTAAAACTGAAGCTACCTGAACTGCTCAATGTTAATACATCAGTGGTATTGTTTCGTAGCGTGATACTGCCCTGTAACTCGGTGATCGTACCACCGACACTGTAGCCAGCCAGGCCCCCACCGGAATTTGAACCACCACAGGAGGCCAGGCTAACAATAGCGATTAGGCCGATTAGCTTGAATAAT
>CAJXZZ010000069.1 GCA_913065105.1 uncultured Gammaproteobacteria bacterium | reverse complement strand
TGGATGCGATCGAGTATCCGGAAGTGCAGCATTTTCTTGCAACTTTTTCGCACAGCTATGCCTTAACTCTGGATGAACTTTTAAAGAAGTAACATAAATTTTAAAGCAGAAAAATAGGTGGATCATAATCCTAGAATCTACTCATTAACCAGTAGTCGTTTGTCAAAGAAAATAAAGCAGCAAATAAATTGGGACAGACCACGATTATTCTGTTCTCAGCGGATGTCTTCAACGGAATATTTTTTGTACATCACTACCGGTGTAATTAAAGAATAACCTTGCTGCTGCCAGTGTGCGAGCTCAGTAATGGCAGAGGGTGCAACGTCAATAAATTCGTAAAAATCTTTCTCTTTGTAGCTATAATCCGCCGCTGCCAATCCGCACACTCTAAATTTGACACCAAGTGCCGCGTAATATCGCATGCGCTCAACCGCCTCTTTATATTTTTCATAATTTTTTTTCGCCACGGTGACAATTTCAGTTCCGTGAATCACAACCACAATATCCATAAATTCAGGTGCATAGTTATAAGGTTCCTCGCCCAGAGGAATCATCAATGAGCGAATCCAGTACAGTGCTGAATTGATTTTTTCCGGCTCGTCAAAATAAAAGTCGTAGACAACTTTTTGTTCAGCATAAGGGGTCTGAACACGGGTTGCGCCATCGGCAAAACATGTGAAGGGTAAAACGAGCAGAAGTACAACCTTGGTTAATTGCATGTTTTCTCCTCATGAATAACCAAGTTTAATGATAAATAAAGTTAAAACAACTGGAATAAACAATGTTGTATTCAACACAAATATTAAACAAAATGGGTAACCAGTGCTGTTCTGATATATAGATTAAGCTTCGTACGATTACGCTACACTAACCGCACCTAGGGAACTGTACCTTTTAACTGATATCATTTGTCATCTTCCCCGCTGCGACCATGAGCCACCATGCAACCACAAGCTGATCCGTTTATTGTTCCTCTGTGTAACGAGGAGATCGAGGTGCTTTATCAGGATCAACATCTTTTGTTAATCAATAAACCCTCTGGTCTGCTGACGCTTTCGGGGAAACATCCGCTTAATAAAGATTCGGTACACTTCCGCCTGGTTAAAGATTTCCCGACTGCGACAATGATTCATCGGCTTGATTTTGGCACATCGGGTATTTTGATCGTGGCACTCAATAAGGTGGTTAATGCTCATATTGGTAAGCAGTTTCAGGCGCACAGTGTCAGCAAAACCTATACGGCTATTTTGCATGGTGATGTTGTCGAAGATAGCGGTTGTATCGAACTACCCATTGCCAAAGACAGGCCCAATTTCCCGTTACAAAAGATCTGTTATGAGACCGGGAAGAGCGCCGTTAGCCATTATGATGTGGTGGAACGGCGGGTAGGGCATCTGGGGGTGCCTGATTCAACCAGGGTTATTTTCAAACCTGTTTCTGGTCGTACCCATCAATTGCGGATTCACAGCAGGGAGTTAGGTCACCCGATTTTGGGCTGTGATCTCTATGCTACGGATGAGGCGTTTTTCATGGCTGATCGTCTGATGTTGCATGCCACCCGCATTGAGTTTGATCACCCGGTTACCGGGGAGAGGATTAACGGCTTTAGCCCTTGTCCGTTTTAGATAGCCTTTATTTCTCGGCCCCACGCTGCCGCGTGGGAACGCATTGGGTGGCAATATTGAAACAAAGTCTGTGTTACCACACAGGGGCTTGGGTACCATAAACATTATTGTAGTGTTTCCCCTCACTCCCGCACTCACACAGTGTGAATGTTGTGAATATCGTGCTATACTGTAAAGCACAACCGAAACCCTGGAGCCCACCATGTCTGCCGGCAAAATTACGATTCCTGAAGATCTTTTGCACCTGAAGCCCTCTAGTGCGTTAGAGAGCGTGTCGATGTCCAAACTTGCGCGAACGGGCACTTCGGTGCTTCAACAGATCATAACAACGACACAGGCCGTGACCATAAAGGTTCAGGGACTGGGTGCGATGGTTACTCTCTCCCAACATCAATATGACGAGATGGTGGAATTGATTCGCCTCATTCAGGAGGAAAAGTCTGAGGATGGGTTTACCCAGGCTCTCAGCCAGCAGTTCGATGAGCTGGTGTCCCGGATGAACCAGCCAGGTGCCACCCAGGCGACAGACGCGGCGCTTTTTGGTGACGCTGCTACTCTCAATAAACACTATAAGCCTGGCACAACCGAGGCAAAGGCTTGATTCAGGTTCTTGCCGGGGTCAATGGTGCTGGAAAAAGCTCGATCGGTGGCTCGGCTATTCAGGCTAAGGGGCAGGACTGGTACAACCCGGACGAATTAGCGCGCGCGATGCAGGCGCAGTTCCCTGATAAGTCTCTACAGCAAATCAATAGCGATGTCTGGCACGAGGGGCTACGCAGGCTGAAGGGGGCTATTCGTGACAAGACCCATTTTGTTTTTGAAACCACGCTCGGTGGAAGCACCATCACCAACACACTGCTGGACGCCATCGCCGCTGGTGTGCCTGTTAGCGTCTGGTATTGCGGTCTGGATTCGGCCGAGCTGCACATCGAGCGTGTAGCTGCCCGCGTGGCCTGCGGCGGACACGATATCCCTGAAGAGTTGATTCGATCACGTTACAAAACGTCTATGCAGAATCTCTGTCGGCTGACACCGGGCCTGACCCAGCTCGCTGTCTATGACAACTCGAAACCATTGGATAATAAAGGTCATCCAGGCATTCGGCGACTACTCCATGTCGTCGATGGTCAGCTCCGGGAGCTGGATCATAATATGCCCGCCTGGGCCAAGCCGGTTGCGGCGGTTAGTCTGAATAAATGGACGTAGAGAAACAACCCGGGTCAGAGAACAATCGGGGACACGACAACGAAGTAAAAAAGAGCGAGAGTAAATAATGAGTGCATTTCTGAAACCACTAGTGCTTATACAGGCTATAGATGAAAAACGATTTTCTCCCGATGTATTACGCCAGCTTAAGTCC
The DNA here is from genome assembly GCA_913065105.1 of uncultured Gammaproteobacteria bacterium. GTDB lineage: Bacteria > Pseudomonadota > Gammaproteobacteria > SZUA-229 > SZUA-229. The sequence continues at coordinate 14,183 of CAJXZZ010000069.1, read as the reverse complement.
ATAGCCAGTCAATTCCAGAATAAAAAGGGTCATATCGTACTTTTTACTGGTGAATCAACTTCCGGCAATACTTTTGCTGCAAACTATCTGGCAAAGGACCTCGGTCGGTCTGTATTCCGTATTGATCTATCTGTAGTGGTTTCGAAGTACATCGGTGAGACTGAAAAAAATCTGTTGCAGGTTTTTGAAGATGCTGGTTTACAAGATGCTATCCTGTTTTTTGATGAAGCCGATAGCTTGTTTGGTAAGCGAACAGAGGTCAGTACAGGACATGACCGTTATGCTAATTTGGACAACAGTTATCTACTGGAGCGTATTGAAGTTTATCCAGGTCTGGTCATTCTTGCTACTAACCACCGTGAGAATGTCGATGACACATTGCTTCATAATGTTAACTGGCAGGTTGATTTAAATAGCCCTGTACCACCACCGCGCTTATCGTTGTGGCGACGTATTTTAGATTGGCTACGCAAATTATGATTAAAGGTGTCATAGCTCTTTAATTGCCGTTCACAATTAAGAATTTTAAGGTGACTGCCCCCTTAAGAATTAAAATCTCTTTATAGCCAACAATCTATGCCCGACTTTACTCAATTGATTGAACAAAACTTTATTACATATATCGAAGATTTTTTGGAAGAACACCCCGAGGGCGTGAGTGAGCATGATTTGCTGCGTACCCTGGATGAACAGGGGTTTTTCAAAACATTAGACGCTGCAGCGAGTTCGACGTTGTTGCTCTTTCAAAAGCATTTTCTTTTATTCCATGTTTTATATTCCATCAACCAGCAACGAGTAGCTGACAAACGAGGTGGATTGCAGATAACACCTATGTTGATTAAGCAGCTTGATTATTTAGAGGCTGATACGCAAATAGGTGAGGTTGATAGCTTGTGTGATTATTATTTGGAGTTGGAGAACTTGACGTCGGTGACTGGGGATGAGGTCGATGATTTACTTAATGGCTTCTGGGTAAAGTATTTAAGAAACGATAAACGTGGTGCTGCATTGGAGGCGCTTGGGCTGAATGATCCTGTCACTGACGCCCAAATTGTACAGCGATACAGAAAGTTGGCCAACGTCCATCATCCCGACAAAGGCGGTGATAAGGATAAAATTCAGGCGATTAATGAAGCCTATGTTGTGTTGATTCGGCCGTAAAAACAAAAAACCGGGTTTTCTTATTTGTTATAGTATTACTCAAAATTTGCCTACATGGACATAGGAATAAATGGGTCTTAGCCCCTTAACCCTGACATAAACTAATTTTATTTATGAAACTATTCCACATACTCGCCATTTTAATTTCTCTTTCTGCTGTTTTCAGTTTTATCAATTACCGTTTTCTTAAATTACCCACTGCTATTGGTTTGATGCTGATCGCTATGCTCGCCTCTTTGGCCCTGTTATTACTCGGGCCGTTTTCGTACGGTTTGCGGGAGGATGTGGCGGTTTTACTTGCGTCGGTCGATTTTGATGAGACTCTGTTGCATGGCATGTTGAGTTTATTGCTGTTTGCTGGTGCGCTGCATGTCAACCTGGCCGACCTTGCCAAGCAACGTTGGATGATAACTATTCTGGCGACGGCAGGTGTGTTGAGCGCCACTTTTATGATCGGTTATATGGCTTATTGGGTCTTTGCTTTATTAGGCCTTGAGGTTCCGTTGATCTATTGTCTTTTATTTGGTGCCTTGATCTCGCCGACTGATCCTATCGCGGTGCTGGGTATTCTCAAACAGGCGGGCGCACCTAAAACGTTAGAGACCAAGATTGCAGGTGAATCGTTATTTAATGATGGTGTTGCTGTTGTTGTGTTTCTGGTGCTGTTAAGTGTTGCCACGGGTGAGGGCGATGTTACGGTATTATCGATTGCTGGTTTATTTGCTCAGGAAGTTATCGGCGGTGTGGTTTATGGGCTTGGCATAGGTAGCCTTGCTTACTGGATGTTGAAGCAGGTAGACGACTATACGGTGGAAGTACTCATCACGCTGGCGATAACGATGGGCGGTTATGCTCTGGCTGAGTGGTTGCATATTTCAGCACCGATTGCGATTGTAGTCGCTGGCTTACTGATCGGTAATCACGGGCGTGAGTTTGCGATGTCTGATAAAACCCGTGAACATCTGGATAACTTTTGGGTATTGGTGGATGAGGTTTTAAACGCGGTTTTATTTGTATTGATTGGTATGGAGGTTTTGGTGCTCAGCTATCAACAGTCTTATCTATGGGCGGGTTTGTTAATGATACCGTTAATTCTTCTTGCCAGGCTGGTCGCGGTTTGGGTGCCTGTCAGTATTATGCGTAACTACCGCGAGTTTAGCCCGATGGCCGTGTCGATAATGACCTGGGGTGGTTTGCGTGGCGGTATTTCTGTGGCATTAGCTCTGTCGCTACCACCCGGTGAAGTGCGCAATGTTTTGCTTACGGTAACTTATATCGTGGTGGCGTTTTCGATTATTGTGCAGGGGCTTACGATTGGCCCATTGGTGAAATTTGCCAGTAAGAAAAATTAATGGGTTTAACAATCGGGATATGACCACGATTATTGCTGTTCCTGTTTTTTCAGTGGATGTACAATAAGTTTATTCGATTGATTAATACGGGTGCTGCTGTTGCCAATTTCACGCCGACAACTTATTAAATATCTGTCTTTTGCCGGGGTGGCTTTAGCTGGCAGTCGTAGTTATTCTGCTCTACCACCTGCCACTGTTCCAGCTGGCAGACACATGCGCATTATTCCAGCTACCGGTGAGAAGATTCCTGCTGTTGGTCTGGGTTCGTGGCTGACCTTTGCTATCGATATCGATGATGACGAAGAACTGGATAGCCGTATCGCTATCTTGCGCGAGTTTCTGGCACGCGGCGGCGGGGTACTGGATTCATCCCCCATGTACGGCGTCGCGCAGCAAGTGATCGGGATTGGGCTGAAGCGTATCGACCAGCATGATGGCCTGTTTTCTGCGACCAAGGTCTGGACCATGGGCAACCGCCAGGGGTTTATCCAGATGGATGAGTCGCGCCAGTTATGGGGTCTGGATAAGCTGGATCTTATGCAGGTACATAACCTGCTTGACTGGGAAACTCACTTACCGACCTTGCTAGCCATGAAGCAGCAGGGCGATATCCGTTATGTCGGTGTGACCACGTCACACGGCCGCCGGCATGATGAGTTAGAACATATCATGCGTACGCAGCAACTGGATTTTGTGCAGTTCACCTACAATATGCTAGATCGTGAGGCTGAAAAGACGTTATTACCATTGGCGAAAGAGAAGGGTATTGCGGTGATTATCAATCGACCATTTCAACGTGGTGGTCTGTTCGACAAGTTTGAGCGTTACCCGTTACCTGGTTGGGCGAAAGAGATCGATTGCGTGAACTGGGCACAGTTCTTTTTGAAATTTATCATCTCTCACCCTGCAGTTACCTGTGCCATACCGGCGACTTCTCAGATCGAGCACCTGCGTGAAAATATAGCCGCAGGTTATGGACGTCTGCCGGATGAGCTTATGCGTAAAAAGATGCTTGCGTATATAGAAAACCTGTAGATATAAATAAATTCCGTCGCGGCCCTTTAAACCATTTGTTTTTTACATTAATTTTTAATGGGTTATTTGTTTATGGTTTACGTTGTGGCCGAGATGTTTCACGGACGGATGATTCAATCATGATCTGGCGAATTTTCTCGTGTAGTTCTGAAATTTGTTTACGTATTTCATTTACTTTATTTTTAGTTTCTTGATGGTTTTGTCTCATACGTAGCGTTATATCATTCTGCTCTGCAGCTAATTTATCTCGTTCTTGCTGATGAGCCTGTATTATTTCATCAAATTCCTGTTTTTTTATTTGCATTTCTTTTTCAAATGCCTGGCGACGTTGTTGCATCGTTTCATAACGATTTTCTGAGTGCCCCTGTGGCCGTGCTCTTGCCTGTTCACGTGGTTGTTGATAAGCAGGTGGGGGCTGCTGGACAGGTGTGCTTATCGTAGGTGTGTCTTCCTCAATGCTAACCGGCTCTGTTTTTGTTACGGCTACTAGAGAGGGTGCAATCGCCGCAATATTTTCTTGTGTATCTGTCTGTACATATAAATCATTGAGCTGCATGTTAAGTTTATAGGCGGTTGTAATAACAACAATTGTGAATACCACTAGTAATACCAGTGAGGTATAAGATTTCTGTGCAGGTGGTTGAGTATGTGATGACTCAGTTTCTCTGTCTTTTTTCAGATATGGCGCAGCATCAGTAGCATTTGCTTTGCTGGTAGCTTCAGCCTTTGGTCTGGTCTTTGGTTTAGCTTTTGGTTTAGCACTGGTTTTTGGCTTAGCTTTGGCTTTTGCCTTAGTTGTGGACTTTGGTTTAGGTGCAACTTCAGTTTCTTTATCTATTTCTTTGTCAGCCATTGTATTTTCCTGATTATTTATGTTTGATCAGAGTTTATTCAAAAACATTGTTATTGTCTTGCAATTCAAGACAGGGTAGCAATAACAGAAAACCATAAAAAACTTTAAGGGTGCATAGCACTTAATTATTAAGGAATTTTACTCTATGATAATTAACCTCTAATCTTACTCCTTTTCATCTCCATATAACTTTGACCTATATCAGGTTAATTTTTGGAATTACGAGGGAATTCGAATAAATAAACAGAGGCGTATCTCATTTAATTTATCCTTTATTAAATATTGATCTACGTTATGAAGCCCTGATTTATTGCCTATAAAATGGTTAAACCTTCTTAGGGGATAAACCATGACAATTATTTCCATAGTTTTATTATCGGTTATCGTATTGGCTCTTGTTTACACCTATTGGTGTTTGATCAGAAGTCTGGTGGAGTATTTCGCCTACACTGGCTACCGTTAACATTGGTTATTCTGCTTTTTACCGGGCTTAGTGGTGGTCTGATATTTATCATTTACCACCTATTTCTAGCTGAATCTATCAATGCCGGAACCCTACTTGGAATGCTCTTTGGTATTAGCTTGATTTTAGGCACGATCAGAACATTTCGTGCTACGTGAAAGTTTGTTACTCATCCTGGTTCTTGTGTTGCTCTACAACCTACATCCATGTAGGCAATAAATGAAAATTATTAGTTTTTGTCACTGATTCCTTCAAATGTTTAGGAGGGGAATCTGAGATTGTATTGGATTATCATACGGGAAGTAAAGTGTGAAGCAATCAGCTAAAAGTTGACATTGCTTCTCATGTTGTCTACTCTACTTATATACACCCAGGAAATGAGTAAATAGTATGAAATACAATGATATTAGCTATATAGACAAGCTTGATCAACTTCAGGAAGTCTTTGTGTATTCAGCTAAACTTGCAGAAGCAATAGGCGTTTCTCGTAGATCACTTCCCAATTGGCGTGATAAGCCGGAATCCATTAAACCTCAACACCGCCTGGATATTGATGTGTTGTACTGCAAGCATATTATCATTCCGGAGTGGGACGAACCCAGGCAAACATTCACACCTGTATTGTTACCGGATGAAATGAGCATTAATGAAAGCTTGTTGACGCCTTTTTTGCGTCGCCTGAGTTATGGCACGATTGAAATCGAAACGGATATGGCAAAAGCTGACTTTGATAAAGTCATCGATGAAGAAAAGCTGCCTAAAAATATGGACAGACAAATATTTCATGAAGCGATTAATACTTACTTAACCCATAAATGGCTTTGGCAAAAGATTGTTACACACAATGAAACGATGGTTGTAACAGAAGAGGGTATTCGATCTCTGCATGCTGATTTTATGCGAGGCGTACATGATAACGCGGGGTTTTACTCCACTAAGTTTCGTGTGATGGGCAAACTTGAAGGTGTCGATACAACATTACCTGAAGACATTCCCGAAGAGATGAATCGATGGGTGTATAAAATGAGTGGTGCGGCAACATTAGACGAGATTGCAAAAGCACATGCTTATTTTATTGCTATTCATCCATTTGGTGATGGCAACGGACGTGTAGGCCGCGCACTGGTAATGATACAGTGTTTGAATGCTCGCTTAATGCCGCCTGTGTTTGATGGTGAAAACCGTGCTATGTATTATGCTGCGATGGAACATGCAATGGCGCATGGTCGGTACGCACCTTTAATTCGATTATTTTATGAGGCAAGTCAACAGGGATAACCCGAAAAGTGGGGTCAGATCACAATTGTTTCTAAGATACTAATGCAACATAAACTCAATCTGTTTTCCCCATTGATCGTTAGCTAACCATGACACTTGAAACTTACCTTGCTGCTTTTTTTATTCTGCTGTTTGCTTATTTCTTACGCGGCATTACCGGTTTTGGATCGGGTTTAATTGCCATTCCGCTATTAGCACACTTGCTGCCTCTGACTTTTGTTGTACCTATGGTGATGGTACTGGATTTCGTCGCGTCGATCGTACTCAGCAGCCACACGCGCCTGCAGGTGCGTTGGGATGAAATCCGCACTCTGTTACCGACGAGTATTGTCGGCATAATAATAGGCGCCGTTTTGCTGGTCAGTTTGCCGCGTGAACCTCTGTTAGTGAGCCTTGGTCTGTTCGTTATATTTTTCGGATTGCGTTATGTCTTTAATGTGCATAGTGAAAAGCCGATCAGCCGCTGGTGGTCGATACCTACCGGATTGAGTGGCGGTTTGATCGGTGCCTTGTTTGGTACCGGCGGGCCACCGTACGTGGTGTATCTTTCGCATCGTCTGCATGACAAAACACAATTGCGTGGCACATTATCAGGTCTGTTCCTGCTCGACGGCGCGTTTCGTCTTGTCACCTTTATAACTATGGGCCTGATGTTTCAACCCGATATGTTAAACGCGTTATTGATGGGGCTGCCGATCACTGGCATCGGGCTTTATTTAGGTAACAGAGTGCACCTGGGGGTCACACGCCGGCAGCAGTTGGCGATTATTGGCGGTTTGTTGCTGGTTAGTGGTGCTTCTCTGTTATGGAAAGCCTGGGCGCCTATATAATATTAAAGGGGTCAGCAATTAAAAGGGTCAATGCCGCTTTTTTTATTCTTTGGATGTAAAATAGTTTTCATGCTTACTCTTAAACATAAAATACTAGTTACCATATTCTGCTGTTTTATCGTATTGCCTGCTGTCGCCAGCATACCCACAACTATACAAAGCGAAGGAATGAAGCTTAAGTTAGAGCAGGTTGCTGATGGGTTAGGTGTTGTCTGGGGCATGAGCTTTATATCACGCAAGCAATTACTGATCACTGAGCGTATAGGAACGGTGAAACTTATCGATGTCGATAGTGGCCGAGTCACCCTGTTAAAAAATGCGCCTGAAGTATTAGCACAAGGACAGGGCGGCATGCTGGATGTTGCGCTCTCACCGAATTATAAAAAAGAGGGCTGGATCTATTTTACTTATGTGAAAGATGTTGATAATGAAGGCGTGACAGTTTTAGCCCGCGCAAAATTGGTTAGTGATACATTTGAAGACTGGCAAGAGTTACTGGTTACAAAGTCGAAAACTGGGGAGACGCGTCATTTCGGCAGTCGTATTACTTTTGATGCACAGGGTCATGTCTTTTTTGGTGTAGGTGATCGAGGCGTTCGTGATAATGCACAGGATTTAACTAACCACGCTGGGACGATCATGCGGTTGAATCTTGATGGCAGCGTACCGTCAGACAATCCTTTTTCAAAAAATAAAAAACTGTTACCCGAGGTATGGAGTGTTGGTCATAGAAACCCGCAGGGCATGTCTTACGATGTTGAAAATAAACGCCTTTGGTCGATAGAACATGGCCCGCGCGGCGGTGATGAAATTAATCTTATTAAGCCTGGTGCGAATTACGGCTGGCCAGTGATATCTTATGGCAAGGAATATTGGGGACCTGTCGACGTTGGCGAGGGTACGCATCGTGAAGGCATGGAACAACCTGTCAAAGTATATATTCCGTCTATCGCGCCTGGAAGCTTGCTGTTTTATTCTGCTGATGATCTGCCAGGGTGGAAAGGTAATCTGTTATCTGGCGCTTTAAAATTACGTCATCTTAATCGCATCGTATTATCGAAGCAGGGCGAGGTAATAAAAGAGGAGCGCTTGCTGGAAGGATTAGATGAACGCATCCGTGCGCTAACGCAGAGTCCACAAGGTTGGCTTTATTTTTCAACTGACAGCGGTAAAATTTATCGCTTGTCTCGGCTAGAGTAATTCAGAATTATAAGAGCAGGTGTCAGAGAGTAATTGTTTCTTATTCTGGCCATGCACAGGAAATGTTAAACTTGCTTAATGCGTTATAATATAGGCATTAATCTCTTCCAGGCAACCATAATGACTAAAGAAGCATGAGTAAAGAAGCCATCATTTTTGAAGTTAGCGATGCCAGTTTCGATAAATACGTTATCGGTAATTCTAACAAAGCGCCTATATTTGTCGTGTTCATGAACGTTTGGTCAGAGCCTTGTAATAATTCAGCTGACATGTTTTCCAGGTTAGCGTCAGAATTTGCTGAACAATTCATCTTTGCGAAAGTAGATGTTGATGAGAATAAGGCGCTTGTTGAACGATACAAGATCGAACATGTACCCACACTTAAGGTATTTGTCGATGGTAAAGAGGCGGTATCAGAAGAGGGGCAACTATCTGAAGATGAAGCCAGAGCTTTATTGAAAAGTTTCGACATAGTAAACGAAACCGAAGAAAAACGCCTGCAGGCACGCCAGCTTCACATGCAGGGTGAAACTCAGGATGCCATCATGTTATTAACGTTGGCTATACAGCAGGATCCGTCGAATACGAAAGTAGCGATGGACATGGTGCAGATCTTTATCGATATGGGTGAGATCGAGCAGGCTCACAGCTTGTTCAACCGACTACCCGAGAACATAAAAGCCAACGAAACCGGTCTCAGCCTGACAGGACAGTTATGGATAATTGAAGAGGCGGCTAAAACAGCGGGGCTTCAGAATTTAAAGGAAACACTGCTCAGCAACCCTGATGATTATAATGCCCGTTTTGATTGCGCGATATGCGAGATTGCACAGCACAACACCCAACAGGCACTCGACCATCTGTTCTACATACAGCATAACAATGCAGACTATAAAGATGGCGCCGCTAAAGAGATGATTGTTACCATCATCAATACTATTGCGCCAAATGATCCGGAGACGGCTCAAAAATATAGAGCGCAGTTGGCTGGGTTGCTTGCGGTTTAATATCTAACCTGGTTTTTATCAGGTAAACAGAATTATAGGGATAAGATCACGGCTTTAACATTATTGAAAATAGTAATAATCGTGTTCTTATTCCCCGTTAGTTAATAGATAAATAAAAAAGCCGGTAACAGATGTTACCGGCTTTTTTCGTTTGTTATATTAAATAGGCTTATTTAATAAACAACATTTCCTGATACTTAGGTAGTGGCCATAAAATATCCGCTACTTCACATTCCAGCGTATCAGCATGCACGCGTACTTTATCCATCAAAGCACGAATAGTTTTTGCAACATATTGCATGTGTTCTTCGGTGGAACTGAACGTTTCTTTTTCCATGGCTTCGCTAAGCTCAACCACCGCTGCCATCATGGCATTAGCTTCGGATGCAATTATCTTAGCTGTGGCATTATCCAGAGTGATGCCCATATTCTCCATGCCTGAACCAGCTGCTGACAGTTCAGTAAGATAACTGATCGCTGCAGGGTAGATTAATGTTTTCGCGATATCAACGACCAGCTTGGCTTCAACTTCTATCGATAATAGATATTGTTCCGCATAAATCTCGTAACGGCTTTCTAACTCTACAGGTGTTAAAACACCGGTTGACTCAAATAGTTTTACGATAGATTCATCTTGTAGGTAAGGCAGTGCATCTGCACTGGTAGGTAAGTTTTTCAGTCCGCGTTCTTTTACGGCCATCTCATGCCATTCGGCAGAATAACCATCACCACCGAAAACCGCATTACCATGCAGTGACATCAGTTCTTTTAATACGGTAATAACAGCGGCTGTTTTTTCTGCGCCACCACTTAACTCGGCCTCAAGTTTTGCAGCTATCCAGTCCAGCGAATCAGCCAGCATGGTGTTCATGGCAATCAATGGGCCAGATACAGATTGTGATGAACCTACCGCACGGAATTCGAAACGATTGCCGGTAAAAGCAAAAGGTGATGTTCTATTACGGTCACCTGAATCACGTTTGAAGTTGATGATTTGGGATAACCCTAGATCCATTATGCCACCATCATCTGTCGGTGCTAATTTACCTGCTTTAATATCTTCGAAGACACTTTCTAACTGGCCACCTAGATAAACAGAAAGGATAGCCGGCGGTGCTTCGTTTGCACCGAGTCGATGATCGTTACTGGCAGAAGCAATGACTGCCCGTAGTAATGGGCCATACATATGTACGCCACGGATTACTGCGCCACAGAATAATAAGAAGTTAAGATTTTCTTCAGGTGTATGGCCAGGATCGAGCAGGTTACCCTGTGTCGAGTTACCCACTGACCAGTTCACGTGTTTACCCGAACCATTGATACCGGCGAAAGGTTTCTCATGCATCAGGCAGATAAAGCCATGTGCTTTAGCTGTATTTTGCAAGACAGTCATCAATAGTTGTTGATGGTCGGCTGCAACATTCGCCGCTTCAAAATAGGGCGCGATTTCAAACTGACCGGGAGCAACTTCATTGTGATGTGTTTTAGCAGGAATACCTAAACGATATAACTGGTCTTCTGCATCTTGCATATAAACTTGCACGCGAGAGGGGATGGCACCAAAGTAGTGATCATCAAATTCCTGCCCCTTGGCAGGCGCAGCACCAAATAATGTACGTCCTGCTAATAGTAGATCGGGTCTTGCATTAGCAAACTTAGAATCGACCAGGAAGTATTCCTGCTCTGCACCACAGCTTGAATTTAAAGGCGCGATCTCGCTTTCACCCATGAGGGATAATACTTTTTGTGCCGCAGTATTCATCGCAGCGTTTGAGCGAAGCAGTGGTATTTTTTTATCCAGTGCTTCACCTGTCCATGAGGCGAACACACACGGAATCATCAGGGTGGTACCATTTTCAGTACGCATAACATAGGCAGGGCTGCTAGGATCCCATGCGGTATAACCACGTGCCGCATTGGTTACACGGATGCCACCATTCGGGAAAGAAGAACCGTCGGGCTCACCTTTGATCAACAGGCTACCGTTAAATTTTGAGATAGCACCGCCATCTAAGTCAGTAACGATAAATGCATCGTGTTTTTCTGCAGTCGCATTTGTCATCGGGTAGAATATATGCGAAAAGAATTTTACGCCTTTGGCCAGAGCCCACACCTTCATCGCTTCGGCAACTTCTTCAGCGGTTTCCGCATCGAGTGCATCACCGGTCTGAATAGTCTTTTTGATGCTATCAAACGCACCTTTGGAAAGAGCTTTTTCCATTTTTGCCAGATTAAAAACATCGATTGCCCAGATGTCGTCTAGTGATTCTGTTTGTTCAACCGCAGTTGGTTGTCGACTAGTTATGTATTCAACCGCTTTTAGACGCGATGTATTTCCGCTCATTGCATATACCTCATATATATTTTCAAGAAAATTCCGCGTTAAAATTTATGAACTAGCCGTGTTAATTTCACTATTTAAGCTCACTATTTTATTGCGGTATTAAAAGTTTTTGGAATCATTCCTACTGTGTACAACAGCAAGTTCTATGCCATCTAACGCTGCAACGATGAAAGTGACTATAGTCAATCTATTTGCTTATAAAACAAGGAGATATGAATGTGATTTTCAGCGAGATAATAGCAGACCATAATTGTGGCGCACTAAAGCGGTGCGACACGGCTATCAACCGCCTGTCCGGTGTCTAAATTGGTGCGTTTGCTAGCTATCTACACCAATGGGGCGATGCCTGGTATGTGACATGACTACCGCCATTCTATTTGTGGAATTTAAAAAAAGCGGGTCATAGAGCAATATTCTCTATAGAAACAGATGACAGATATAAAGTCATTATCGCTATAACTTGCCTTTTATTTTGTAGAGAGTATTTATTCAAAACCTTCTTGATCAACATCAAGTTATTCAAAGATGTAAAAAACCATCTGATGGATAAAATAGTTATTATGTAAATGTAATTCTTTATTAATATAAATAAGAGGTTCTTTCGATGAAACAACCATTACAAATCACTTTTAGAGACATTCCTCGTTCGGATGCGGTTGAAGCTAAAATTCGTGAAAAAGCCGCCAAATTGGATGAGTTTTATGACCAGATTATGGCTTGCCAAGTGGTGATAGAAGCACCTCATGGTCATCACCATAAGGGCTATCTGTATCATGTCCGTATTGATTTAACCGTACCTAATGGTGAAATTATCATTAACCGTGATCCAAAAGAGCACCACGCACATGAAGATGCCTATGTCGCCATCCGGGATGCGTTTGATGCTGCACGTAGAAAACTGCAGGATTTCGCCAGGAAACAGCGTGGTGATGTTAAGACTCATGAAACACCAGCACATGGCACTGTATTGGAGATCATTCCATCTCAGGACTTCGGCAGAATACAAACGTCAGATGAAAGAGAAGTTTATTTTCACCGTAATAGTTTTCTCGATGGTGATTTCGACGCCCTGGAAATCGGCGACAAAGTGAGGTTTGTCGAAGAAGCCGGTGAAAAAGGCCCGCAGGCAAGCACGGTACATTTAATTGGCAAACATAATATCGTTAGTTAAAAATGTCTGATCAGGAAAGCATTTATTCCAAGAATGAACGGGGGCAGACTCGATTAATTTTTAAATAGTAATGTACAATGAAAAACCTTATCACATGACCCGTGACATCGTATCAATTGATGAGCTTGTATAGCAAATAATAAGAAGTAGAGATTTTTTTATGGAAAAGATAATTTCGGATTTTATGAGTCTACTCGGTATAGGCGAACTCGGTCCTATAGTATTCGTAATTGTTGCTACTAGTATCATAATAATAGCTATTGCGAAGTTCTCAAAGTCGTTACTGGATTTAGTGGTTTCAGTACATGAGTTAGTAAAGAGCAAGGCATTTAGTATTATTTTTATTTCTCTGACAGCCGGCTTAATATACACCGCACATTATTTTTATAACTCTAGCAGTGTTCCAGAACCTGAAATTAAAGTCGTTGGTGAATGTGATAACAAAGATCCGCTTTACTTAGAATGGGGAGATTGTGTCGAAGAAGATTCGCTTTATGTGGAGTGGGGGGATTTTGTTGTAAAAGATTCGTTGTACGTAGAATGGGAGTTTAATGATAAGTACTATTCCCCGCAAACGATTAGATATGAAGTCAATGTATTTGATGAAGATGGTAAGTTAATATGGAAAAAGATTACTCCAACAAAAAACATAGTAATCAAAAACACCGGTAAAATTGCTCTTCAAGTAAAGGCGGTATCCAGTGGCGAAGTCATTAGTGAAAGTAAAATAAAGCGCGTTGAATATTATCATGACACATTGGAAAAAATTCAAAAAACAAAAATACTTTCAGTAGGTATTCACACAGATTTTACAGAGGGAAAATTTAGTTTCACCGATGATAACGGTAAATATTCTGGTTTTAATATAGATTTGTCGGAATTAATAGCCGCACAACTTAAATCATCATCATTTTTAGAAGAATCTAATACTTTCTGCCCAGTTTTATCATCAACTATTGGTTTAGATAATTGAGTATCTTCTTTTTCTAATTTTTCCAACTGTTTTTGATATGCTTTAGAGTCTTCTCGACTTACAGAAAGATTATCTTCTGCAAATGAACCTCCAATTGAAAACAGTCCAAAAGAACCACCAATCAAAATTGAGGCTAAAATAGCAAAGAAAGTAAAATTTTTGTTCATTTTAAAAGCTGGACTGAACTATAGTTAAAAAGAATTGCTCAGTATTCATCATTATAGATTAAGTTTTTGTAGAATTGACAAGATTCACAAAGAACTTGTGTAATGAAATATCTTTAGTAAGTTCAGGATGAAATGCAGTACCAATTACATTATCTTTTTTGACTGCAACTATTCGGTCATTAAATTTTGATAGAACTTCTATACCAGAGCCAACATCTGAAATAGATGGTGCTCTAATAAAGACTCCATTAAACTTTGGAATATTTATCGAGTCCATAGATACATCAGCTTCAAAGGATTCTTTTTGTCGTCCAAAGGAATTTCTTTCTAATTTGATATCAAGGATATC
>CAJXZZ010000068.1 GCA_913065105.1 uncultured Gammaproteobacteria bacterium | reverse complement strand
TGTGATGTGTAGGCATCTAACGAGTGTGTCTATACCAGTTTCCATACCACTGATGCATTCGTGATGTGTTTTTACATGAGCAGCAGTTTACGCACTTGCCTTCACTGTCACCAAACGTAGAAGTTGCCGATCAGTTATCTGTTGATCTTACCCTGAATAATAAAGCGTATAAGACAGGTACCACACCTAATGTTAGCAAGGTGGAGAACAATAAGCCGGCCATGATTGCGATCGCCATCGGTTCCCACATCTCACCACCGCCAAGGTATAAAGGTATCAATCCGAGCACAGTGGTTGCCGTGGTCAGTAAGATAGGTCGAAAACGTTTTTGCGCACCCGAGATGATTGCTTCATAAGGCGACAGACCAAGTTCATCTATTTCGAGTTGAATACGCTCTAACAGCACGATGGCGTTATTGATGACGATGCCGGCCAGCGAGATGATACCGAGCAAGGTCATAAAACCAAAGAATGATTGTCCTACTAATAACCCGGCAGTTACCCCGATAATTCCCAGTGGGATAGTCGCAAGTATGATGACCGACTTGCGGATAGAATTAAACTGCGCGACCAGTAAGAACAAGATGATAAATAATGCAATCGGAAGTTTATCGGCAATTGACTGATTACCTTTTGCAGATGATTCGGCATCACCACCCAGCTCATAGCGAAAACCGAACGGCCATTGGGAAGATGTCTGTGCCAACCAGGGAGTTATCGCACTAAATCCTTCCGCAGCGGTAAAGCCGGGTTTTACCTGTGCACCAACGGTGATCGCTTTCAGACGGTCACGACGTAAAATTTTAGCTGGTTCCCAGACGATATCGATATCAGCAACCTGCGTTAGCGGTATCGCTGTACCCTTCGACTGCGAATAGATGGTTAATGACTGCAGCTTTCTTATGTCTTGCCGGTCAGCTTCAACAGATCTAAATATGACGGGTATCACTTTGTCATCCTCACGGTATTGCGTCAGTTCCAATCCGCTTAAGCCAGACTGTAACGAGATGGCGATATCTTCATTAGTGACACCTGCTCGCAATGCGCGTTGCTGATTTATTTCTACTACGAGCTTTTTGATTCGTTGTCCCCAGTCATCGGTAATGTTCTGCAGGCCATCCACTTTAGCCATCTCATTTTTCACCTCTCCCATGATGGCGAACAATGCATCGGTATCACTGCCATAAAGCCGGACTTCGACCGGGTTATTGACTGCCGCAGCACTACTGAGACGTTGCGCTTTGATGAGCACATCAGGAAAGTTATCGAATGCAAAGTCGTTCAATCGCACTATTAACTCATCGATGATTACATTATCCGTCGTATTTAATACCAGCAAAGCGTAGTTACTGCCGGGGGGCTCCGGATTATGTGACAATACAAAACGTGTGCCGCCTGAGCCGATATAACTTATCCAGTTGGTCACACCCTGCTGGCCAGCTTCGCCACCTGCCTCAGCATCAACTCCGGCATCAACCGTTAACTCTTCGCTGATAAATTCTTCGAGACGATTAACGACAGCTTCAGTGGTTTCGATAGCAGTACCCAGTGGCAGAGTAAGTTCAACGGTAAAATACAGCCGATCCGAAGGCGGAAAAAATATATTAGGCACGTACTTGAGACCGAATATTGCGCTAGCAAATAAAATTGCTGTAAAAATCAGCGTACTTATTCTGAATCGAATCAGGACAGTTAAAAATTTTCGGTAACCATTGTAAAAACGGTTGTTATATTCCGTTGATTGCTGCTTCACTTTTAAGAAAGCAACGCATAATAACGGGATAACCGTTAAAGACAGCAGCCATGAACACAGCAAAGTGATGGTGACAACTTTAAACAGTGATGCGGTGAACTCACCAACATTTGATTCCGCGAGAAAAATAGGTAAAAACGCTGCGGCAGTTGTTAATGACGAAGTCAGTAAGGGTACGCGCAATTCATTAGCCGATTCGATAGCAGCGTCAGTTGGGTTTTTGCCGTTCGACATAGAGACCATGATGCTCTCGGTCATAACGATACCATTATCGACCAGCATGCCCAGCGCTATGATCAAGGCAGCCAGTGATATCTGGTCCAGACCGATATCGAAAAAGGACATCATCAACATCGCCATGACCATGCTGGCAGGGATCAAAAACGCCACGATGAGGCCGGTACGCAATCCAAGACTAATCAGCATGACGGCAGCAACGACAAAGATAGCCTGCACCAGATTCGTAGCGAAACTGTTAACTTTATTTTCTACTTCTGTTGGTGAGAAATTGACGACGTCGAATTCAACACCATAAGGATATGAATTTTTTATCCGCTCCAGTGTTTCTTCAACTTTTTCTCCAAGCACAATATTATTGCCACCCTCTCGCATTGAGATAGCAATGCCGAGTGCTTTGGCACCGGAAGAATGGACCATGCTGGCAGGCGGATCAACATAACCGCGTTTGACCTCAGCGATATCACTGAGGTAGAGGATTTCGTTACTGCCGGGCAAGCTGATAACTGTTTTTTTAACTTCTTCCACGGACCTGAAATTACCGCTGGGTTCCAGTTCGATACGCTCATTTCCTATCTTTATCGAGCCACCGGGGATGATGATGTTGCGACTGCTTAACATCTGCAGCAGCTGCGATGGAGACAGGTTTAATCTGGAAAGCTGGGTGTTACTGTATTCGACAAAAATACGTTCTTCCTGCGCGCCAAGTATCTCAACCTTGGCAGCGTCTTCAAGATAGAGAAACTGGTCGCGCGTATCATCTGCAATGTCTTTTAATTCAGCATAACTATAACCTTCACCCGTCAGCGTCATAACGATGCCGAAAACATCGCCAAACTCATCATTGACAACAGGGCCGATGATACCGTCGGGCAATCCTTCAGCATCATCAATTTTTCTACGCAGGTTGTCCCAGATAGGCCGCATGTCTTTGTAACTATCCTTGATATTAACCATGACAATGGAAACACCGGTACGCGATTCACTGGTGACAAAATCCAGCTCGGGTATCTCCTGCACCACTTTTTCTATCTTATCTGAGACTAGCTGTTCAACGCGTTCCGGACTGGCACCAGGAAAGTAGGTAATGACCTGCGCAGCACGGATAATAAATCCAGGATCATACGCTCTGGGCATATTCAGATATGACTGAAAGCCTGCCAGCAGGATAACCAGCATCAGAACGATCGTGGTTCGATTGTTCTTCAGCGCGATGGCCGTTATGTTCAATGTTTTGTCTCGATAAGTTCAGGGTTAACCATCAATCTTACATTCATCCCTTCCTGCATCTTACTCATGCCCGCTATTACTATCATGTCATTCGGATCAAGACCTGATGTGATTATAAGGCCAGTATTCGTCAGCCTTGAGGTTGTGACATTTCGTCGATGTATGACGCCTGTCATCGATGATGCGGATTCGGGTACAGCAATATAAACAAAACGTCCTTTATTATCTTCCAGTACTGCATGCGACGGTACGGTGATCTCGCTTTCATCTCCGCTGCCATCGACACCAGGTACTTTGTCAGCAACAACAGTCGCCGTCATACCAGGCAGAATGGTGTAGTTTTCGATCGGCGGTAAGCTGAACCTGATCTTATAAGCATGTGTTGTTTCATCTGCTTGCGCAGATACTTCGCGAAATATTAGGGGGAATTTTTTATCTTTGATGGCATCGAATGTAGCATGTATTTTTCGTTGCTCACTGCTGCGCCTGACATTTATCATCAACGATTCAGGGATATCGATTTCGACCTGCATCGATTTCAGATCCTGTAAGGTAACTATCTTGTCCCTTGCCATAACTTCTTCAAAGTTATCCACATACGACTTTGTGATGCTGCCATCAAAAGGCGCTTTTAATTCTGTATAGATAAGGTTTTGTTGGGCTGCTCTTAGATGTGCATCGGCCGTGCTGTAAGCTGCTTTTATCTCATCGAACTCACGCTGTGAGATATGCCCCGGTTCGAGCAGCGTAGCCGAGCGTGTAAAATTCGCTTTAGATTTATCATAAGTTGCCTGCTTGTCTTTCAGTTCGATCTTGAAGTCAGTTTGATCCAGGCGGGCGATAACTTGTCCTTTTACAACTTTTTCGCCTTCCTTGACCAGCAACTCTTTTAATTTTCCAGAAACCCTGAACGCGATATCAGCCCGGTTCTCAGCAATTACGATACCGGGAAAGTCTCTACCAGCAATACCGTCACTAGCGGAAGCAAGGATGGTGCGAACGGGACGTAGCGGTGCCTCAGTTTGTGTAATTTGTTTTTCATCGCAGGCGGTGATGAGTAACAGTAAGGGCAAAACAAAAATCGGGTGAATTTTTCTCAGCATGATCTTTCTTCAAGTGATAGTTGAGTCAAATTGGATTGTATTTAGATTCAGTGCTAATTGCTAGATTTGAGACGATTAAAGCGAAGTTATTCGCTATATTGTGAAAGTAGTCGATCAGCCGTATCGACAGTCGGAAGCAGGCTTTCAAGATAAGTGTGGTTCAACTACTTAACAAAACCTACACGACTTTCGTTACGAGGGTGGGCCCCCATAAACAGTTGGTCTCAGATTCCACTGGTAAAAGAGAAAATAAACCAAATAGATCTGTCACCTTTGGTTCCTGGAATGGGTTTTAGTTACTAACCATCTTTTTCGTCACTTGTTAGCCAGTCTATGACTTCAGTCTGTAATTGCTGATACTCTAGACTGGATGACGGGTTGTGTTGCCATTCAGGATTCTGGCGAAGAGCCGTTACAACTTTATGCCATCGTTTAGGCAGTGCATGTTCTATATTGTCAGAGAGTTGTATATTGTTCTGGGCGGCGTGCCCGCGATGTGTCAGGGTGCGCAGTAATTTACCTTGCCTGAGGTACAGCAAACTGACCGTGCCATCATCAGCGCACAACCATTTGTGCCCTTGCCAGGCGGCCACCAGCTCGTGCTGATAACGCCGTAACGTCGCCCAGCCAGCACCCAATGCTGCACCCAGCATAGTCGCTGCGCCTAGACTCATACCTCCTACCATCAAATCTATACCCGCACCAGCTGCGGCACCTTTCAGAGCAGTAGCTCCTGCGTTTAAGCCAAAGTCCTTTAACGCGCGTGGAGAGAAGATATCCAGTTCCCATTGTCCATCGCTGACCGCTAATTGTTGCAGATCGACATCCATCTGAGTGAAAGCAAATATTGTTAGCAGATCTCGCAATGCCAACTTCTCTGCTTCACGTACGAAGCTCTGCATTGATGTCACATCGGCATCAGAGATGCCATCTTTACCGGATGCTTCGCGTCGATAACAGGCAACCTGAGTGAGCAGTTGAAAGATACGTTGTGCACCTGCATGAACCAGGTTGTTCCATACTTCCTGTCGATAATCGATCAGTGTCTGCAGTGTATCGTAACGCCGTTCGAGCAGGCTTTGAAGTTTTTGGTAGAGTCTTTTCTCGGCCTCAAAATCAAAAGCAACGGTATCAAACTCCAGCGCTGCGTGCAGGTTGAACCGTGCCATCTGCTCGCGCCACCGCATCAGTGATTCACTGTTGCCAGCGATAAAGTTAAACACTGGAAGAATCGGTTTGCCGGCCTTGCTCAAAATTTCAACTTCATCGCTATACTTGCCGAGAAGGGGTTCGCGCACATCAATAATATATAGCAGCACATCACTGTTGAGCGATTGCCGCAGTACCTTGGTCTCCTGTTCGAAATCGGGAAACTTATCTTTATGTGATATGAGGCTGCGTAATAGATCTGCAGGCAATTTAGCGTCAACGGTTTTTGACAAATCTTTGGCTGACATCTGATCAAGTGCCTGCAGTAAAGCACTCGAATCCTCAAAACCGGGGGTATCAAATAGATTCAATACCGCATCATCACCGGCAAAAATTACTGACTTTTCTACAGAGCGTGTGGTACCCGCTGCATCATCGATGTTACCAAACTGATCATCTCTCAGCAGTGTACGGATCAATGATGTCTTGCCGGCATTGGTGTGTCCGACCACAGCAACATTTATCGCCGGGTTACTGGATTCGTGTTTGATCTCTGCCATATGCCTATACCATAACCATAGTGATGACATGATCGGCGGGAACATCGCACGCTTCAGCTAATCGGTACCAGGCCGCCAGTCGTGTACTCGAAACAGGTTCATCTTCGTGTTCCTTTAATAACACCAGCCAGCGTTGTGCACTGTTCGACATCAAGCTGGCGATGGTACGTTGTACACCACGATCAGGGGAGCGAGCGGAAGATACTGCCACTGCGATTACCGGGTGTGCATTGCTCTGTAGACGTTGCAGAATTTTCGTCAGCGATTCACGATTAATCACCTGCCCGAGGTCATTAGCCACATTAATAGATGTCGGTGGCCAGCTCATGTTATCGTCGAGTTCGACTGCCACCCATTGCGTCTCAACGGGAAGTGCATGTGGCGCAGGCGTTTTAAGCTGCGTTTCAGAGATAACCGGTGGTGAGGTATCGGCATCAACTATCTCACCATGACTCGCCAGTGGCATCAGTCGTTGACGCAAATTAATATAATAAGGCAGGTAATAATCCAGGGTGAAAAGATTTTGTGCACGACGGCTCATCATCACCGACCAGCTCCAGAGCAGTATCCGCGGCACGATGCCAAAACACAGCAGCGAACCCAACAAGAACTGCGCCCAATGGTAGCGATGCTCAGCAGATAATGTTTGTGCAGCATCAGACGGTAGTGAGCCAATTCGTGTTTCATGGACCAGGTCTGCCGAAGGCGTAGCGAAGCCTAATATATTTAGTGGCACACTTAAAACGTCTGTCATCTTTATGAAGAGGCTGTCAGATAACAGTGTTGTACCCCAGACAAAGTCATACTGACGAACCATTAACAATAATACTAAAAAGACCAGGCCCGTGAAGAGGTAAACCAGCCATAGCTGGTGGCTCATCTTGCTCAGCTGCCATTTCCCTACAGCGCCGGAAAAATGACAGTCCAGCCATGCCCTGTCAGCCTGCATGCTGTTCTTGTTGTTACCGTTATCGTTAGTCTGGCTTCTGCTTTTGAGGTGCTCGGGCAGCCAGCTTGTTAATCGGGCCAGCATACCTGACGTCAAACTTTCTATATTCAGGCCGATGCCTGTCAGCCACAACAGCATCGATAGTAGATTAAAGCCAAGCAGGACCAGTAACAACCAGTAGATGTTGATGGTATGGCTGTCGGTGATCGCATATATGCTGCCCAGTGCGCCTAACAACGCAGCCACAAAAATAACCAATATTTTGCCATAGCGCGATAGTCTCGCCGCGCGACCCAGCATCAAGGATAAATCATGCTGCTCAACGAGGCGCTGAGCCCGTAGCCATAGACGGTCTTCAAAATCTTTGTGTATGTTATGGTCGGAAAAATGTTCTTCAGTATCGCAGGCAAGCGGATGCTCCGTTTCCATGTAACGTATCTGTTCGATCAGTAATCGTTTGTCGAAATTAGAACTTGCCACTGTCTTGTTAAATCCTTTTTTGCGCTGTACTGGAAGAGAGTTTAATTGGAATCGCCCTTAACAGGATGAACCTCAATAACAGGTTTTTTATCATCACTAATGGCAAAAGCCTCTTTATTTCGTGAAAGGGTCTCTTGCCGAACACGCATGAGATAACCTCCCAGCGCACCACCGCCGACAGCCAGTGTCAACAAACCCAGTGTAAGAAGCTGGCTGAATATCATCAGTGAGCCGGCGGCAACAATACCAATAAAACCCGCACCCAGTTTGAAGCTGGACCTGGCGTGTGCGCGATTGGTCTCTTTACGGATTTCTTCATGACTTTTGCGGAGGAGTCTGGTCTTTTGGCGCTCAGCGTTAACGCGCAATTTTTCTCGCTCTTTGGAAAATCCATCTTTGGCGTTTGCCAGCGCATCTTTTTTAGCATGGCTGGTTATGGAGGCAAACCAGAAGGCGGTAACCAGGGCAATGAGAAAACCAAGCAATAACACTGACAGCCAAAGCTCCTGGTCACCAGATTTTATTGCCGCAAGCGTCATAGCCACAGTGGCGGCTTGTATGATCAGAATGCCCAGCAGATATTTCAGCATGGTTATATATTAGTCAGAATCTACCCTGGAGTCGACTAGCGTTTTGCATTAACTATGTTGACGTATAGTTAATTTGAATAAAAAAGTACTATACGATTTTTATGAGTAGCAGTTCTTCTTGTCTGGTTAACTGCTGATTCTAGCCTATAGCGTCAATATCTGTCAGCCATTTCTAATGACCATTGCCAAGCTGCTATTTCAACATGCTCTGTGACTTTTCAAAGATGTCTACAAGCGCCTTAGTTTCGGGGCGAAGGTTAGAGACACCTTCATAAGGTTTGGCATGTGTTTCTTTACGGTCCGGATACTTTTTCTTGAGAGCCAAATGACGTGCACGCATAGCGCTAAAATAATTTACGCTCCACATTGCTTCGACTTTTAGTGGGCGCTCTTCGCGTAGGTCTCGGTACAGATTATAGACTGGCACTTTAAATGCTGGGGTACCGGGTGCTGGCCAATGCACCTTGAACTGCTCCTTGACTGTTGCAGCAAGGGTGGGTCCATTATAGATATGCACATAATCACGTCGACCATGTAAATCGCCATTCAATAACAACGAAGTCTGGTCAATGCCATCGACAACCCGGTCACGCGGTATATGTTTTGTTGCACCTGTAATTCGTGCAATTGTTGTATAAAGATCAGAAACGTGAATCATGTCGCCAGCAACAGAACCCGCTTTAATCGCTGCAGGCCACCGGATGAACGCATCCACACGCACACCACCTTCTGTTGTTTCACCTTTATGACCACGATAGATCATATCGGTAAAACCAGAATAGCCAAGGAACTGTTTCATCGGACCGTTATCACCCATAATGACAATAAAGGTGTTATCTGCAATACCCAGTGTTTCCACTTCGTTAAGGATATCGCCTATCCAGCCGTCCAGTTCCTGCATACGGCCAACCCATGCGCCACCATTGGGTGTAGGAGGCCTGTTACTATGACTGTTGAATTCAACAGGGATCATTGGCCAATAATTTAAAAAGAAAGGCTTATCTTCTTTAGCAAGACGGCGCAGTTGATCGAGTGCCTGTTTTTGAAAACGCTCGTTCATCTTGTCCCAGTAGGCATACCCCAGTTCTTCTCCCGGCTCTACTCCCCATTCTTTTGCTGATTCACCTTTCTTGCCATCCAGGCTGAGTGCCCAACCTCTAGGACGAAAGTTTTTGTCGAGCACATAATCAAGTTCTTCTGATTGTGGCGAATAGGAGTGTGCCCGCAACTCTGATTCCGCATCAGTCGTCATAAAGCCAAAGGTTGCCTGATTGTGCATAGCAAAACTGGCGACATCAAAGCCCTGGTTGTGCGGATAAGCTTGCTCTATATCACCTTGATGCCACTTACCGATATGCGCCGTGTTGTAACCTGACTTTGACAGCAGTTCAGCAATAGTCACTTCATCTTTATTTAGCCCACTACCTTCTGGTGGTACAACCTTTGGCTCAAGCATATGGCTACGTATAGGTAAACGCCCGGTAAGAAATGCTGCGCGAGTCGGTGTACACGAAGGCTCGGTGTACATGCGGCTAAACGTTAAACCTTGCGTGGCAAACTTATTGATATTTGGGGTTCTGTATCCACGTACGTTGTTTAATACGGGTGAGCCTAATTCACCCAGACCAACATCATCGACCAGAATATAAATGATATTGGGTTTCTTGCCATTATTCTTTTTTTGAATCTCAGCAAGTTTTTCATCAATTTTTGTATCTTCCGATGACCATTGATTTTTATGCTGATCAAGTAAAATATAGTGTTCAGAATCATGTTGGATGGGTTTGGCGGCATGACTGAGTGTTGTAACCTGGCAGAAGACCAGAAAACCTGTAACTAAAATAATTGGCTTAATCATGACATTACTCTTTATTGTGTGGCTGGATTATCGGTACATATATATCATTGTAAAGAAGAAAATCTTATGGGGTAGTCCCCTCTGGGACATCATGGTGTTTTTAGAGCATAATCACGGTATATTTAGTTCACAATATTTTTTGCCTGGATTACGGATAAATCATGCTGTTTGACGACCCTACAGAGTTTGAGGATTTTCTAGAGCCTATTGGCGGTGATGTCTCGATAAGACCCGCTACAGGCTCATTATTCAATGCTGAAATCAGCTTGAAAAAACTTGATGCTGTTGGATTGTTTTCAGTGTCAGCAAATTCTTTCAAGGTCCTAAAGGAACCACAGGACGATTTTTACGGTTTAACTGTTCCACTGAGCGCTCCTTTTACGGTTTCAGAACGCGGACGAAATCAGGAGTATGAGGCATCATCAGCGCATCTGCTTAAACCAGGTCATGCCTTTGATCTCATGGCAAAAAGAAAATGTCATTTTCTGGTATGTAACTTTTTTACTGATCCATTTCACGATTACTCTCAAAGGTTACAGCAATCAGATACTCAAGAACTCTCTTCATCAAATCCTGATGTATCATTTTTTACACGGACAGGCTGTGGCTTGTTACGGTCTGTCGCAAGGACATGGTCCGAGCTGAATAATAAAACAGCCGTCAGCAAAATCACCCTGAAAGAACGTGAAGATGATTTGCTTGCAAGCTTTGTAATGCATTTAAACGAAGATATTAATGATAGAGACTCATTTAAAGGTAATGCCCCTTACCACCTAAGGCGTGCTGAAGAGTTTATTTGCGAAAATCTAGATAATCCTATAACACGAGATCAACTTGCCGAAGTTTCTAGCTGCTCGATCAGAACATTGTCACGTTCTTTTGAGAAAAAATACGGGATTGGTCCGTTGGCATTTATAAAACAGCGTCGCCTGGATGCAGCTTATCTTGATCTACTCAGTGCAAAATCCGATGCCACCACGGTGACGCAGGTCGCTATCAATTATGGTTTTGCACATATTGGGAAATTTGCTATTGAATATGGAAAAGTTTTTGGGGAATCACCGTCAACCAGTCTAGCAAGACGGTAATTAATAGTGTCATGCTCGTTAAATTTAATAATCAACGTCTGCATTGATTTGGACGCCGATATTCAAGTCGAGAGCTTTTACTGCTTAACAAAACCTGCACGACTTTCGTTACGAGGGTGGAGCCCCCATAAACAGTGGCTTTCAGATTCCACCGGTAAATGAGAAAAAGGACTGTGGTCCAAGCCAGCAATCTAGGACCATCTGACTCAACTGGTACAGATTAACCAATCACGCCTGAACCCCGCGTAATAAGCGGCTTTCCACTATCATGAGGGAAATGTTGTTCTGAAATCGGCAGCGCCGAGAAGGGGAATAAATGGTGGGCCTGGAAGGACTCGAACCTTCGACCTGCCGATTATGAGGCCCGGTTAGCGAGTCTTGAACCTCACTGAAACTGCGCTGTTTAGGCGATAGGGGAGTGTGCCTATACCAGTTTCCTTACCACTACGGCGTTGAACCTTTATTAATTACTGGTGGTATTAAGTAATTTATTTTAATGGCTGAAAATTGTTTCCAAACTCTTACCAGTTACTTTGAATCAAACGGTCATGCAACTTGGTTGACAGGGTAGTGTGTGCCAACAAGAGACCTTCATTATTCTTACAGTAACTTCAGGAGACAATCATTAGGCGACCTTAAACAAATTTTACAGTCAGTAAAAATTTTATTGTTAACGGACCTTCGTTTATTTTCACTGACAGAGAACTTTCGGCCAAAAGGAGACGTTTAACGCCTAAAGAACCCGCGCCTATGGCGTCGGGTTGCTTACCTTGTTATGTGTCATTTTCTTATAGCCATAGCAAGCAACTCTTATTTAGTCTTTCATGCGATGCTCATCAACGTCATTTACTCAAAACAAAACATTATCGGTTATTCAGAAATCGTGCTTTTGAGTGATCATCTAGTCATTGGGGGTATACCAGATAGATGAGCTGTAAGCGCGCTCCTGAATGGTCATGGGAGCTTCTTTCGGAGCAGTTATGCCATAAACCTTAGCATCATAGGCTGTCCAGCGTGGCGTCGGGATTTCCAGCACTCTCACGTAGTAAAAAGCTTTTAGGCTGGGGTCAAAGTTCGGATCACTCCACACTGTTACCAATTCTGATTCACCAATAGTGTTAGTCCAAGTAGCATTTTTAATATCCACAGTGTTTCCTACTGGTGTTTCACAACGCCCCTCGCTTGTGATCGTGCGTCCATCAGAAACAGCAATGTCGTAAACCCGCTCCTGTGCTTCACCACCCTTGTCCAACCAGCCCTTAACGATTTGTACTCGGTCGAGATTGGCACCAATAGCATCTTTAAGTGCTCCAACCAAAAATGTGGGAGACTTTCCTTTGGGGGCATCTGATAAATCCCCACCCATGGGTACACCCTTCTTGTAACCGACTGTTGCGATTTCGTGGTTGCTAATATCTTTTGCATCAAAATTCCAGCCGCCGAAAAAACGCACCGTCATGCGGGGGCCTGTTGTAGCGTAGGTTTCCTTACGCATCATCGCATCCCATATTGATTGACGCGTATTCTCGTGCGCCCACACTGCGGCGTAGCCTGATGAAACCATTTCCCAGCCCATATATTCCATATCCCCAAATTTGAGCATGGGGATAGCCATACGATGATCGCTTGGTTCCATATGGGGCAACTTGCCAAAGAAGTTCTCCTCCTCAATGCCAGCGAGCCCCGTGTGCGCATCAGTGCTACCGATAACACCATACTTAAAGGGATTGATCCCCAGCTTTTCTTTGGCTTCCAAGCCTCGTTTTAGGCCAGAGCGGCCATATTCATATGGCAGCATTTCATCTGTCTTATCGACAGACAAATCAAGATTACCCTTGTCCCATGTTTCAAAATCGGCAAATTCGTCGTTGGGCGACAATGTAGGGTGGGCCTCACCATCACCTTTGATCTGAGTAATTTCATAGAGGGGCTCATAGCGACTACGAATTTCTGCGTAGTCTTTGGTAATCGTTTCGCTGGTTTCTGGGTTGATCAGCGGAAACATGAGCCCATTACTGAGGTTGCCATTGTGGGGGATGGCCAGTACCTGCCCACCTGTTTTTTGCTCGTAGTTCTGCAAGGCTTGCCATAGTGTTTCGGGATTTCCGTCCCCCTGACTAGAGGTGGGAATAGTGTCCCGGACGAGATCTCCATCATCACGGTAGACAACAACCCTATGTAGATTGTTACCTCCATCAGTCGATGACCACTCGTAGCCGATTAGAGCAGTAAAGTGGCCGGGATCATTAAAGGCATCGGCAGCATCAACACTTTTCTGCCAGATTGAGAGTGTTATCTCATCGTTTATCAGTACTTCGGGTAAAGGCTCTGCCCCCGGCTGCGTGGTGGCAACAAGCGCCCGGTAGACATTCATTGCGTCTTCGCCGCCTTTATTGAGCCAGTCGCTCCACTTCTGAACCGTTTTGTCGCCCATCACGGCTGGGTTGCCGGCTTTAACCTCATTCATTATGCCCATGCTTTCGGCGTGATCTGCAATCACCATGAAATCCAGGGGCCGGCCAATTTTTGCCGGAACACCAGTAGATGAAACAATTTCATCGCCACGGGCAAAGCGATAAGCTTCTTCGGGAGTGGTAAATGTGCCGAAGGGGACAGCGTCGAAAGACAGCGTTGTGTGTAAGTGAGTATCCCCAAATAGAGGGGTGGTCGGGTAATCGATACCGGCGTAGGGAGAATAGTCAGTAGGTTTTATACCAGCTTCAGGCTTATCTGCGGCACTAGCTGGTTCTTTTCCCAAATAGGTGTCCTGGGTGATCTCAGCCTCAACTGCAACGGGATCGGTAGTGCTTGGCTCAGAGCAACCAGCGAGCATGATTATGGTAAGTGCTGATAAAACGAGTTTCAAATAACGGGTTGTTTTCATATTGATTCCTTCAAATTATTTTTTTATAACTAACAATTACATCACCGGCTGCAAAAGATGAGCAAGGTACGCGCTACACTGTTTACCTGAACTCAAATCATTCTTTAATAAGCTGTGGATTAACCCATTTGCCTTCCAGCGCTTCTGGTTTTGGTCCATAAAGTCTCATCACGGCATAAAAAGGTCCATCAGGCGCAGGTAACCAGTTTGGTTCCAGCTCTTTACCTGGAGATTCTTTTTGCACATAAAGGGTTAAAGAACCATCCGCGTTCATAACAAAACCATCCATCATAGGAGAATTAAGCAGATACCTGTTTAAAGGGTTATCTATAAGCAGTTGCGTTTTTCCGTCATACATTGTGAGGGACCAAAATGCCGTTACTGGTGGAAATTCACCTTTTTTAAATGTTAATGCATATTTATTCTGCGAAGCGTCCAGTGGAGTGCCCTGCGCATCTACATAATAGGCAGGGTACATAGCTTCATCAGCTGAGTTTCCATATAAGCCGCCATGTGCAGCAGTTGCTCGCATAATAAAGAAGTCATCTAAGTTATAGTTTTCTTTTGCGCTTCTTTTTAAAAATGCTCTTGTACCAAATATTTTTGCAGCCGCTAATGGATCAGTAGAATTATTTTTTAAAAAATCTTCTATCTCAGTAAATCCCTCTTTAGCACCTTCTTCTATAGCTTTTTGAATCTCTGGAGAGAATTTTTTTATATCAAATTTACCCTCATCACCCAAGCCGATTTTTGAAAATCTTTTCATCAGGACTTGTTCTTCTTGATGTGTTTTGATAAGGGTTAACATAAAGTCCAAATAAGAAAATGACTGAGCGTTAAACTGTGCTCCTTCTTCCCACTTTGGAAAATCAATAGCTGCTGCTACAGACGGAGCTTTGGTGCCAAGAAAAGTGCTTAGTGGCTCAACACGGTAAGCACTTTGAATCTTTTCAACATTATCTATATCGCCAGGGTTAAAGAGTTGCGTACGATGTATGCTAAAAAGAAATGGTGTTTCAAAAGGAATGACTTTTGTAATACCTTTTGGTACATCTCCCTTCCAATCAGGTCCTGCCAGGAGGTATTTACCAGGAACATTTCCAGTTGCTACCGTACTGATATAAGCGGGATTGTGTGTATAGAGGTCAATGATTTGCACTTCATAAAACCTTTCCTTTTCTATCTCTGGAATAGTGAATACTATCGGTTCAGCTCTCAGATCTACCCATGTCATACAATAAGGCGTATCTGAATTTGGCGTAATAATAGTTTTATCTTCAGGAGTAAAGACTCTAGCCACACATGCTAACTTGTTAAAATCCCCTTTATATTCAGGTGATTTTTTATCGACGGCATAGTCGTACATCGTTTTGTAGTTGAGCACCATAGGGAAGCCATAGATATAAGCCTCTTTGGCAATTTGTGTGATTTCTTTAGCGGTAAGTTTTTGTTCTGATACACAGCCTGATGATATTATCATCAGGCTAGCCAATGCTATTAAATAGATTTTTTTCATTTTAGTTACTCCTACTAAAAAGTTTACTGTATTTGTGTTACTTTCGGGAAAAGCCATGTCCCTTCGATTATTTCCTTGTGGGGTTGATAGAATCGAACCGCATAATTCCATCCGTCAGTGATATGAAGCGTGAAAATATAAGACGAGGTTAAAACATTTTTACAAAGAAGACATTGAGATTTATCAGTATTCCTTCCCTGTCCAATCATAAAACGACATTGAGTGGTTTTTTCTTACAATGAAAATATAACAATAGCGGACGTTAACGTCCGAAATAAGTGGCGGAGCGTTTTTTGCGGAGTCCAAGCCAGCGCCTTTTGCTGGCGAACTTGATTGATTTGTTATGTGTTTTTATGTTTGCTCTCAATTTTTTCTACAAAGATAGAATAACCATTATGGGTTTGATAGGTAGAAATCATTCTATCACCAGTTCGATCGCATATTATTGAAACATCTTTCACGGCTCCCGGCTCTATCGTCATAATTTCCAGCAGTTCACAACCATGCAAGGACTCAAGCGCACGACAGGTATTTATAATTGGCAAAGGACAGCCGGTACGTCGTGCATCTAGTGTTCTTTTTGCTTTAGGGAAATCGATGTTATTTTGTGAACTACCTGTGTTGATTTCATCCAAGGTATTAAGATCCACTGGCTTTTGTCTAGATACAACCCATCCGTGTATTGGTGAAGAACCATAAATATTGCATATTGATTTAAGCAGCTTTGGGTTAAACACTTTAAGTATGCTGGGTTCATCTATTGAATCTACAAATGCTATGCCACAATGTTCACGATCATAGTCTTTATGGATATGCGAATTTAATGACCTAATGAATTCTTTAATTTCTTTATTAGTAGATGTATTCTGCGGTATAGATTTCTCTATTTCGTAAATATACCAATTTATATCCTTAGTATTACCGATATATTCACATACATGGTCAAAGTCACCCCAACTTAATAAGCCATAAAGGATGCCCTGAACCTGTTTGATATAATCACCATGTTTACAGTCAATTAAATTATTTTTATTAGGCATAATTAAAGAGATCCTTTTAAAGAGGCTTATGCAGCGTTACTCTGAAATGCAAAAATGAACACGGCTTATTATTTGAAAATAATTTGTACTTTATAAAAGCTAACGAAGGTACACCGCTTAGTGATCAAACCGCCCTATGATATTGATTGTTATCTAATGCAAAAGGCAGACGAACTGAAAGAATGGCAATAGTGCATATTTCTATTTATGCACACTCTGAGACTTCCTTCTAGACTTAAAAAAATTTTGTAATAACGCGCTACTTTCTTCTGCCATGACGCCAGATTCCACATCGAAGAGATGATTATGCTGATTCGCTTCTAATAGATTAAAAGCACCACCCAATGCACCTGTGCGCGGCTCCGCAGCGCCATAGACAACTTTAGAGACACGCGCATGTATCATCGCACCAACACACATAGAACAAGGTTCTAAAGTATTTTCTGCAATTCATAAAAGATTACATCAAGCTCAAGGTAGAGAATTTAAATTAATTTATGAATTTAAAAAATAATTCTTTGCCATGGGATTTATTTTTAGATTGTTTCATTAGAAATTGAAAAAATAATTACAAATCTCGGAATTTTACTAAATTATAAAAATATGATGCATTAGTTTCAATTGTTCCTTTTTTTGGAATTTTTTGCAAACCTACATTCTTTGATTCCAATGCTGCTTGGGCAGCACCTCCAGCAAAACAAAGTGCCCACAAAAAGTCTTTTTCTTTAAGCATAGTACAACAAAATGTTGAAGAAAATATATCTCCTAATCCAGTAGTATCAAACAATTCAAGATTTGGTAATGTAATTGAATAAAGTTTATCTTTAACTAACATGGAAATTTCTCTTTTATTTGTAAA
>CAJXZZ010000067.1 GCA_913065105.1 uncultured Gammaproteobacteria bacterium | reverse complement strand
ACAAAACCATCTTCATCGATAAAGCCTATGTCGCCGGTATGTAACCAGCCATCATTACTTAATACGTTAGATGTTTCTTTGGGTCTTTGCCAGTAGCTCTGCATCACCTGTGGTCCACGAATACAGATTTCACCGTGTTCGCCTAAAGCGACGTCGTTCCAGTCATCATCCTGTATGCTAACTTCAGTAGAAGAAATGGGTAAACCTATTTTTCCATTAAACTCTTTTAAATTCATGGGGTTCATGCATGCGGCCGGCGAGGTCTCTGTTAGCCCATAAGCTTCAATTAAGGTAGTGCCGGTGACTTCTTTCCAACGCTCGGCAACACCGCGTTGTACGGCCATGCCACCACCGAGGGCAAAGGCAAAGTTTGACCAGTCTATCGTTTTGAAATCAGGGTGATTTAACAAACCATTAAACAGCGTATTAACACCTGTCAGCACATGAAACTCAGTGGCTTTAAGTTCTTTAACAAATCCATTTATGTCACGTGGGTTGGTTATTAAATAATTACACCAGCCATAACGGGTAAAGGTTAAGCAGTTGGCTGTCAGTGAAAAAATATGATACAGCGGTAAAGCGGTAATGATGGTGCCCTTTTTGTCTCCGATGTAGTCGTTTATCCATGCTGACGCCTGCAGCATGTTGGCGACCATGTTTTTATTTGTTAGTACCGCGCCTTTAGATACACCCGTAGTGCCGCCGGTATATTGTAAAAACGCGATGTCATCATGATTGCTTGGTACCGTTTGAAAGTGATGTTGCGCGCCTAACTTTAGTGCCTGTTTAAAAGTTACGGCGTTTTTAAGTTTAAATGCCGGCACCATTTTTTTAACATATTTAACAACCGTGTTTATGATGAAGCCTTTGACAGGTGACAGCATGTCGCCCATTTTTGTGGTGATGACATGTTCTATGGATGTTTCATCAATAACGTCTTGTAAGACATGTGCAAAATTTTCAACAATGACGATGGCTTTTGCGCCAGAATCATTAAGCTGGTGTTTTAGCTCGCGTGCGGTGTACAGCGGATTGGTATTAACGACAACAAGGCCCGCGCGCAGTATGGCAAATATGGCGATCGGGTTCTGTAGAAGGTTAGGCATCATTACAGCAACACGGTCGCCTTTTTCTAGACCGAGTTCATTTTTAAGATAAGCACCTAGTTGTGCGGTGTAAACATCAACGTCGTGATAGGAGATGGTTTTACCGAAGTTGGTGTAAGCGGGGAAGTCGGAAAATTTTGCAATACTGGAATCAAAAATATCAGCCACGGAAGAAAACTCGTTGATATCAATTTCTTCCGGAATACCTGCAGGATAACTTTTTAACCAGGGTTTTTGCATTTTGTTTCTCCTTGTTCAATCTTATATAGCAATGGGACAAGAGTAACGCTATCAGCTTTATTTTTCATCCTATTTATTTGTTTTTTTATATATTTTAATTGAGTGCTATATTGCGGTGATACTGATCAAGTGCGTTTTGTGATTATGCTCGATGTTACTTATTACTTATCCTTGCAGTAAAGAAGAAGTTCTGGAATATAAGTATTTGTTAATAATCATAACCAGGTTGAATTGAAATAATGGACTAATGGAAAAACAGATATCCGGCAAAAACAGCGGTAGATAAACCTGCGAGATCGGCCAGCAATGCACAGGCGAGTGCATGACGTACCTTTTTTATGCCGACACTACCAAAATAGACAGCGAGCACATAGAAGGTGGTTTCTGTGCTGCCTTGCATAATGGCTGAAACTGTTGCGGCAAAAGAATCAACACCGTATGTGTTCATGGTTTCCAGCATCATAGCGCGGGCACCGCTTCCGCTTAAAGGTTTCATAAAGGCGGTGGGTAGTGCCTGAATAAAATCAGTATTAAAACCTAGTAGCGAGAAAAGGCTTTCAAACAGTGAAATCAGGCCATCAAGTACACCGCTGCTACGCAATAAACCTATAGCGACCAGCATGGCGAGTAAGTAAGGGATTAATCTGATGGCGATTTCAAAACCCTGCTTAGCGCCTTCAATGAAGGCGTCGTAAACATCAACTTTTTTGTACCAGCCGGCGCCGAGAAAAGTCATGATGATACTGAATAGAATAAAGTTACCTAACAGGCTGGATGTTCCTGCCATCTGTTCAGTAGGCAGTGATATAAGAAAACTGGCCAGGCTGGCGAGAATGATGGCGAAGGCAGTAAAATAGAGCGCGATGGTTTTATCAAATAAATTAATTTTTTGTACATAAGCAACAGACAGTAGTCCCGTCAGTGTGGATGCACTGGTCGCCATGAGTATGGGTAAAAATACTGCAGTGGGGTCTGTCGAACCTTGCTGAGCGCGATACATGAATATCGTCACCGGTAATAAGGTGACTGCCGAGGTGTTAAGTACCAGAAATAATATCTGAGCGTCGCTAGCCGTATCTTTCTCTGAATTTAGAGTTTGTAAGTCCTGCATGGCTTTTAGCCCCATCGGGGTGGCTGCATTATCCAGACCTAAAACATTGGCAGCAATGTTCATGGTGATGCTGCCGTGAGATGGATGGTTTTTAGGCACGCCAGGCATCAGTTTTAAGAATAGCGGTTCCAGCGCACGAGACAGTAATTGGACCATGCCTGCACGCTCTGCTATTTTAAAAAAACCTAACCAGAGTGCTAATACACCGATTAAACCGATCGAGATTTCAACGCTGAGACTAGCCATGTCAAACGTAGACTGAACAAGGGATGAAAATATCTCAGCCTGTCCATGTATCAGCCATTGATAACAGGCGCTGATAAATGAAATCGCAAAAAAAGCAAACCAGAGATGAGTTAGCATAATGATTAGTTGGAGCGGTGAGTTATCCCGTTGAGGTATTGGCTTGACTTAAGTTTTTGATAGTCAGAGTATA
The DNA here is from genome assembly GCA_913065105.1 of uncultured Gammaproteobacteria bacterium. GTDB lineage: Bacteria > Pseudomonadota > Gammaproteobacteria > SZUA-229 > SZUA-229. Next base: position 14,668 of record CAJXZZ010000067.1, on the reverse strand, counting down.
AACAGAAGTGAGAAGGATTTACAAAAATATATCTAAGCGTTGCTAATCAAGGTATCTATCATGTTAAGTATAAAAAGAATTTTTTGTTGGTCTATGCTAACGCTATTAGCAGCCTGTAGTGCCAATAACACAAAAGATGAGAACTCAGTATTTTATGCTGTGTCGGTAGGCTCGGTGATTACGCTGAATCAGGAGATAACGATTGCAGGTGACCAGGTGTCGGTATATGTGCAGGATGGAGAGATAATGCGCTATAAGGATGTAAATAAGTATCAGCCAAATTGTAAGTTTGAGATCTATACAATAAGTGAGCAACCGCGCACGGTGCAGATAGATGGTTTTGAGATTATTAAAGTAGTGGATGAAATCGAGTCTTCATCGTTACAAAAAAATATTCAACTAGCTGTGCTTGATCTTGCTGTGGGTGAAGGTTATCTCGCCATGGGTCTTCTTGATCACAGCCTGATGTTTAATTATGCAACCATGATGTATCTGAATTCTGCTAAACAAAAAGATGTTTATCGTATGACCTGTCAACATTGGGAGGCTGTATCGGATGACAGGCATTTATCTATCACACAGATGCGCAAGGCGATGGGTGATATTTTTACGCTAGAAATTAAATAAAAATTGGGAAGTGGGGTGTTAGCCGTTTCGCTGAAAAGGGTATGCTGAATGTTAAAAGTGATCAATAATCGAAAGGATGGTATTTGCATCCTGGCGGGTCAAAAAGTGATTGGTGGGTGTCGCATAAGTTGATGACTGGCCTTGCAGAGCAGGGACATTGTTCATATTCTGACTGAATCCGGGAACATAATAATCACCCGTTGCACCGTCATTATTTAAACGAATTATCGATGCATAATGAATACCCGGGTGCGGCTGGCTGTTGAGCCAGTAAAGCATATTGCCGGGTTGCGGATGCCTCAGATCAACCATTAAACCACGTGAATGTTTAAGTGCATCGTAATCACTGCCACCAACAAAACTTTTTACCATATTAAATGGGCCATGGTTGGCGGTTATATCCAGTGCCTGATCAGCACGTCCTGTACCGATATGAGGTGATGCAATGGTGATCAGTGCTTTAATGTTTTGTAATTGATGGCGGACTAGTGCCATGCGCGCAACCACGCCGCCAGCAGAATGGCCAACCAGTATGATTTTATCGTTGCTATGATTTTGACGAAGGATGTCGATGGTGCTTTTTAAGACATCGGCCTGGACCATTACCGGGGCATCTGACGGCAAGGTGGCAACATAAACCTGATTTTTAGCATTTTTATTTTCTGTGACAAACAACTGTGGACCCTGCGGGCTGCCTTGAAACATACCGGCGCGCGCCCAGCCTTGCTGATGTAACTCACTATTAATGCCTGATTTTTCCCACGAGTTAGCATTACCAAGATAGCCGTGAATCAATAACATAACATCGGCATGAACAGGAATACTGGTAAATAGTAAAAATGATATAAATAGTTGAGTAAGTTTCATTTAAGTATCTCGGGATCATGCCATGATATTAGCAACCGTGACTTAAGTAGCAATGGTTATATCGTCATCAGCATCGCCATGACGTTTCATGTTAACTCAGGCGAATCCATTTTATAATGATTTGCATCACAGATTAAATGTTTAGGTACAAAGAATGAAAAATAATGAGTTAATTTTGGCGCATCATGAAGCGCTGGGGCGTTGTCGTTTATGTCCAGATATGATCCCGCCGGTGATTATCGGTCAGGCAGTAGCTGCAGAGATATTATTGATAGGTCAGGCGCCGGGTGATAAAGAAGGGGATTTGGGCAGGCCGTTTGCCTGGACAGCAGGTAAAACATTATTTAAATGGTTTGAATCAATCGGTGTGTCAGAACATGATTTCAGGCAGCAGGTATATATGTCAGCGGTGTGTCGTTGTTTTCCTGGGAAGAATCCAAAAGGCGGTGATCGTGTACCGGATAAAACAGAGATTAAAACCTGTTCACAATGGCTGAATAAAGAAATTGAGCTGTTACAGCCTGGGTTGATTATTCCTGTAGGTAAGCTGGCCATTGCACAGTATTTAACAGTGGGTAAGTTAGTGGATGTTATTGGTAAAGAATTTAAATTGAATATGAACGGCGTTGATGTCGATATGATTCCATTGCCGCATCCCTCAGGGGCGTCGACCTGGCATCGCATGTCACCGGGAAAAGAGTTGTTAGATCAGGCTTTGGATTTGATAGCGCAACATGAAAGTTGGAAAAAATTAAAACAATAATTTACCGCGGAGACGCAGAGTAAAAGTTTCTTATCTATTTCTCCGCGGTGAAATGTTTTTGCTTTTAATGGTGCCTAAGCGTGCCCTTGCTAGAATCACTGCGGCTACCCGGTGTAGCATAAGGTTCCTGAATTAACAATTGTGAAATAATGTTTGGTGGTAAAGGTTTACCAAATAGGTATCCCTGCGCTTCACTGCATTCTATCTCACGTAAATATTCCAGCTGCGCCTGTGACTCAACACCTTCGGCAACAACATTTAAGTTAAGACCTTTGGCCATCGCTACAATCGTATTGATGATAGTGTTGTCACCTTTGTTGATACAACATTCTTTGAGGAATGAGCGATCAATTTTTAGTGTATGTATCGGTAGCTTGTGCAGGTAACTCAATGATGAATAACCGGTGCCAAAATCATCAATTGCGATTGTTATGCCATGGCTGCTTAATTCTTGAAGTTTACGAATGACGCTATCCATATCATCCATAATTGCGTTTTCTGTAATTTCCAGTTCGATGAAATTACCAGGAATGTCGTAATCTTTTAAGATTTTTAATATGTCGTCGACGATGTGCTGTTCCATCAATTGGCGCGCAGAAACATTTATCGCCATGCGGATTTCTGGAAGGCCAGCAATTCGCCAGCGGCTGAGTTCCGCGCAAGCGGTTTTTAATACCCAGAAACCAATGTCGACAATTAAGCCGCTTTCCTCTGCGAAGGGTATAAATTCTGCGGGTGAAATAATGCCATGCTCGGGATGATCCCAGCGCAATAGTGCTTCTACGCCAACAATTTCACCTGTGCGTAAGTTTATCTGTGGCTGATAGACCAGGTTGAATTCATTGTTATCCAGAGCGCGGTGAATACCTGTGTCTAAAGAAAGTTTTTCAACATAGGGTATATTCATTTCATTGGAATAGAATTGATAACCGTTTTTACCCTGACCTTTGACGTGGTACATGGCGACATCGGCATGTTTGATCAGGTTGTCAATATTGTTGCCATCGTGTGGATATAAAGCGATACCGATGCTGGCGCTGACATAAAGTTCGTGACCATCAATAATAAAAGGCTGTTTTAGTGTGTTTGTTATTTTTTCAGCAAGTTTGCTGGCATCATCGCGAGCATTATGTAGTTTAGGCAGCATCATAGTGAATTCATCACCACCAAAACGCGCCAGTGTGTCGCCTTCACGAATGCAGTCTTTAAGCCGGAGACTGACTTGTTGCAGTAGCTCATCACCGATCATGTGCCCCAGGCTATCGTTGATGTTTTTAAATCGATCAAGATCGAGAAACATAACGGCAAGGTTTTCATCATCACGTTTTGCCTGACTGATGGCGAGACTTAGTCGGTCATTTAATAATGCGCGATTTGGCAGTTTGGTGAGCAGGTCATGATAGGCCTGAAAGCTAATCGTTTCTTCAGCGACTTTGCGTTCAGTAACATCGCGCGCCACACCATAAGTGCCCATATAACTTTTACTGGATTCATCTTTGCTCTGATACATGCCCATCGCGCTTAACTCGATAGCTAATGTGCGATTACTGAAGTGGCGCGTATTGCCGTCATCTTTGCATTTCAAACGCAATTCGATATTTTTGGCCGCACGTGTTCCTATCCGACGCTCATTGAAGACATATTTTGCCTGTTCCATATCATCATGATGAACCAGGAAGGAGTAGTGTTTACCAACGATTTCTTCTTTACTGAATCCCAACAGGGTTTCGATGCGTTCGTTGATAAAGGTGAAATGACCATCCGGATCCAGAATATATATGATATCTGGTGAGGTGTTTACGATATAACGATGTAAACGTTCTGATTCACCCAGCTGTTGCTGCATGAAGGTATTTTGTTTCTGCAGGCGTTTTTCTTTTAATGCGTTATTGATGGTGATAATTAATTCGTCTGTCGCATACGGTTTGCGTAGGAAATCATACGCACCTTGCGAGCAGGCATTTTTTGCTGCTTCAAACGAGGTTTCACCACTGACGATAATAACGGAAGTATTGATTTTTTTTGCGCGGATATGCGCCATTACATCATGACCGTTGACATAAGGCATGTGTAGATCTAACAGTACCAGGTCATAGTTATTCTGGTCTAGCTGACATATTGCTTCCTGTCCGCCGATAGCTGTATCAGTGTTGAAGCCTCTGATTGCAAGTAGGTCTTTTAAACTTTTTAGTACGACGGTATCATCGTCGACTATGAGAATTTTCTGCTCATTTATACTCATTTTTTTTCACTCTGCTGCGTAAAAGTCGCCCAACTTTTACATTATTATTTTATTTAGCACGTTCCAGAGTGTGCATTTTTGATCATTTATTTATCGATTACTTAGGAAGCAGGATGCGAAAACTGGTGCCTTTGTCGCTACTTCTACAACTAATCGATCCATGTAATTCACTGACCAGGTTTTTGACGATCGTCAGTCCTAATCCGGCATGGTCGTCACCTTTGGTGGAATCCACCGGTGAAAATAGCCGTGGCAGGATGTTGGTATCAATACCTGGTCCATCGTCAGAGACAGAAAGCTCAATATGCTCTTTGCCGTCAACGTTTACATAATCTTGAGTGTAGACCATAAGTTTGCCCTTTGCAGGAAGCGCCTCTACAGCATTTTTAATTAAATTGGTATATATCTGTTTAAGGGCATTGGCATTGGTTTGCAGGGTGGTGATTCTTTCATCCAGATCGAGTGTAATCTGAATGTTATTGCTGGCGAATAGTGAAGTTTGGAAGACATTGGTGAGGTCTGCAAGGATTGCATTAATGTCTACCGGCGAGGTTTCATCTGATGGCGTCTCCGTTTCTGTAAGGCGATTGAGTATGTGGCCGATGCGTTCAATTTCGGATTTGATCGTTTGTACGTCTTCCTGTGCGGGTTTATCACTGTCCAGTTTGTAACTGAGGATGCCAAGATAATTGTTCATGATGCTCAGAGGATTGCGAACTTCGTGCAATACTTCTCGAATTTTTTGTTCGAGTAAGCTCGTCTCTTCGTGACCGCTAGCAGATGATCTGTCTGTGGACATGTTCACGCTGATGGTGTGCGTAACCTCATTAACAAAACGCATTAATAATGGCAGTTGCTTCCACAGGGTTTCATAGCGTGTTTTATCTACACCTAATATCAATGTGCCGATGGCAGCATTATCCATCATCATCGGCAGGCAGATGATGCCAGACTGTTCAGTTATACCGATTAGCTGTCGATCAATAATGGACAGTTTATTTTTATCGCTATCGAAAGCGTCAAATGAGTGGCAGGCCTGTTTGCTTAGCAAGGCATCGGTTACCAGGCTACGGCCTGATGTTAAGGGGATGGATATATCGGCTAATTGGGCAGGTTGATTATCGGCTGGAAGCGCCTTGACCTGGTCTTTTTTCGCATCGTACAAGAACAGAATGCACTGGCTAACACCGAAAATAATACCCATCTGTTGTGAGATGACATTGAGTAAAGCCGACTGATTTTCACCCTGGGTTTTAATGCGCGACAGGTGCTGATGGACGCTGTCTAACAGTGCGATATTTTTAACCTGTTCGGCAAGTTGTACCTGTTTGAACTCGTCCTCAGCATTTTGTTGTTTTGCTGTTTCGCCATCCATGCCATCAATAGCAAGGTTGATCTCCAGCGTGTGCGAAATGTTTTTAAGTCTTTCCTGAGACTTCTCCAGCATCTCGAGTATAAGCGGTTTATTTAAACCCAGAAGTTGTGATGCGGCATCAAAAACTGGCTGGTCTTGCTCTTTAAAATAATCGCTGGTCAGCATGTTTGCTAGATTGATAATCTTTACCAGAGGATGTGCGTCAAGGATATGTTCAACATTTTCATGGTGGTATAAAACAGCGTCATAGACAAAGCTGCTTGCGCCGTGTTTTTTCAGTAATTCGGCACCAACTTGCTGGTGTGTTGTATCGAACTCATCCTGTTCAAGTGTGTGAAAGTAATCATCTTCACTTAATTGCGCAAGCGCTATGGTGTATTTGTCAGGGTAGGCAGTTTCAAGAACCAGTTGGCCTACATTGTGTAACAAGCCAGTGGTGTAAGCCTCATTTGGGTTACTGTAATGACAAAGCCTGGCAAGTGATTCGGCAACGATTGCGCTGTATAGTGAGTGATGCCAGTGCTGTTTGAGAAAATCGGTGCGCTCAAGACTGGTGCGAGAGAAAAATTGCTGCACTGTTGCTGTAACCGCAATGCTCTTGATAGTGTTGATACCTAGCTGCGGAAGCATTTGCTCTAACGTCAGTGCAGGGCCGGATTGTTGCTGTACAGTATTACACCTGGTATCACAATGATCACGATGACGTGCAGAGGAAACGCGTGCGTATAAGCCAGGGTCCTGTCGAAGAATGTTCGCCAGCTCACTGAAAGATAAGCTTTCATCATGGCAGATTTTAAGCAAATGAAGCAAAACATGCGGCAAACTTGGTAGTTTGTCCACATCCACTTTCTGTAGAATTTGTTTTGCTTTTTGATTCATCTTAACCGGTTGATAGCATGGGGTGGCGCATTACCACTAAAACGATTGTTGTAAAGTTTATAAAAAATGACACGCTTGCTTCCATCGCGGTGTCATAGTGTTTATTCAGTAAGGTTATAATGTGCTGCATGTAGGTTACTGATCATGCAATAATCATGCAAATAAATATTTATGCTATAAATTCATCAGCTTACGAATGCTGCTGTTTGCTATAAATATAGAAGTGTAAAGAAAACAAACAACAAATACGGGAAGGTGGTCGATTGAATCTTATCGGTTCCATAACTCAATAGATAGAAAAATTCTTAGTATTTTTATCCATGGGTCTGGTTTTAATGTCCAGTAATTATCTTTAACTATTCGCATTCATTTGAAATTTTTTTATAAAAGATTGCAGCTGAATTGCTACTGACAATTTATGCTTGATTTGAAGGGAGAATAGCAGTTTAATGGTGCTGCGATACATGATTTTGATTTGTTATATTTCGCTTCGATAGACGGAAGCCAAGACAATAATAAAAATGCATTGAAACTTCATAAGCATAACAACATCGTTTTAAACGCGGAAGACAAATTCGGTCAGAGTCGCGGCGATCGATCCCCTCCTGAAAACTTAACCCAGCTTGGCGAACGTGCCATCAGACTGCTTAATGACGACAACCTTGAAGTCAGTAAGGTGCGGCCTTTTTTCTGGTCACTGGTGGAGGCTTATGTCGATCGTTTTCAACGTTATCCCTTTGATGCGAGCAAGGCTTTATTTAACCATCTTGAGTTGAATGCTTATCCTGAAGAGACTGTTTTGCAATTGGTTGAACAGTTAGAGTCACAATTTGAAAAATCACATGGTCGTCCTCTGCGAAAATCAACGCAATTGCTTAGTCGGAATGATTCGCTTGATAATGAAATAAGTGCGTTACGCGCTAGCCTCAAATATGCAGTAATGGTCGCTGAAAATAGTGAGTCAAAATAGTGGGTGGTTTTTTAGCTCTCTGTGTGTATGTGGTGCTTGATACTGCTCTCCTGGTTTTTTCTTAAACTTGTTATTGAAATAAAAAATATTATTTATTAGTATGCTACTATCCGTTCATTATTCTTGAACGTGGACAGCACGCTTAATTGCGGATAAGGGGGTGACGATGGAGAAGAAGCAGGTAATACAGGAAGCCTTAAATCAGTTGAATAGTTATATCGATGCTGAGGTTTCGCTTGAATCGACAGAGCCTTTCTTTTTTTTGGCAGAACGCGGTACTAGCAAAAGTAGCCCGGTAGTCATATCTTGTGAAGATCCTGAGCAATCATATACAGTATTTGTGCAGCACTGGGCACCGCAGAAAAATATAGATGCATTAATTGCACAGATAAAATCTCTGCCACCAAAGACTATACTGTTTGCGGATTTTGTAAATCCTGTGATGGCAGAAAAGTTACGTCGGCGTTCAATTTCATTTGTTGATTGTGCAGGTAACCTGTTTATTAAAAACTTATCTGTCCAGGATAAGACGCTTAATTTTTATGTTAAAGGTAAAAAATTATCACGTTTACGCGCTAAACGGGTGCGAGGCAGGGCGTTTAATTCAGCAGGATTAAAATTGATTTTCGCCCTTTTCAATCGACCGCAATTTCTTCACGCATCGTACCGTGATATTTCAAATAAGGTAAATATCGCCTTGGGTAGTGTGGGGCCTGTTATCGATGATCTGTATGCTTCTGGTTATATTCTCGATGACGGAGAGCGACGACTGGTCAACAAAAAACGTTTATTTGAGCGTTGGGTTGATGGTTATCTGGAGAAGTTGCGACCAAAACAAATTTTAGCGTGTTATACCAGTGATGATGAAAATTGGTGGAAGACAGCTAATCCGGTTGACTTTCAGGGCTTGTGGGGAGGTGAGGTTATTATTGCAAAATCGACACCATTTATGATGCCTGAAACGATCAGTCTATATTTCTTATCGGACGTCAGACACAAAAATTTTGCAGAGCATTATGGCTTGCGCAGAGACGACGAAGGCGAGATATGTATCTATAAAAGTTTCTGGTCACCAAGTTATGCGGGTGATGATAATGGCGCCGGCCTGAGTCCAATGATTGTATATGCGGATATAGTCGATTCAATTAATCCGGGTAGCTGGGATGTCGCTAAAACATTTTACGGGGAGGCGGTGACGCATTTATTGAATGATTAAGCCTTTATCATTTGCCTCTTACATATTTAGCACAGTGTTTAATTCATGATCAGACCAATTTGTATTGTGCTACTTATTTTATTTTGCTTAGTAGCTACCGTTGGCCGCGCTCAGGCGCAGACTCTCGAGCCCCGTGCTTACGCTAATATACCAGTAGGCATGAATTTTTTACTCGTTGGCTATCAGCGTTCTGAAGGCGCTCTGTTGTTTGACCCGGCAGTACCCATCACAGATGCCAATGCGGATATCGATATGGGTCTGTTTGCCTATGTACACGCGTTAGATGTCGCAGGTAAGTCGGCCAAAGTCGGTGTACTTCTGCCCTATGCCTCTTTATATGCCGATGGTTATCTAAATGGAAACTTCCTCACCCGGGAAACGGATGGTGTGGCTGATCCAGCGTTTTATTACTCGATGAATTTTTATGGCGCCCCCGCTCTTTCACTAAAGGATTTTAAAGATTATCAACAAGATACCATTGTAGGTTTTACGCTCAAACTCACTGCACCACTCGGTGTTTACGAGTCAGATAAACTGATCAATATTGGTACTAACCGCTGGTCGTTTGAGCCCGGGCTGGGTGTTTCGCAGGCGATTGGTAACTGGACGTTGGAAGCATCGGCGGCGGCAGTCATTTACACGGATAATAACGATTTTGATAATGGCAAAATACGCCAGCAAGATGCCATCTATTCTACGCAGTTTCACGTGATCTATAGTTTTCCACGTAATATATGGGCGGCAGTTAGCGCGACTTACTACACTGGCGGTCAGACAAGCATCGACGGTGTTGCCAAGGACGATCTGCAACAAAACTGGCGTACCGGGTTCACCCTGTCACTACCGGTGAATCGTTATCATTCCATCAAGTTATTTGGCAGCAGCGGTGTCAGTACGCGTACCGGTACAGATTATGATGCGCTCGCCATCGCCTGGCAATACCGATGGGGCGGCGGTATTTAATATAGCAGTAGTGTTCAATTTATGACGGTTGTTGTATAGTGCCGTCTGATTTCGGAGTGAAGCAAAGCACTAATAAAACTGACTTCCATCCATCAAATCGATCGATAGTTTTACTAACAAAAGGAAACTTAAAATGAAAATTATTAAAATAGTGTCAACACTTATCCTGGCAACAATGTTCATCTCCAGCACTGCCATCGCAGAAGGCGAAAAACTGGCTGATAAATTATCAGGCGCTGCCATTGTGGTGAACATAGAAGTCCAAAGCTGTGATGCAGATGCGGCTATACTCTGTCCTGGCCTACCGTCAAATAGTCAAAAATCGTTTATGTGTTTAATGGCTTATGAGGACAACCTGTCAACGGCGTGTAAACTCGGCATCGTTGAAGCTGCGATGGCGTTGGAGATGGGTATGATCGCAATAGATTATTCTATCAAAGCCTGTGAAGCTGATGCCGACAAACACTGTCTTAATGTGAAGGCTGGTGAAGGCCGCATAGTGAGTTGCCTGAAGAAAAATGAAGCCAAGCTGACTAAGGAATGTACGACAGCGCTAAAAGAAACAGGTATATGGAATTTAGGTAAATAGACCTGTGGAATATCTTTATCCTGATTAGGGATTTGCCTTATCAGGATAAAGATTTAACTCGCAAGCATTGTTGTTAATAATGATCTGCGAATCATTAGTTCGCTTTACTTATTAACGGGTAAGGTGTCAGTCGATTGATGTAAGTCGATAGTCTTCGCTGGGATCACCAGTTTAACGCCTACAGATGCAACGATATCATTGATTTTTAGATTGATATCTTCACGATGCTCAAGGTATTCAGTAAAATCCTGTGTTTTGATATAGGCGTAGAAATCAAGTTCCTGCGCGTAATCACCAAATTCAAAAAAACGTACGCGCGAGTTTTCTTCATCGATAGCTTCATGCTGGTTAATCAATTCGCGTATCTTTGTTAACACTTGCCTGACCTGTTCAGGTGTATCCTTGTAAGACAAACGTAAACGCGTGCGGTATAAGATCTTATCTCGCTGTGTGAGATTTTCGATCATGCCGGCGGCAAATAAAGCGTTGGGGATATGCACCACCGTTCGGGTCAGGGTTCGCAACTGCGTGGCACGCAAACCGATCTCTTCGACCGTGCCTAATGTATTGTCAAATTTACAGAAATCGCCAACACGTACCGGCTGTGAGGTGTAGATAATGATCGAGCCAATCATATTTTCCAGTGACTTCTGCGCAGCGAGAGCAACGGCAACGCCACCGACGCCCAGGCCGGCAATTAACGTTGTTACCTGGTAACCTAAATTATCCATCCAGGAAATAATAGCTATTATAATTAAAATGAGCTTGGCAGCTGTTGCTGCAGGTTTCAATAATACAACAGCATCAGTTTGGCCATTGCGTTGCATGTGTTCAGCAAATCGATAGATGATCAGATCGATGACGCCCATCAGTACCCATAAGATAGCAATAATTGAAACTGTTTTAGTTTCAAAGATAGCGCGTGCAACAATTGTGGGTGCAATCATGTCAAAATTGGCACGAAAAAACATCACCACAATTAAGAGACGCAATGGCCCAACAATAAATTTTTGTACTCGTTGTTTATTGAAGCGTGGGTTTTTCTGTAAAAACTTTATAAGGATAAATGTGACAGCGTGCGCAACGGCGTAACCGATAAGCAATATGATCGTCATCATAACTAGTTGCCAGAGTTCAAAGCCGCTAATGACGTAACTCGGGAAAATTTCGGATAATTTTTCACCGATGACGCCGTAACCAAACTCATCGTTCAATTCTGGAATCAATGCAACCGTAGCATTGGACACTTTCCAGACAAATACGCCATCACCACGAGGTACGCGCTGCATTAAGATATCAACTGGACCATTGGCTGTCTTAATAGTGGTTATCCGGTCACGGTAAGATGGCAGGCCATCATCTTTATGGCCCAGTGGATCATTGCTCAAATCTTCAAGACTTATGGTCATGGCGCGGCTCGCGACGATAGTAAGTTTCTTGACCAGGTCAGTCTCGGTTTGATTAAGCTGCTGGTCATCGGTTGAGAAAGGTAGATTTCTCAGGTCCAGATAATTAAGAGCATGTTCGTAGTCTTTTGCTTCAATGGCGTCTGCTAGTGCTAATAGACTTGAGCGAGGAGTGGAGCGGTTATGTTCATCATGGGGTCCTGCGGCCGGGGCAGAGGTTAGCTCTTTGATGACTTTATCTTCGGTTTCTTTCTTATCGGCCAGCTCTTTTATCGTGGGCGCATTAGCTTCGGTTGAGTAAGCAAAACTGGATATTAAAAGGCAGGTAAATATAATTCCAATATTTAGAAATTTTGTCATGGCATGTAAACAGTAGCGTAAGAAGAGTGATGTATATTACATAAAATGGGTGAAGAATTTTTGGGAGAATACAAATTGTTCAATTTTACTTCCGGCAAGAATAGCCTGGTTATTTTTTTGAGTTATTGTAAAAAAGCAACTCGACCGAGAGGTGAGACGCGCAATCTTTTCTGGTGAGTTATAGCACCACTAAATTATCTCGATGAATCAGTTCAGGCTCATCCACATAACCCAGAATATTTTCAAATTTTTCGCTGGTCTCACCTTTGATTAGCAGGCTTTCTTTGCTGTCATAATTCACCAGTCCGCGAGCAATTTCTGTGCCGTCAGCACTGATACAGCTAACCACTTCGCCACGTTTGAAGTTACCTTCAACGCTACTGACGCCTACGGCGAGCAGGCTGACGCCAGATTGTTGAACAGCTTTGCTGGCGCCGGCGTCAAGAAACAGTTTTCCTGATATCTTCAGTTGGTTGGCTAACCACTGCTTGCGCGCGGTGAGGGGTTCATTGTCTGCGGTTAATAGTGTGCCGAATGATTCGCCGGAAGCGATTTTTTGCAAAATATTTTTTTCTGAGCCGGAGGCGATAATGGTGGTGGCACCGGAACGTGCAGCACGCTGTGCGGCGGTGATTTTTGTGCGCATACCGCCCTGGCCCAGTGCGCCGCCACCGCCTGCCATGGCTAGCAGGTCACTATTACCAGCTTTGGATTCGCTGATTAATTCCGCGTCATCGTTATAACGCGGGTCTTTGTTAAACAGCCCCTGCTGGTCGGTGAGTATTATCAGTGTGTCGGCTTCAACCAGATTGCTGACCAGTGCGCCTAGCGTGTCGTTATCACCGAAACGGATTTCTTCGGTTGCCACGGTATCGTTTTCATTGATGATAGGAATGGCCCCAAGAGACAACAGGGTTTTTAGTGTGCTGCGAGCATTGAGGTAGCGCTGACGATTGCTGAGGTCTTCATGGGTCAGCAATACCTGTGCGGTATGTATATCGTGTTGCTTGAAACAGCTTTCAAATTGCTGGATGAGACCCATCTGACCAAGCGCCGCGGCTGCCTGTAATTCATGTAGTGCGCGCGGGCGTTGGTTCCAGCCGATACGCGCCATACCTTCAGCAACGGCGCCAGAGCAGACGAGTAAGACCTCTTTACCGTCTGCGCGTAGGTTGGCGATCTGCCCTGCCCATGACTGGATTGCCTGGGTGTTCAGGCCCTGGCCGTCATTAGTCATCAGGGCGCTACCGATTTTGATTACCCAGCGTTTTGATTCGGCGACGTTTTTACGCGTAGTCATGATTTTGCTCTTTACTTCTGTTCCTGATTTTTTTCTTCGATTTGTTGCTGGTCGCGCTCTAACTCTCTGTCTATTTCAAGTTGTTGCATGATGTCGAAGGCAAGTTTTTCCGTACCTTTTTTGCTGAGTGCAGAGATGGTGTATACCGGACCTTTCCAGTTTAACTGTGAAACAATTGCGTCCTGTTTTTCTTTTAATTCTTCGTCATCGATCAGGTCGGTTTTATTTAACACCAGCCAGCGTGGTTTTTCAGCCAGTTCATGGCTATAGCTGTCCAGTTCATTAACGATGGTTTTCGCTTCTTCTACCGGGTCACTGCCATCAAAAGGCGCAATATCAATAATGTGTAACAGCAATTGTGTGCGTGATAGATGTTTTAAAAACTGTATGCCCAGACCGGCACCTTCCGATGCACCTTCGATGATGCCGGGGATGTCTGCGATAACAAAACTCTGGTTCATGCCAACGCGCACTACGCCTAAATTAGGAAACAGCGTGGTGAACGGATAATTAGCTACTTTTGGTCGTGCGGCTGAAACCGAGCGTATGAAGGTGGACTTGCCTGCGTTAGGCAGGCCAAGCAGGCCAACATCTGCCAGCACTTTTAATTCAAGACGCAGGTTGCGACGTTCACCCGGTGTACCGGGCGAGCATCGTCGTGGTGCCTGATTGATCGAACTTTTAAAGCGTCTATTGCCAAGGCCGTGAAAACCGCCCTGAGCTACTTTTATTTTTTGTCCGTTTTCGGTGATGTCGCCGATGAGCTCATCAATATCTTCGTCATATATTAATGTTCCTATGGGGACAGGAATAAACAGGTCATCACCACCTTTTCCGGTCAGCTGCTGGCCGCCGCCACGTTTACCTGCCTCAGCGGTATAGGTGCGAACATGGCGAAAATCAGCAAGTGTATTGTGGTCGTGGTCACCGACGAGATAAACGCTGCCGCCATCACCGCCATCGCCGCCGTCAGGCCCGCCGAATTGAATGAATTTTTCGCGACGAAAGCTGACCACACCGGTGCCGCCATCGCCGGCTATTACATTTATGGTTGCTTCGTCTACAAAACGCATGTTAGTGCTCTTTTACAAGAAATATTAAAAATAGGCAA
>CAJXZZ010000066.1 GCA_913065105.1 uncultured Gammaproteobacteria bacterium | reverse complement strand
CATAGTTTTCTATTTGCTTATACGTTGAAAAATTTGTACTATTTGAGTCAATTACCTACCAACAGAACGTCAACTATCCAGTTATATAAAAATATCTCCTGTCATGAAATAAAGTAGTTGACCTTTCAATATTAAGAGTATTTATCCACATGTCTACAGCTAGTCGAATCCAGTCCATGCCAGTTCAACTGGTGAATCAGATCGCAGCAGGCGAAGTCGTCGAGCGCCCGGCTGCAGTGGTAAAAGAATTACTGGAAAACAGTCTGGATGCCGGTGCCACTAAAATTTCAATCGATATAGAGCAGGGCGGCACAAAACTTATTCGTATAACGGATAACGGTCATGGTATTCATAAAGATGACCTGGTGTTGTCATTATCTCCCCATGCGACCAGTAAAATTCGCAGCCTTGATGATCTAGAGAAAGTCACCAGTTTAGGCTTTCGTGGTGAGGCGCTACCGAGTATTGCATCCGTTAGCCACCTACAGATGACCTCCTGCTGGCAGGGCGGAGATGAAACCTGGCGGCTGACCATGGATAACAGTAACGCCAGTGAAATTGCCCCGGCGGCCAACCAGCCTGGAACAACAATCGAAGTACGTGACCTGTTTTTTAACGTGCCTGCCAGGCGTAAATTTCTTCGCACAGAAAAAACCGAGTTTTCTCATCTGGACGATGTTGTTAAACGTATATCGCTTAGCCACTTTGATGTTGATATATCGCTGCGGCATAACCAGCGAGTAGTCAAACAGCTGCGTGCAGCCAGTAATCGATTGGAACAGGAAAAACGTATCGCTGAAATATGTGGGCCTGCATTTATAGAGCAAGCGGTACATATGGATTTCGCCTATGAAGGTTTTCGTCTCTGGGGATGGATAGCGCAGCCGACCTTTTCACGCAGTCAGGCAGATATGCAGTATTTTTATGTCAATGGTCGGGTGGTAAAAGACCGACTGGTGACACATGCTGTACGCCAGGCTTATGCAGATGTTTTGTTTCATGGCCGACATCCGGCTTATGTATTGTTTTTTGAGTGTGATCCCGCCACTGTCGATGTTAATGCGCATCCTGGAAAACACGAAGTGCGTTTTAGACAAAGTCGCCAGGTGCATGATTTTCTGTTTCGCGCCATTCACAAGAGTATTGCAGAGATCACCGCTGGCGATACTAAGTCACATGAATTTGGTCATTTTTCGAACAACACGGCCTCTCAATCTGGTGGTGTAAATTCCAGTTTATCCGGTTCAGAACAGTTTCAACCGCGACAATCATCGATGGCTTTAGCGGTCGCTGAACAGCAGCGTGCATACACGGGTTTTGCCAGCAATGATGAAGTGAATTCATTTATTCAAAATTTCCAAAATCAAGCCTTACCCGAATCAGAAAATGCACAGCTGCCACCGTTGGGCTTTGCAAAAGCTCAACTGCATGGCATATATATTCTGGCAGAAAATGCAGAAGGCCTGGTGATGGTTGATATGCATGCCGCCCATGAACGTATTACTTACGAACGGTTAAAAACAGCACAGCAAGGTGAGGGCATTCGATCACAGCCCCTGCTTGTACCGATCACCTTGTCGGTAAGCAGTAAAGAAGCGCAGTTAGTCGAAGATAATGCTGAAATTTTTAGCCAGTTAGGATTTGAAGTCGATAGAATTGCTGATGAAAGTATAAAATTGCGTCAGATACCCGTTATCTTATCTACTAGCGATGTAGAAACCCTGTTGCGTGATGTGCTTTCCGATCTATTAATTCACGGTAGTAGCTCACGTATTCAAAATGAAACCAATGAGATTTTATCCACCATGGCCTGTCATGGTTCTGTGCGGGCGAATCGAAAGCTCACCATCGAAGAGATGAATGCTTTGTTACGCGATATGGAGATCACCGAGCGCAGTGGCCAATGCAATCATGGGCGCCCGACCTGGATACAACTGACGATTGATGAGCTGGATAAATTGTTTATGCGTGGACGCTAGTAGTGTGCATAGATTATTTTGGTGTGTAGAAAATGAATGATCTCATCATCCAACCTGGTGAATCAGCAGACTCGCCCATAACTATTTTTATCATGGGTGCGACAGCAACCGGTAAAACTGAGCTGGCACTGGCTATACAAGAGCAGTTAGCTGTTGACTTGATCAGTGTTGATTCTGCGCTGGTGTATCGTGGCATGGATATAGGCACGGCCAAACCTGATGCCCAAACACTGAGTAAAGCCCCGCACCATCTGATCGATATCATTGACCCTGCAGAGGTTTATTCAGCAGGGCAGTTTCGTGAAGATGCAATGCGCTTGATGAAACAAAGTGCGGATAATCAGTGTACCGCTTTACTGGTCGGTGGCACCATGCTGTATTTCAATACTCTACAAAAAGGCATGGCGGATATGCCTGCTGTTGATGAATCAGTGAAACAGGCTATCGAGCTAGAGGTGAAAACTAAAGGCATTCTGGCCATGCATGAACGCCTTAAAAAGATCGATCCGGTGTCTGCTGAGCGTATTCACCCTAATGATCCACAGAGAATTAAAAGAGCACTTGAGCTATATGACTTCACCGGTAAAAC
Organism: uncultured Gammaproteobacteria bacterium; assembly: GCA_913065105.1. Classification (GTDB taxonomy): domain Bacteria; phylum Pseudomonadota; class Gammaproteobacteria; order SZUA-229; family SZUA-229. Next base: position 15,002 of record CAJXZZ010000066.1, on the reverse strand, counting down.
TTTAACCGAGTTCTGGCGGGAACAGGAACAGAATAGTGGTACAGCCAGCTTTCCTTATCGACGAATAAAAATAGCTCTAATGCCTGATGACCGTGTGGAGCTACGCAAACGTATCACCCTGCGATTAGACAATATGCTGAAACAGGGTTTTATCGAAGAAGTAGAGGCACTATTTAGCCGAGATGATCTGCAACCAGAAATGCCATCGATACGTGCCGTTGGCTACCGCCAGGTCTGGGGATATCTTGCCGGTGACTATGATTATGATGAAATGCGAGAAAAAGCCATAATTGCCACCGCACAACTGGCAAAACGACAGATGACCTGGCTGCGAAAAGAGGCTGAGTGTAATTTTATCGACCCAAATGCATTAAATACGCCGAAAGTACTGAAAAACCTCAAATTTTTACTATCATAGTGGGGTAGTATTAACTTGAACCGTGAACCATATGCGGTCAATAATGTCTACACCCTCAAATAATAACAATAACGGGGAGCCAACTATGTCAAAGGGGCATCATTTACAAGACCCTTATTTAAATGCGTTGCGAAGAGAAAGAGTTCCAGTTTCTATCTTTTTAGTTAACGGTATTAAATTGCAGGGCCAAATCGAATCATTCGACCAGTTTGCTGTGCTGTTGAAAAATACAGTAACGCAGATGGTGTACAAACACGCTATTTCTACAGTGGTGCCAGCACGCCAGGTTAAGTGGAGCGAAGAACCTGAAGCTGAGACTGACGGTAATAGTGATAATTGAGTATAATCGTATAGACGATATGAAATGGTCGCCCTTGGCGGCCTTTTTTTTGCCTACAGGAAGTAGGTAAGGGGCGTGAGCAGGAGCGGAAGCTTTGTCCACAATAATAAATACCATCAATAGAGTAACCAATTGAAAAGCAATAAATGTTAGATGTAGAACGCGTCGAAGGCGGCAACCGAGCCATCCTTGTGCATATGGATATACACGTAGAGGCACATCGTGAAAACTTATCTGAATTTAAGGAGTTAGTGTTATCTGCGGGTGCAGAGATCATGACGATAGCCACTACCAGTCGTCAGCGCGCCGATCCAAAATATTTTATCGGCAGCGGTAAAGCCAAAGAAATCGCTGAGCTGGTGAAACAATACGACGCAGACCTGGTGTTGTTTAATCACCAACTAGCGGCATCGCAGGAACGCAATCTTGAAGGTTTGATCGAATGTCGAGTATTGGACCGTACCGGTTTGATCCTGGATATCTTTTCACAACGTGCGCGTTCTTTTGAAGGTAAGTTACAGGTTGAATTAGCGCAGTTAAGGCATCTCTCGACCCGACTGGTTCGCGGCTGGACCCATCTCGAGCGGCAAAAAGGCGGTATCGGTTTACGTGGTCCTGGTGAAACCCAGCTGGAAACGGATCGCCGCCTGCTTGGGGCTCGCATTAAACAGATTAATAAACGTCTGGAAAAAGTCAAAAAGCAACGTGAACAAGGCAGACAATCTCGTCAGAAAGCGGAAATATCGACGGTATCACTGGTGGGTTATACCAATGCGGGTAAATCCAGCCTGTTTAATGTGTTGAGTGAAGGTGATGTTTATGTACAGGATCAGTTATTTGCCACCCTGGATCCCACTTTACGTCGTGTTGACCTGGCTAAAGATGTGTCACTAATTCTTGCCGATACCGTCGGGTTTATACGCCACCTGCCACATGATCTGGTCAATGCCTTTCGTTCTACCTTGCAGGAAACTGCTGAAGCGCAATTATTACTGCATGTAATTGATTCTGCAGACGAAAATAGGGACGCTAATATTGCAGAGGTGGAAAAAGTGCTGTCGCAGATTGATGCCAATGATGTGCCCTGTATTCAGGTAATGAATAAAATCGATCTGACAGGTACAAAACCAAGGCTTGATTATGCCGATGATGGCAGCGTGAAGCGTGTCTGGTTATCGGTTGAATCAGGCGAAGGTATTGAGCTGCTAAAACAGACGCTTATGGATCTGTTTCGTGAACAGATGGTTGAAGGTACATTGTCATTAGCGCCTGCGGATGCACGTGTGCGGGCAAGATTATTTGAAATTGGCGCCATTCGCAATGAATCTATTGATGAAGAAGGTCGGTATATATTGCAAATAAGCATTTCTCGCCGAGATTTAAACCAGTTTGAGTCACGTGAGCAAATCTCACTGGAATCGATGTTGCTGTAAAGTTTTTTTAAAGTCTACTAGCCCCTACGGTAAAAAGCTTTTTTTGATAAATTATTCAGGTAGAATGTCGGTTTTGCGGTCGGGATAAATTCTACACTGGCCATGCACCATAAATAATAAGCGAATTCTGGAAGTTAATATGCGAGAGCAAGACAATAATAAACACGACATGGCCTGGAACGAGCCTGGTGGTAACGGCGATAAAGATCCCTGGAGCAATAAGGGTAATCGTGGTAATCAGGGTCCGCCAGATCTGGACGAAGTATTCAAAAATCTTCAGAAAAAATTTGGCAGCCTGTTTGGCGGCAAAGGCGGTAGTTCCAGTGGCAACAAAATGGGATCAGCAGGCGGTTTTGGCATAGGTCTGGTTATTGTTATCCTGCTAGGTTTCTGGATGGTAACAGGATTTTATAAGATTGAAGAGGCTGAGCGTGGTTTAGTATTCCGTTTTGGCGAACATGTGCGCACCTCACAAAAAGGGTTGCACTGGCATTTTCCAGTACCCATCGAGAGTGTCGAAAAAGTCGATGTAACCAAGGTCTATACCATTCCTATAAATTCCACCATGTTGACGCAAGATGAGAATATCGTCGATATTCACGGTACTGTGCAATATCAGATTGATGATGCGGAAAAATACACGTTCAATGTTAGAAATCCTGAGATCTCACTTTCGCAGGTAACAGAGAGTGCATTACGTGAAAGCATCGGTCGCAGCAAAATGGATTATGTCATCACCGAAGGTCGTGGTGAAATCGCCATACAGGTAAAAGATATCATTCAGGAAATCGTCAATAATTATCAGACAGGTCTAACCATCTTTAAAGTAAACATACAAAATGCTAAACCGCCTGAAGCAGTCAAAGACGCATTTGATGATGTAACGCAGGCACGTGAAGACGAAGAACGTTTTAAAAACGAAGCTGAAGCGTACCGTAATGAAGTTATTCCTAAAGCACGTGGTGCCAGTGCGCGTCTGCGTGAAGAAGCCGATGCTTACAATAACGAAGTGATCGCACGAGCTGAAGGTGAGGCGCAGCGTTTTACCCAGTTACTGACCGAATATAAAAAAGCGCCAGCAATAACGCGTGAACGTTTATATCTGGAAATGATGGAATCAGTTCTTAGTAATAGTTCGAAAGTAATGGTCGACGTAGAAGGTGGTAATAATCTGCTTTATTTACCTTTGGATAAGTTAATGGATCGCCAGAGTTCAGTTCAATCTGCTGACCAGAAAAGCTCGTCTGATATTTTACAAGACATCAAGCAGCGTGGCGCAGTGCAGCAAAATACACGAGACAGACTTGATGACTTACGTTCAAGAGGAGCACGATAATGTTAGCTAATAGTATAAAAATTATTGTTCCCTTAGCGGCTGTTCTTTTATGGTTATCCATATTTACTGTCGATGAACGTCAGGAAGCAATAAAATTTCAGTTTGGTGAAATCATCGAAGCCGATTATGAACCGGGGTTACATCTTAAAATCCCGTTTATTAATAATGTAAGAAAATTTGATAACCGAATCTTAACGATCGATCAAAAACCTGAGCGTTTTTTAACCCAGGAGAAAAAGGATTTGATCGTAGACTCTTATGTTAAGTGGCGGATCAAGGATGTGGTTCAATATTTTAAGACCACACAAGGTGACGAGCTTACTGCAGGGCGTCTATTATATGAAAATATCAATAATGGTCTGCGAAATGAGTTTGGTAAACGAACTATTCAGGAAGTGATCTCTGGTGATCGTGCACAGATCATGGACGTGATGACGGCGCAGGCATCGGAACGTGCAAAATCAATCGGTGTCGAAGTGGTTGATGTACGTGTGAAAAAAGTAGATTACCCTGAACGAGTCAGTAACTCTGTTTATCAACGTATGCGTGCAGAACGTGAACGTGAAGCGCGAGATTTTCGTTCCAAGGGTCATGAAGCATCCGAGCGTATCCAGGCCGATGCTGATCGTCAGCGCAGCGTTTTAATCGCAGAAGCTTATCGAGATTCAGAGATCGTTCGCGGTGAAGGTGATGCTAAAGCAACAAAAATATATGCTGATGCCTTTAGCCGGGATCATGAGTTTTATAAATTTTACCGAAGCATAACTGCCTATACGAAAACCTTTTCTAATGCTGGTGATGTGATCTTGCTGCAACCAGATTCGGATTATTTCCGCTACTTTAAAGATCCGTCAGGTAAGAAAAAATAACTGATGTGGGAAAGTATTATTCCTGCACTAGCACTGGTGTTGGTTATAGAAGGTATGTTGCCTTTTATAAGTCCCAAAAGCTGGCGAGAAGCTATGATGCAGGCAGCTCAGTTACCTGACAATATTTTGAGAAGTCTCGGATTTGTAAGCATGATGGTAGGTGTCATCGTGCTCTACTTTGTTCGATAATAATAATATGACAACAAAAAAACACTGGATTTTACCCGAAGGTATCGAGGAAGTTTTGCCAGAACAAGCGGCAAGATTCGAAGCAATGCGTCGTTTATTGCTCGACCTATATGCTACCTGGGGTTACGAACTGGTAATGCCGCCAGCCATTGATTTTATTGAATCATTGCTGACGGGTACCGGGCACGATCTTGATCTGCAAACGTTTAAGCTGGTCGATCAGATGTCAGGCCGAACGTTAGGCCTGCGGGCAGATATGACACCGCAGGTTGCACGTATTGATGCTCACCAGTTACAACGTGATGTACCAACACGTTTGTGTTACATAGGTACGGTATTACGCACGCGACCTGAAAGCATTGGTGATAGTCGTAGTCCACTGCAGGTTGGCGCAGAATTATATGGTCATGCAGGTATTGAATCAGAAGTTGAAATTATCGGTTTAATGCTAAAAACATTTTCTGCACTGGATGTTAATGATATCTATCTGGACCTGGGTAACGTCGATATTTATCGAGGCCTGGCTAAACAGGCTGGTTTATCAGAAGAGATAGAAAGCCAGCTGTTTGATATGTTACAGCGTAAGGCAGTTACTGAAATAGATGCCCTGTTAGCTACGTTAAACATCGATGTTAGTATGAAAACGATGCTCTCTCTTTTACCTTCATTAAGTGGCGGTAAAGAGGTTTTTGAAAAAGCGCGTGTCCTATTAAGCGATGCTGATAAGGTTGTAAAAGATGCTGTCGATTCTTTAGAAAAAACAGCTGAGCTAATGTTGCAACGCTTTGGTGATCAATTGCCAGAGAATAAAGTAAATTTTGATTTATCAGAACTACAGGGTTATCACTATAAAACCGGCGTTGTGTTCGCGGCTTTCGTCCCTCAGCTGGGACAGGCTATTGCACGCGGTGGCCGTTATGATGATATCGGTAAAGTTTTTGGACGCGCAAGAGCGGCAACAGGTTTTAGTACCGATTTAAAAATATTAAATCAATTGTCTAATAAGCAGTTCGATAACGTTGATAAGATTTTTGTACCATTAGATGATGATGAGAGCCTGAAAGAAAAAATTTCGGCTTTACGAGCTGAAGGTAAAATTGTCATCGAACAACTTCCAGGTCAACAGGTTGACGCCGATGCAATGGGCTGTAATAAAAGCCTTTGCCTGGTCGATGGGCAGTGGGTTGTAAAAGACTAAAAAAATACGTCATTGCGAGCGAAGTACTGCAATGAAGAAACAAAAAATATTTTAATCATTTTCAAGTTTAAGGTTTAACCATGTCAAAGAATGTAGTCGTACTCGGAAGCCAATGGGGTGATGAGGGAAAAGGCAAAATTGTTGATTTATTAACAGATCGTGCAGCAGCTGTTGTCCGTTTTCAGGGTGGCCATAATGCAGGCCATACATTAGTTATCGGCGATGAAAAAACAGTTTTACATCTAATCCCGTCCGGCATATTGCGTGACAATGTAACGTGTTTAATTGGCAATGGAGTAGTGTTAGCACCTGACGCATTATTTAAAGAGCTCGATGAGCTTGAAGCACGTGGCATACCTGCCAGTGGACGTATCGGTATTTCAGAAGCCTGTCCTTTAATTCTTCCTTATCATATCGCACTAGACCAGGCGCGTGAGATCGCTCGTGGTAAAGAGGCTATCGGTACCACGGGGCGTGGTATTGGTCCTTGTTATGAAGATAAAGTGTCACGTCGTGGTATTCGTCTTGCGGATTTAAAAAATCTGGAAAAATTTAAAGAAAAACTTGCGAGTGTGATGGAATATCACAACTTCACACTGAAAAATTATTTTAAACAGGATGAAGTCGATTACCAGACAGTTCTTGATGAAGTGCTTGGTTATCGTGAAAAATTGTTATCACTGATTGTTGATGTGCCTGGCATGATCGATGGTTACCGCAAGCAGGGTAAGAGCATTATGTTTGAGGGTGCGCAGGGCACCTTACTCGACATCGATCATGGTACTTATCCTTTTGTTACTTCTTCAAATACTACTGCGGGTGGTGCTTGTACCGGCAGTGGCATTGGCCCTAAAGATCTAGATTATATCTTGGGTATCACGAAGGCTTATACTACACGCGTTGGTGCAGGCCCATTTCCAACAGAACTGTTTGATGATGATAAAAATGATCCGAGTATCGGACAGCATCTGGCTACAGTTGGTCGTGAAGTTGGCGCGACTACAGGTCGTGACCGCCGTTGTGGCTGGTTTGATGCGGTGGCACTGCGTCGCGCAGCCCAGATTAATAGCCTGACGGGTTTGTGTATTACCAAGCTGGATGTATTAGATGGATTGAAAGAAATCAGAATGTGCGCCAGTTATAACTACCAGGGTGAAAACCTGCATATGCCCCCAATGGGCGCAGATGCTATCGAGTTATGTGAGCCTGTGTATGAATCAATGCCTGGCTGGAGTGAGTCAACGGTAGGTGTTAAAAATCTGAATGAGCTGCCAGAAAATGCCCAGAATTACCTGAAGCGTCTGGAAGAGATGGTTGGTGTACCCGTTGATATCGTTTCTACCGGTCCAGAGCGTGATGAGACTATCATCTTGAATCATCCATTTGATTAGTTAAAAAACGAAACAACAGAAAATTGAACTTCGATTCCATTTTCCTGACCAAACAGATACCTGCAGAAACTATTGAATAATAAAGAAAAATAGCTATTATTGACCTGTGAACAAAAAACATCACAAATTGCTCCATTACGTGCTCATCATTTTAATGATGCTCGCACCGATGCGTACGGTGTTGGCCGCTGAGCAAACACATTGTGATATGGCAGATATGGATATGAGTGAGATGTCTGTATCGACGTCCACCGCGATGCAATCTCATGATATGAGTAAAATGTCATCGATTGATATGTCTACCGGTCAGGTTGTATCTGGCGAGACGGCAGTCAAACATCAATGCTGTTGTTGTGATAATAACTGTGTCGATGCTTGTGACATGGGTATGTCAGTTTCAATTCTCATGCAAGCTTCAAATTATTCACCGACTTTTGTCGATACAAGACTCTTTACGTCTTCTTCATTAAGTCTAGTAGTCAGAGCGCTAACACCTCCCTCACGACCCCCGGCAAGCCTTTCGTAATCAAATAAAGCGTCCTGTGCTTCTTGTAACAGGATTGTAATTCATTTGTTTTACGGAGGTTGGCCATGTGTCAATCGAGTTTAAAAAATTTTATAAAAATACATGCAGGTTGGGCACGTCTTATGCGTCCACTTGCAAACAGTCTGATCTGTATCATGTTGCTATTGGGTTCGAACAATAGTTATGCGCTAAATCTGAAACAGGCCGAACAACTCGCGGTTCAATCTGATCCGGCGATAGAAAGTTTTAGAGCAACATCGCGTTCCTTTGACGATGAATCTATTGCTGATAATACTTTGCCTGATCCTAAATTACGTTTCGGTGCAGTTAATGTACCTGTTGATTCATTTGATCTTGAACAGGAACAGATGACACAGGTAAAGCTGGGTATTCAGCAGAATTTCCCACGCGGTGATGTGCTTTCTATAAAGCAAAAACAATCACAGTATTTATCTCGGGCATCTCTGTCGATGGCAGATGATGCTCAACTTAAAATCGTAAGAGATGTTCGTGAAACCTATCTAAATTTATATTACGAAGTCTCTGCCTATCAGATCATCCGGGAAACTCGTAAACTATTTTCAGAACTGGTAAAAATAACAGAATCAAATTACGCTGCAGGACGCGTTAACCAGCAAGATGTAGTGTTAGCCGGTCTGGAGCTATCACGTCTCGACGACCGTTCAACAAAGATTAAGACTAGAGAAGAAGAATATCGGTCAAATCTTGCACAATGGATAGGCGATGCTGCGTGGAATAATATCAGCATGGAATTTCCGGTATTGCCTGTGTTACCGGAACAGGTCGACTTGAATCAGCTTATCCCCCAGCACCCATTGATCCGTGCAGAGAGTGCCAAAGTTAATGCCAGCAAACAAATGACTGAGATGGCACGACAGGATTATAAACCGGGCTGGAGTTTATTGGTCGATTATGGTTTTCGTTCCGGTAATAATCCGGACGGCACTGAAAGAAGCGACTTCGCGACTGCAATAGTGAGTCTGGATGTTCCTTTATTTACTGGCAACCGCCAGGATAAAACGGTGTCTTCTAATGAGCAAAAAATTTCTGCGGCACGTTATGTAAAAGATGACAAGTTACGGAAGTTAAAACAGCTCTATGAAAAAAATAAGCATCTCTGGCAGCGTTTAGGCGAACGTGAACAGTTATATAAAAACAGTTTACTCACCGCTGCAACAAACAATTCAAAAGCTTCACTCAAAGCGTATCAGAGTGGTGTATCAGAATTTAATACTCTGATGCGCGCTCAAATTACTGAGTTAGATGTCCGTCTGGAAGATATGCGTATTCGCGTTGACCGCTCCGCAGCACAAGCGCGGTTACTCTACATAACTGGAGATTCATACAATGAAAATAAATAATTTATCTGCATTGATAGTAATGGTCTTGCTGTCAGGTTATCTGTCTCTTGGAAATTCTACTTTAGTCATAGCAGAAGAAGATAAAGAAGTTTTATATTGGGTTGCCCCGATGGACCCAAATTATCGCCGTGACAAAGCCGGTAAATCTCCAATGGGTATGGAGTTGATCCCATTTTACTCGGGTGGCGATGAGGCTGGCAGTAGTGTGAGTATTTCACCTACTGTGATACAAAACCTGGGTGTTAGAACAGCCAGGGCAGAATTGACACGTCTGTGGCGTGGTATCGATACAGTGGGTTATGTTGATTATGATGAATCAAAAGTCAGCCATATCCATCTGCGTACCGAAGGCTGGATTGAAAAACTTGCAGTTCAATCAGAAGGTGAACGTGTCAAAAAAGGTGATTTTCTGTTTGATGTCTATTCGCCCAAACTGGTTAATGCGCAGGAAGAACTTGTTACGGCATTAGCTACAGGAAATAAGGGATTGATAAGAGCAACAAAAGAACGCTTAGCTGCTTTGGGTATATCCAGTTCGCAAATTAACAAGCTTCAAAAAAGCAAAAAAGTTAAACAACGAATTTCGATCTATGCTCCGCAAGATGGCGTGGTGTCTGTGCTGCCGGTACGTGAAGGTATGTTTGTAAAACCATCACAAAAAATAATGACGCTGGGTGATCTATCTAGCGTCTGGTTATTAGCTGAAGTATTTGAGCGCCAGTCACAATGGGTGGAAGTCGGGCAAACGGCAGAAGTTAGTCTTTCATATATTCCGGGTAAAACATGGACTGGTGAAGTTGAATATATTTATCCCAGCCTGGATCCAAAAACGCGCACATTGAAAGTACGCTTACGTTTTGAAAATCCTGGCGAAAGACTTAAACCAAACATGTATGCCAACGTGAAAATATTTGGTGGAGCCAAAAATAATACTATCGTTATTCCACTCGAAGGATTAATACGAACAGGTCGGGAAGAACGTGTGATCATCGCACTTGGCGATGGTAAGTTTGAAGCGCGAAACGTAAAAGCAGGTATTGAGAGTGGCAATTATGTAGAAATTCTCGAAGGGGTTAACGAGGGTGAAAAGATTGTTACATCGGGTCAGTTTCTCATTGATTCTGAAGCCAGCATGCGTGCCAGTCTGAATAGGATGACAGAGCCGACCGGCGCAGGTGTTTCAAACGAAAATGATATGTCATCAGAGAGCGATTCAAAAACAATGTCTGGCAATGGAGATAAGTAATCATGATTGCTAAAATTATCGACTGGTCGATCAGCAATCGTTTTATGGTGCTGATGCTGACCATCATCGTTGTCGGACTCGGCGTTTATGCTGTTAAACAAACGCCGTTGGATGCTCTGCCTGATCTATCCGATGTGCAGGTCATTATAAAAACCAGCTATCCTGGCCAGGCGCCGCAGGTGGTGGAAGACCAGGTGACCTATCCTCTGACAACCGCCATGTTATCGGTACCCAAAGCCGTTAACGTACGCGGTTATTCGTTTTTTGGCGACTCTTACGTTTACGTTATTTTTGAAGACGGCACAGATCTGTACTGGGCACGATCACGCGTGCTGGAATACCTGAGTCAGGTGGCAAGTAAATTACCCGCAGATGCCCGGCCGGAACTTGGACCCGATGCAACCGGTGTTGGCTGGGTGTATGAATATGCTCTGGTCGACCGAAAGGGTAATCACGACTTATCACAGCTACGCAGTATTCAGGACTGGTTTCTGAAATACGAATTACAGACTGTGCCAGGTGTTTCAGAAGTAGTGACTATCGGCGGTATGGTTAAACAATACCAGGTGGTGCTCGATCCTGACAGTCTGCGTGCTTATAATTTGCCGCTATCAAAAGTGAGAAAGGCAATACAACGTGGTAATCAGGAAACCGGTGGTTCGGTCATCGAGATGGCTGAGGCAGAGTACATGGTACGTGCAACCGGTTATGTCGATGAGCTGGATGATCTTCGTCATATCCCACTCGGTGTCAATGAACAGGGCACACCAATCTTATTAAAAGATGTTGCGCAAATCCGACTGGGGCCGCAGCTTCGCCGGGGTGTGGCAGAGCTTGATGGTGAAGGTGAAGTTGTTGGCGGTGTCGTCGTCATGCGTTTTGGCGAGAATGCTTTATCCACGATTAATGGCGCTAAGGCCAAGCTCGAAGAACTCTCCCGAAGTCTACCGGACGGTGTCGAGATCATAGAAACTTACGATCGCTCAGCGCTGATTAATCGTGCGGTCGATAATTTAAAAGGTAAATTAATCGAAGAGTTTATCGTGGTCGCACTGGTCTGTGCGATATTCCTTTTTCATCTGCGTTCAGCACTGGTGATAATGCTTTCCTTGCCGGTAGGCATTCTTATTGCTTTCATCATCATGGAGCGTATGGGAATCAATGCCAATATCATGTCGCTCGGGGGAATCGCCATCGCCATCGGTGCCATGGTCGATGCTGCTATCGTAATGATCGAGAACATGCATAAACATATGGAGCACACTGAAGTTACCGATGAGAATCGCTGGCAGATCGTGCGCGAATCGGCGATGGAAGTGGGGCCGCCGCTGTTCTTTTCATTATTGATTATTACCTTGAGTTTTCTGCCGGTATTTACCCTGGAAGCACAGGAAGGGCGCATGTTTGCCCCGCTGGCATACACCAAAACCTTTGCCATGGCAGGGGCGGCGTTTTTGTCTATAACACTGGTTCCAGTGTTGATGGGTTACTTTATCCGTGGTCATGTAACCCCCGAACACAAGAACCCGATTAACAGGGTGCTGATTGCGGGTTATCGGCCGTTTATCAATATGGTTCTACATTCACCGAAAGCTGTTCTGGCTGTAACAGTGTTGCTGGTCGTTTTAGGCTTTTGGCCACTCAGTCAATTGGGTTCAGAATTTATGCCTGATCTCGATGAAGGTGATCTGTTGTATATGCCCAGCACTTTCCCTGCAGTGTCTGTTGGTAAGGCACAGGAGCTGCTTCAACAAACGGACAAACTGATAAAAACAGTACCCGAGGTTAAACGTGTTTTTGGCAAAGTCGGCCGGGCAGAGAGTGCCACCGATCCAGCGCCATTAACCATGATAGAAACCACCATTCTGCTCAAGCCACGAGATGAATGGCGCGAGGGCATGACCATGGATAAGCTCAAGAAGGAGCTTAATGAATTGATTCAGTTCCCGGGTCTAACGAATGCATGGGTAATGCCGATCAAAAATCGTATCGATATGCTGGCAACCGGCATTAAAACCCCAGTGGGTATAAAAGTTGCCGGACCAGACCTGAATGTCATTCAGGAGATCGGTAAAGAAATTGAAGACGTGCTGAATAATGTGCCAGGCACGGTGTCAGTGTATGCCGAACGTGTGGCCGGGGGGCGTTATGTCACGGTTGATATCAAACGCCGTGAAGCTGCGCGTTTTGCACTGAATATTGCGGACATACAGGAAGTAGTAAAAACCGCATTAGGCGGTATGCGTGTTGGCATGTCAGTAGAAGGTCTGGAGCGTTACCCGATCAATGTGCGCTATCCGCGTGATGTGCGCGACTCACTGGAAAAATTACGTAATCTACCTGTAGTGACACCATCTGGCGCACGTATTCCACTAGCGGAAGTAGCGGACATTCGCATTGATAATGGCCCAGGCATGATTAAAACCGAAAATGCGCGGCTAAATGGCTGGATATATATTGATATCGAAGGCCGTGACCTGGGTTCCTATGTTCAGGATGCGCAACAGACTGTTACTGACAAAATCAAACTACCGCCGGGGTATTCCATTTCATGGTCGGGTCAGTACGAATTTATGGTCCGCGCCATTGAAAGACTGACAACAGTTGTGCCGGTGACGTTAGTGATTATCGTGTTGCTGTTGTACATGAACTTCCGCAATTTGACGGAAGTGGCGATTATTATGGGCACGTTACCGTTGGCACTGGTCGGTGGTTTCTGGTTGTTGTATTTACTGGATTACAACATGTCGGTTGCCGTCGGTGTTGGTTTTATTGCTTTGTCGGGTGTGGCGGTGGAGATTGGTGTGGTCATGCTGGTCTATCTCAATCAGGCATTGCAGCATCATATCAGTGAAGCAGAAAAAGCGGGTGTTGAACTTACGGTAGACGAAGTTCGTTCAGCAGTTATCGATGGTGCATTGATGCGGGTACGGCCTATCATGATGACCGTGGCAGCAATTATTGCCGGTTTATTACCCATCATGCTTGGCAGCGGCACCGGTTCTGAAGTGATGCGCCGTATCGCCGCCCCGATGGTTGGTGGTATGGTGAGTGCAACAATTTTAACGTTGATCGTTATTCCGGCGGTGTTTTTATTGTGGAAGAGTATGGGTTTAAAACAAAAAGCTTAATAATTATTACATTTCGAAGAAGCGATCTGGTTATTCAGAGTAGCTTTCTTTCGTCAGGGTTTAGATATCTCGCGTCGTAATGTGCAGGATGAAGTTGCCCGACAACGAGAGGCGAGTTGGTGTTGATTCGGCCACTGTAGTTATTCTGAATTGCCGTGTTGATTCATAGCATTGGTGTAGTGGGTATTCGCACCCACGGGCGAGTTACTTTTTTTCTACAGCTAAAAAAAGTAACCAAAAAAAGCCGCCCATAACACCTTGCCCCGAAAAAGCATCGGGGTTCCCTCGCACTTCATCTTTGCCAACGGGTCGGTTGGATCAACATCCATGTTGACCAACCTCAATTCGCCGTCCATGGCGAATTGCCCCTACCAAAGCTAAAGCGCGAGGCAAGGTGAAAGGGGTGGAAGAACAAAAACAGTCAAAAGTGAATAACACTTGCTTTGCTAAGGGTTATCACGTAAAAAATACTTTCACGTCTAAAGCAGCACAGGGTTATTGAGGAGGGTGCGGAGTTGGATTTATCTATTATTATTTTAAGCAGTAAATCAATCGACTCTGAAGTAATTGATTCCTTTACAAGGCTACTTTACCCCTTAAATATCGTAATAGGGCGCCTTACAGGGTATATATTATAAAAAATAGGGCGCCTTAGAAGGCATCCTATCGACAAGTTATGTGTAAAAAAGGAAAAGCATGAATTGGCCCAATGATGCAGACGGTGAAGTCTTTGAAAAACTAGAATCAGATGGTTTTAATTTTAATATAGAGCATTCAATTGACTTCAATATAGACTTTGACAGCTGGCCACTATCTGTCGAAGCATTAAAAGCATTTGAAAGTTGGTATCCAAACTGTGAATTTATCGATCCGGATGAAGAAGATATAAAAAACGGAGATACAAACGGTTATATTTTGTTCACTATCACGAATAAACTTACTTATAATTTCGTTATAGAAACACAACAAAAAGCTACAAACAGGGCAAAGAAGTACGGCGGCTGGTGTGAGTCATGGGGCTTAGTTAGCAATTGACACATAACAAGTCGTCCAACCCGACCGTTTTATACGCCGCGCCGCTTCGCTCTGCTCTGTATAAAACGGCCGGTTAACTCAAACGTTGATATGACTTTCCGCTGTCAATAGCCCAGCCGATCTTCTTCCAAATATATATTCAGAACCGTTTCACTGATTTAAGATTAAGTGTGAGCACGGCACCAGTAATACGACGGTTGTCATGCTGATATGCGCGGGTTGGTTACCGCATTACTTGTGTGCGCCGCGAAGTTGCCTCACTCTAGGTACGTGCATCTTATTAATGGATTAAGCTTAATAAGGCACTTAACGTTTCCGAGGATGCTTCTCACCGTGGTGGCGTGCTCACACATAATCTTACTTCAGTATTATGCGTATGTTGTCGTATTGATACACCTCCTGACTTCAATTTGATGTTTATATAACGTGGGTATTTGACTTAATTAACGAAGGCCCACATGAACCACGCCATTTCACGTGCCAGTGCCACGACGGTGACATTATGCGG
>CAJXZZ010000065.1 GCA_913065105.1 uncultured Gammaproteobacteria bacterium | reverse complement strand
GCAAGCTCAACCTTCAACCTTCGGCAATAAAATTTACTATCTTAAGATCGTGGGCAATGGCTTTTTAAAGCAGATGGTTCGGTACATTGCTGGTGCTTTATTTGCGCTCGGGAGAAACCAGCTTAGCTTGTGTGATATTAGTGAAGCACTAGTGAATCACAAAGAGGAAAAGATCAGTTCCAGAGCCAAGTCGCGAGGGCTGCATTTGATTCAAATTTGTTATTAGGATAAAACTGGGGTCAGAACACAGATACCGCTAATATTAGAAAGAACTGTGTTCTGACCCGACTTAATTTTTGTAGAATTTGAAGAGAAACATGCCCGCATTTAAATCATCCGTTTTTTTGGGGAAGCTCAGCTTTGTATGGTGACACTTTATTGATTCATATCAATATCGAGTTTAATTGACAGTAATAATATGGTTTTTTGATAGCAAGCTTCAGCTATTATTGTCGGTCAATAATTTATCTTGAAGAATAAGTAACAGGCTGTTGTTACAACAATAAATGATCAATAAAGAGGAAATTTAATCATGAATATTAAAAACAGGATAGCTTACATAGCATTGTTCGGGCTGTTGTCGACAAGTACATTTTTGGCAGGTTGTGCCGAGACCGAAACCCGTGATGATGCCGAAGCGGTTGAATCGCAAGCGGTTGGAAAGGCGGTTGTCGAACAGGAAGCGGCGGTAGCGCAGGTAGCGCCGGTCGAGGTGGTGCGTGGCGAAGGCACGGGAGTATTTGCAACCATCGCGATTCCTTCCGCATCAATGTTTGAACTGGGTCAAGTGGAAATCAATGAAGCGGGTAAATCTGCGATCGAAGAATATAGAAAGAACCTTGGGCCAGAACTGACAGATTCCTATATGTTACTGGTCGTGGGCCATACGGATACTTCGGGTGATGCCAGTTTTAACGATGTGGTATCACTCAAGCGGGCTCAGAGTGTGGCTGATTACCTGATCGCCACCGGGGCAAATGAAGATGCGATACGTGTTATCGGGCGAGGTTCCAGAGAACCGGTGGCTTCAAATGAAACACGTGAAGGCCGCATCCAGAATCGTCGTGTAGATATTCTGGTCGTCGCCGAAGTGCGTGCCCTTGATACCATGCTGTTTCCAAGCGTTGCATTATTTGAACGCCGAAGTGCTGAGTTAACTGAGCAGGGGCGGGCATTACTCGATCAACATACTATGGAAGCTAAAGAATTGTTGAGTAGTGCGGCTTATATCGAAATTGTCGGCCACACAGATAATGTGGGTGACGATAATGACAATATGGCTCTTTCTAAGCAAAGAGCAACGTCTGTGCGCGATTACCTGGTTAGTAAAGGAATTGATGCCAGCAAGATGGTCGTCGCGGGCAAGGGTGCAACTATGCCGATTGCCAGTAACGATACAGAAGAAGGTCGTGCCAGCAACCGCCGCGTACAGATACTCGTATTAGGTCGCATACGTGATCATGCCCAAACGGGAGAAGGGTTTAAGCTGACCGAGACTGAGGTTATCACCGCAGAGGTACTGGCCATAGATAAAGAAAACCGTGTTGTAACGCTTCGCGGTCCTGAAAATAATGTGGTAGAAGTCGAAGTGAGTGAAGAAGCTCGCAATCTCGACCAGGTTAAAGTAGGCGATCTATTGAAGGTCGAATATTTAGAGTCTGTGGCTATTTTTCTGGGCAAAGCCGGTACCCCACCGAGTGCAGATGCGGCGATGGTAATGGCCAGAACAGACAAGGGTGAGATGCCAGGTGCATTTACAGTCGGTACTATGGAAATGAGTGCAGCGATTGTCGGCATCAACAGGGATGAACGTACCCTGACGCTAAAACTTGCGGATGGAGAGATAGTGACAACCGACATCGATCCTGCTGTGCAACTCTTCGATACATTGAGAGTAGGCGATACGATTCATGCACGGCTGACAAAAGCGTTCGCAATTTCAGTGGAGACACCGTAATTAAGAACTGGCCTGAAAAGTAGATCGAGGTTCAGGTAAACGGCAGTCTTTTTTTGAAGGCTGCCGTTTTTTTTTCAATAATTATAAAAGAGAGATCAAGAAAAATTAAAGGGTTCAGAGTAGGATACCCCTTTTATTCTTACAATTTACATTATGTGAATTATGAGCCTGACTCCCTAATCTCTGTGTTTACGATATTGATGAATCTTTTACTCGTATCATTTCTCCTTCTTATCTCTGCCGTAGCAATCGGCTTTTACCTGGTCTACCTTGGTCTACATCAGCGCAAGCGCTCGCCCGGTCTTGGCCTCACGCATGCAGGTCTGGCGCTGTCCGGTTTCATCGTATTGTTCATAGAGATATTCACTGGCCCGATAGACAAGCTTAATAACGTCGCTGGCCTTTTACTGTTCTTAGCTATCCTGGGTGGCGGCATGGTATTTGCGTTGAATGAAGAGAACAAACCGCCGTCGATGGCGGCGGTCACAGCCCATGCCATAATGGGTCTGGTCGGGATATCATTATTAATCATCAATTTATTCTAATTATTAAAGATCAAACACTGCAGATAGCAGGATATATGTCATGAAAAAAACTAGTAAGCCTCTACTAGGATGGGCTTTCAACGATATACTCAACGAACTCCATCAGCATGTCTTTGAAGGAGTACCCGGTGAGTCCGAGCCGTTTGAACTTACCCTGCTTGAACGTGAGTACATCGCTTATGTACTTGCCTGTTATTACCAGTGTGAGCACTGCCTGGTATTCCATGAGCGTGCTGTCAGGGTGGCGAGACGCAAGGAGAAGTCTGCAGAATGGAACTGGCAGGATGACTTGATCAGTGCGACCTTGTTCCTACACCTCGACGGGGGGAAACTTTCAGCTATCGAGTGGCAGCGATGGTTGAAGACCTGGCAGGATTTCGCGAACCGCATCGACTTGCATCACCCATGCCTTGCCAGTTACCTCGCTTACGCAGTCGGTATCGCGCGACACGACCAGAACCTGATGGAGCATGCTTTTACGTCTATCAGTGCATCTATCGAAGATAATGACCGACTGAAGGGGGTGATTCGCGACATCGATGGCGTGGTAGTTTTCATGAAAGCGGCAACCTCTAAAAACAGAAGCGATTCAACCATTATCAATAATCTCAAGTCTCGTGGCATTGAGGATATCTAAGAAAAGAATAAGTGGGGTCAGATGAAACTTTCAAGAAAACCAGGCGCTGAAGTGATGTCTTTGCGTTAGGTAGCATTTATTTGATGGCTTATTAACATCCGGGCTTTTCATTATTACCAAAAGCGTTTTTCGCTGGCCATTTTATACTTTCA
This sequence comes from uncultured Gammaproteobacteria bacterium, assembly GCA_913065105.1. Taxonomy (GTDB): domain Bacteria; phylum Pseudomonadota; class Gammaproteobacteria; order SZUA-229; family SZUA-229. The sequence goes on along the minus strand of CAJXZZ010000065.1, from coordinate 14,605 downwards.
GTTTACTCTGGTGCCAATAACGGTTTCTTGTTGCGTTTTGCCCTGAGCCAGTTAATAACATGCAGTACCCTGTGATTACTGATCAGTTTACGCTCAACTTTTCGTTTTCCCGGAAAATTAATCAGCAACAGCCCCGCAATCATTGTAATCAGTCCCTGGCCCGGCAGGATGAACAGAATGGCACCTGTAATGATCAGTAACCACCCCAGTATGTTCTTTGCAATGATTATAGAAAGCCTAATTACCGGATGTTTAAAGCTATGATGTATCCTGTATGGTTCAGCATATTGAAAATAGTCGGTCGGGATGAATGAAACCAGAAAAGGAAGACTCAGTATGCTGGCAAAAAATATGATTACTGAAAAGCCCGCAAGCATGCCCAGCTCCAGGTGGTATTCTTCAAAGAATGCGGTGATTGTCTCAATCATTATTTTTTCAATAACTGGCCTGGTTATACTAATTGAACGGTAAGAATTAAAGAGGTCAGAGCCCTTTAATTATTACAGCCATTCTCGAGTTACGTTTATTAATTCCAATTCTGTATATTCAAGAACCAGCGTTTCTACCAGGCTGTATTGCTTATCCAGATAGGATTTATCAATACTGATCATACACACTCCCATTACCGCCTGTTGCCAGTTATCTAGCGCATCAATTTCGGCGACAGAGGCATTGAATCTGCTGCTTAGTCGGTCTTTTAAACTTTTGATCTGACGTCGCTTGTCCTTTAGCGAATGTGCATAAGGTATTTTTAAACTGAGTTTAATGAGTAGAACGTGCATATTAAAAATCAGGCGTCTTTCATTACGTAATAATGAATTCCAGGTAACACATTATTCTACCGTAATGACACGAATCATATCAGTGCCTCCAGCGAGCTGGAGATGTCCGGCTGTTACGATCAGGGTGTCACCGCTGTCGGCATTTGCCAGTTTTTTGATGATGGATGTGGCGTACTCGATGCGTGCATCATCTGTTATTTCTCCCTGGTAGAGAACTGGTATTACACCCCAGTTCATTGACAGCTTGCGTGCTACCCGTTCTGATGTAGTGATTGCCAGGATCGGGCAGTCCGGACGGTATTTTGAAACCAGGCGTGAAGTGAAGCCGCTTTCAGTCAGGCTGATGATGGCCGCAGCTTTCAGACTTGTGGCCATGCCGACCGATGCCTGACCAATCGCCTGGGTCACCACATTAGCGGGGCTGGGTTTGATCTTTTGCAGATAACCGTATTCGTTCAACGATGCCTCGGCGCGTATCGCGATAGTTGCCAGCATTTTCAACGCTTCCAGTGGATATTTTCCGACGGCGGTTTCGCCCGAGAGCATTACCGCCGAGGTGCCGTCGAGAATTGCATTGGCTACGTCGCTGGCTTCGGCGCGAGTTGGTTTTGGGTTCCATTCCATTGAAGCCAGCATCTGGGTGGCAGTTATCACGGGCTTGCCGTTACTGACCGTGGTGCGGATGATGCGCTTTTGTGTAGCTGGCACATCGGCTAGTGGAAGTTCCACGCCGAGGTCACCGCGAGCGACCATGATGCCATCGGCTGCATCAACGATCTCTTCCATGTTCGCTACACCTGCTTTGTTTTCGATTTTGGCGATGATGGGGATTAGCGCATCCTTTTCGACGAGGATCTCACGCATCTTGTAGATATCATCTGCGCTCTGAACGAATGAGGCGGCGATATAGTCAACGTCATTTTCTGCGGCAAAGCTCAGTTCCTTGATGATATCGTCGCGGTTTTCCGGACTGACGGCGCTCATCGCCAGCTGGGTTTCGGGCAGGTTTACACTCTTGGAATTGCCCAGCAGTCCGCCATGAATGATGCGACAGTTGATCACGCCATCCGTTACATTCTCGACCTCCAGCTCTATCGCGCCGTCATCAAGCAGGATTGGCGTTCCCCGTCGCACTTCTTCGTACAGTTTCTGGTAAGTGATCGATACACCAGTGGCATTACCGGGTTTATCATCTGTGTGCAGGCTGAACCTCTCGCCGGGTACCAGGTTGGCAGTATCACCATCCAGCAGGCCGGTGCGAATTTCGATACCTCGGGTATCGATCATTATCGCGATATGTTTCCCAAGGTCGCTGGCGGCAGTACGCAAGATTGAAATCTGTTTACGATGGCTATCGTGTGTGCCATGTGAGAGGTTCAGTCGCGCGACGTTCATTCCTGCCTCGATCATGGCCTTAAGCATTTCTGGTGTATTACAGGCAGGCCCGATTGTGGCGACGATCTTGGTTTTTCGTATAGGTGTGAGTTTAGATGGTGTGCTGTTCATCAGTGATATTTGTCTGTTCAATTAAAGGGTGGGCAGGCTTCTTCAGCTAAAAAATCAAATGATAAATGATAATAGAATAATAGTGGGTGGAATACGATTTAAATCATGTTACTGCCGGTTAACATAATACTTACTTGCTATTAAGTGAGTAGAGCATGCATATTAAAAACCAGGCGTTCTCTTTAATTCACTTAGCCTTTAATACAAATCAAAGGTTCGAGCTTTGCATTTGACTAACCTGGAATAAGAGGCAAATTTCTACACCGATTCAAACCGATTAAGGAATTACAGGGTCAGGTCTTGCAGTGCCACATTTTCAAAATACCTCTATCTGTTAGTATTTATAAAAGCACAGCTTGCCCTGTGACTTACTCATCTGTTTGAACAGGAAAAAAACACCAGATCAGCTCCAATTATCACAGTTCTATAACAAGCTCATTACATTTCTATAACATCTCGCTTACACCCCTGTTATCCTCGAACTATACGTAATACTCTCTGTCACTCGTTAAGTAACTGATTATCTTTAATGGAGACAAGCAATGAGTTTAATTACGAAATCAACGGGCACTGCTCTCGCAATTGCTGCGGCAAGCCTGGTCGGTTGCGCAGGTTATGCAACAGATAAATCGGCCAGCGCTACTAATGATGTGCATTGTTACGGCGTCAATAAGTGCAAAGGTCACAACGATTGTAAAACGGCTAGTAACGCCTGCAAGGGTCATGCTTCGTGTAAAGGTCATGGCTTTATTAGCATGCCTGCGAGCGCGTGTGACCATGTAGGCGGTACAGTCGATTCATAAAACAACACATAATTTATATTAGGAGAACAAAAAATGATTAATTCAAAGAAAGTGATGGGTGTTGCCATGGCAGTTGCTGCCGCTGGTATGCTGAGTACTGCAACACCGGTTTTTGCTGGTGAAGGGGCTAAAGCCAATGTACATTGTTATGGTGTTAATAAGTGCAAAGGTCACAATGATTGCAAAACAGCCACTAATGCCTGTAAAGGTCATGCTTCCTGTAAGGGACAAGGTTTTGTAGCCGTGTCTAAACAGGCCTGTGATCATCTTGGTGGTAAAGTCGGTAAATAAAAGATTTGACCTGAATTAATGTGGCGAGCCTGGATGCGAAGTGTTTGATTAGATCGGCATTCCGGCTCGTTTGCATTTCATGTTATAGGTTTTCGTGCAACATTAGGGGAGAGCAGTATAGTGACACGTCCTTTTCTGGGTTTTGGTCTTGGTCTTCGAACTGAGCACTATTCGTATATACGGGAACACAAACCGGCCGTAGACTGGTTTGAGATACTCTCCGAAAATTATATGGTGCCGGGCGGCAAGCCGCTCGATCATCTCGACAATATTCGTAACGATTATCCGATGGTTATGCACGGTGTCTCACTCTCCATCGGCAGTACAGACCCACTGGATTCAAACTATCTAAAAAGCCTGAAGCAACTCATGCATCGTGTGCAACCGCAGTGGATTTCGGACCATCTGTGCTGGACGGGTGTCAATGACACCAATAGCCACGACCTCTTGCCCTTACCGTACAATGAAGACACCATTGCTCATGTCGCCGATCGTGTAGTGCAGGTGCAGGATTATCTGGGGCAACGTATCCTGCTGGAGAATCTTTCCAGTTATGTCACTTATAAAAATTCCGAGATGACTGAATGGGATTTTTTTAATGAAATCGCCCGCCGTGCTGATTGCCATATTCTGTTAGACATTAACAATATTTTTGTTAGTGCGCATAATCACCAGTTTGATCCAGTTGATTATCTCAACGGTATTGATATCGACCGGGTGATGCAATTTCACCTCGCCGGTCATAGTTATAATGGTGAGATGATTATCGACACCCATGACCACGATGTCTGTGATCCGGTATGGGCGCTCTATGCCACGGCGCTGAAGCGTTTTGGTGCGGTGAGCACGATGATCGAACGTGATGATGATATTCCGGCATTCACGCAACTCCGCCAGGAGCTGGCTATTGCTGAAGACATTGCCGCCAGAACACTGTCGGCTGAAGCCCTGGTACTGAACACTGCCGTACAAAACCATACACCAGCCGAGTTAAAATATGGACGCACTGCGTAAACTACAGCATGAGTTTCTGGACTACCTGCTGGATGATGCGGCTCTCGGCATTGTCGAGCGCATTGAATCTAGCCCCCGGCGCTCAGCCGAGCAGCGCATGGACTTTTATGGCAACGCCTACAACCTGCGCTTAAAAGAAGCGCTCACCACTGACTATGAACGCCTGCACAGTTATCTGGGTGATGATCTGTTCGAAACCCTGATGCAGCGTTACATCGAAAGCTACCCATCGCACCATCCCAGTTTGCGCTACTTTGGTCAGCAAATGATCGAGCTGGTCGAGTCGCTGGAACCTTTTAAGCAGTTAGCAGAAGTCGCCGAAATAACCCGTATCGAACAGGCATTTGCAAACAGCTTTGATGCCGCCGATTGCCAGTGTATTTCACTTGATCAACTGGCTCAGCTGGATCCTGCGGCATGGGCGACGTTGACACTGCGTTTTCATGGCGCCGTACAGTTACTGCCGCAACATTATAATAGTTTTCAGATCTGGCGAGCGCTAGCCGACGAGGAGACGCCACCGCAAAAAACGGCTAGCGATACCACCTGGTTAATCTGGCGGCAGGACCTGGTTAGCCGTTATCGCGCGCTGGATAGTGCAGAGCTTGCGGCGCTGACTATTGCGATGTCAGCAGGCAGTTTTGCGGATGTGTGTGCAGCGCTGCTGGAGCATTTTAGCGAACAGGAGACACCACAGCAGGCCGTTGGATATTTGCAACAATGGATCAATGATCAGATGGTGTGTGAACTAAATTAACAAGAAAAACAAAGACATTCATTATTTAATAATTTTAATAAAATTAATTCACCACCCTTTATTTCTTATTCTTTTGTGGCTGTTGTTTAAAAGACGAAGATTATTTTCTGAAAAGACATTCGTGCTGTTCAGGGTAGTAGATAGTCGATGTTTTCTGGATTGATTGATAACTGTTCCAGTATATACAGGAGGTAATCAAACGGGATTAGACCATTAGCTTTTGCAGTTTCGATGATACTGGTGTCTGTTCTCTGACTCTATTTGTTGTTATTGTAGTTAGGTCTAATTACTGGAGAAAGCGCATGTTTGAAAATCCGTCATTAATAACGCGTATAGCAATTGGTAAAGTAATAGGTTTTATATTTGGGCTTATCGGTTTTATTTGTTTACCATACTTTTTACCAGAATCTGATTGTTTACTTCGATGGGGCATATTATTGTGGTACACCACACTTGGCGCCATCATAGGAATGTTCGGGGTATTTACCTATCATCCAATACTAAAACTGCCTTTCCCCTGGTGGTTTCGTGCACCTGTAGTGGGAGCGTGGATGAACTTTGTTCTAACCTTTTTCGCTTACGATGCTATGCAGGCCATGATGTTCACTATGTTTGGTGAGGAGGGTATATTAACTTCACCATTTTGGTTCACTGCTGAAGGAGCCATTATTGGATTAATTATTGGTTATTTTGCTACGCGGTTTGGTGGAGAGGGCAAGGCAACGGTTGATAGATAAATTTTATGTGACCAAGGTGTCAGTCTCCAAAATAATAGGGGGCAAGAGAAAGGGGGCGGATCTATTTATAAGTTAAATATACCCGTCCCCTTTAATTTAGTATTAAGAATATCAATAAACCGATAACTTAAACTCAACCGGCAACGCCTTCGACACCATCTCGTACACCGGCGAGAACATGGCGCACTCAGTCAGCTCATCAACACTAGCCTTACTCTTAACGCGCATCTCGACGCTGACTTTGTTAAAGCCTTTGCGCACACCTTCGGTCATACCAAACAGTCCACGAACATCCATGTCGCCTGCGTAGGATGATTCGACAGAATCAATTTCGATGCCACGCACTGCTGCGTGGTAGATCATAGTGCCGGTCAGGCAGCTTGCCAGTGCGTGCAATACATACTCCATTGCATTCGGTGCACTGTCGTGTCCGGCAGCGATCAGTGGTTCATCCGCATCAAGTGTGAATGCATCTTTACGTGTGCTGTCCTCAGCGTTACCTGCATAATAATCTTTTATCCGGCTGCGATTCAGGCTGCCGTCGATCCACTGGTTAGTAACGCGAAACTGAAACTGTGCATAGTCCTGGTCCGCTTCGATCTCACCGATCACGTTCATCAACTGGCTTACGTCGACGCCATTGACCAGGTTACTTGTTTGTTCTGCAGTATTGGTTGTAGTCATTTCATCTCTCCTAAAAATTTAAGTTCGTATTAATGTTTCTTATTGCACACTTAGATACCGACAAGCGATGCGTCGTAACCCAGACCGGTAACCGTTTTTAAAATATTGTTTGCACGGGTGTTGCCAGCGTTATACACCACCATCAAAAACTTGGGTGTGTGTACATTACGGCTGAGCGATACGATGCCTTCCGTCTTATAGACGTGGTCGGTAACCTCAGCGAACTGCTGCTCGCTAAGTTGTTCTTTGGTATGGATGATTACGTCTGTTATTTTTGAATTCATGATGTTCTCCTATGGGTAACCCGACAGCTCGTTCTGTCGATGACTAAATGATAGGAGCGGGCGGCCACAGTCTCTACAACACAATCTGTAGTAACCAACTACAGAAACTGTAGTAACTAACTCTATTTTCTGGAGTTAGTTTTGGGTTACAATAAAATTCAGCGGATACATGACGAATACATTGAGTTACCAATGTTTTTTTGTGGGAGGAGAGGAGCGATGGACTACGGTCAGTTTTGCCCGATAGCCAAGGCAAGCGAAATAATCGGCGAAAAATGGACGCTGTTAGTGGTGCGTGAACTGCTCATGGGCGGCACACGTTTCAGCGAACTGCAGCGCGGCCTCAGCCTTATGTCACCCACTATGCTTTCTAAAAGACTGAGCACGCTTGAAGAACATGGTCTGGTATTAAAAAAGAAAATCTCCAACCAGAAAGGTTACGAATACTTCCCCACCAAATCCTGCAGTGAACTGCTGCCTATCATCAGAACACTGGGCGACTGGGGTATGCGCTGGGCGCGCTCAAACCTTACCGAAAAAGATTACGACGTCGAACTGTTAATGCTGTATCTCAAACGCAGCATCAATCCACAAAACCTCATCGGCAACGAAACCGTCATCCGTTTTAAATTTACCGATATCAAAAACTACCCCAACTGGTGGATGGTGGTAAAAGGCAACGACGTCGACCTGTGTGTAAAAGACCCCGGTAAAGAAGTCGATGTGTATTTCACTACAACCGTAAAAACCATGGCAGGAATATGGATGGGGGATACTAGCTATAAAAAAGCGATTGCAGGTGATGAGCTGAAACTAGTTGGACCGAAGGCGCTGATTAAAGATGTCAGTCGCTGGATGGAGATTAGTGTGTTTGCAGATATTGCGCCGGCCAGTGAGATTTAGTGGGGAGATTTGCGAACTAATTGAGCCTGGCCTATTTCTTATGATGTGTTAGTTTTTTTAATGTTTTGTAAGAATTGTTTTACGTTATTGCTTTTATTGTTTAAACAGCCGATACGTGTATCATGATGACGTAAATAAATATGTCAATTTGGACATCTATTTGTAGTTAAGCCCTAATAATCACTCGCTTGACAACGTAACCTATTAGGTTACAATTGTTCCCATGATAACTAGTTTTATACATAAAGGATTAGAGCGTTTCTACAAAACTGGTAAATCGTCTGGCATTCAAACAAAACATGCCAAACGCATAAGGTTAATACTCACCAACCTTGATCAGGCAGAAAGCCCGCAGGATATGGACTTACCCGGCTTACGGTTACACGAACTGAAAGGTAGTCGTAAAAACATTTGGTCAGTTTCTGTCAGTGGTAATTGGAGAGTAACATTTCGGTTTATAGGTCGAGATGCTGAAATAGTTAATTATGAGGATTATCACTAATGAGTATGCATAACCCCGCACACCCTGGTGAAATTTTAAAAGAGTTAGTAATTACCCCTTTAGAACTCACCATTACAGATGCATCAGAGCATTTAAATGTTAGCCGTAAAACGCTTTCAAAAGTTTTAAATGGTAGAGGTGCAATCACGCCAGAGATGGCATTACGTTTAGAGCTGGTATTTAAAAAGCCATCTGCCGACCACTGGCTTCGCCTTCAAAATGCCTACGACCTTTGGCAATCTCGCCAAAATAAGTCTGATTTACATGTTTTGCCTTATCGCAGAAATTACGCATAAAGGCTTAACAAGTAGCTCAAGCGGACGTAAAAAACACGCCGCTTAGCAAGGCGTTATGTGTAAAACAATCTGAGGAGAGTTATATGTTTATGATTGAGTATAAAGATATAGGTTGGTGGTATTGGCTTGTAACTGCAGGACTACTTACATATGCTGTTTCAGGTAATTCTATCGGGTTCATATTAGCTATCGGCCTAACCATATTTCAGTTAATACATTTCATTTTCCGAGAAAAAAGCATTACTGCCTTTCCTGTACAAGTGCGTTTTTGGTATTTAATGCTTCTTATCGTTGCGCTACCAGAGCCACTACAATTGATATACTGGATTCCTACCATAGGAACATGGGCTCAGATAATATTTGGTTACTGCACAATGGCGCGTTGTGTATCGTTATTTCCCTGGAATCGAAGTGATAAGTTTTCTTTTTCATTGTTGCAGAAAACATTTTTTTCGCGGCCTGTTAGAGGGAGCGTTCAACAAGGCTTCGCTGGCATTAAGCAACACGCAGGAAACACATGACAAGCGAGTCAAGTGCGACGCGAAAAAAACATCGCGCGTCCTACCCAAATCGTTATATATGTAAGGTAGTTGATACAGTCTTATTACGTTAATAAATTAAAGATGCTTCCATGTTTATAAGTGTATTAGAACTATTTAAAATCGGTATTGGCCCGTCGAGTTCGCATACGCTCGGTCCAATGGTTGCCGCAAATGATTTCATCGATCACATAAAAGAACTGAAATTAAACGCCTCAAGTACAGAGGACTTGTTTATCCGTTGCACCCTTAAGGGATCCTTAGCTTTTACTGGTAAAGGACATTCTACAGATCGTGCAGTTGCTTTAGGATTGAATGGCCATTTACCGGCCAGCCTGGTCGATAAAAACATTGAAGACCTGGTTAAACAGATCTGGGATAGTGATCAAATTTGTATAGGCAAGAATCTCAATATTTCATTTCATCCAGATAATCATATTATTTTTGATAAAGGGGAGCCATTACCTGAGCATCCGAATGGTATGATTTTTGAAATTATAGGTAGCGACAATAAGATATATTTATCAGAAACTTATTTTTCAATTGGTGGTGGCTTTATCAATACCATGGCTGAAATTAATCAATTGCAGGCACCTCTTAAAATGGAGTCTTCTGCTTCGTGCAAATATCCGTTTGATTCAGCAAACGCTATGTTAAAAATGGCGGTGGGCGATAACATTTCAATCGCACAGATGAAGCGAATTAATGAGCTAGAACACCTGACCGAAAGCGAGCTTAATAATGGCATGGATAAAATATGGCAAGCCATGCAAACATGTATTGAAAGGGGTTTGGAAGGTGATGGCCTATTGCCTGGTGGTTTGAGTATTCCGCGTCGCGCAAAAGACCTTTATCAAGACATTAAAAATAATCCAGAAAAAGCAAATATCAATGACTGGTTATGTGCTTATGCCATGGCTGTGAATGAAGAAAATGCAGCAGGAAATATGGTTGTGACAGCTCCAACAAATGGCGCAGCCGGTGTTATTCCTGCTGTTCTCTATTATTTCGTTACCCATGAACAAGGTACAAAAGAGCAAGTACGGGAATTTCTTCTTACAGCCAGTGCTGTTGGAGGTTTAATTAAACATAGAAGCTCGATATCCGGAGCAGAAGTTGGTTGTCAGGGTGAGGTCGGTTCCGCAGCAGCGATGGCTGCCGCTGGTTTGTGTGCAATTCGTGGTGGCATACCTCAACAAGTGGAAAATGCCGCCGAGATAGCGCTCGAACATCACCTTGGTATGACTTGTGATCCAGTTAATGGCCTTGTTCAGGTACCCTGTATTGAGCGTAATGGTTTTGGTGCCATTAAAGCATATACAGCAGCATCCCTCGCACTTCGAGGTAGCGGCGACCACTTCATGCCACTGGATAATTGTATTGAAGCGATGAAGCAAACCGGATTAGAAATGTCACATAAATATAAAGAAACAGCATTAGGCGGACTTGCGGTAAGTATTACAGAATGCTGACGTTCCACATATATCAAATCGTTTAAGTCGCGACCTCGCTTACGCTCGGCCGTTTAACTCAACCGTTATAATTAATTAGTCACAAGAAAATAAATCCAAAAAATACGATTATGTTAAAACTACATAATCAAAGCCTCCACAGTTAAATTAAAAATATGATTCCTTCGACATTATTAGGCACAGCCAACATTCCCAATAACGGGGGTGAACTAAGGCTAACTCAGTGCGGGGATGATTTTTCTATTCATCTAAAAGGTGTGCGTGGCGAGTTAATGAACAGTCGAAAACATTGTTCCGAGCTAGCCCTGGCTGAGTTAGGTTGCGCGCATATTCAAGGCATGGAGAATGCTAAGGTGTTAGTCGGTGGCCTGGGCATGGGCTTTACTCTGGCGGCAGCACTCAAAGCAACATCAAAAAGTTCTCAGGTGGTGGTTGCTGAACTGGTACCCGAAGTTATTGAATGGAATAAAGGCCCATTGGGCGAATGTGCAGGCAGGCCGCTTGATGATGATAGAGTTCAAATACACCTGGGTGATGTGGCTGAACTTTTTATAATGAGGCAAGCCACTTATAACGCAGTTTTATTAGATGTTGATAACGGCCCCGAGGGTTTTACACAAGCCGACAATAACGATTTATATTCAATTGAAAGTTTACAGGCTATACGTGACACACTTCATCCTGGTGGCGTGTTAGCGATATGGTCAGCCTGGTTTGATCCAAAATTCATTCAGCAACTGAAAAAAGCTGGCTATAAGGTAAAAGATAAAATCGTTAGGGCGCATAAAGGGAAGGGTAGTCGTCATACTATTTATTTGGCCAGGAAAATACGGGAAGTTAGTAAGGAGGAATAGCAGGGGAAAAGTGGGGTCAGAGCACAGTTGTTTCTAATATTAGCGAAAACTGTGCTCTGACCCCATTTAATTCGGTTACTCAGTTGTCCATGATCATATCTGCTTTGAAAAAAAAGGGTCTAAGAAAAAACAGAGTGTTAGCCTGACCCCAGGACCTTTCTGACAGGTCGATGTCTTCAGCCCAACAACTTTCCAATATAACCGTCGCCTGCGATAGTTATGTGAATATTACCTAACATGGTATTTGTTTTTCATTCAGAGAGAGACATGGGGTGTGTTGATGCCCTTATATGTGGTTAATATTTCTACCTGCTAATTGCTTTCATGGCTTTTATTAGCACTTTAGGTTTATGAATGGAATCATAGACTGGTAACACATCCTTCCCACATTCAAAGAGTCCGTAAACTGCCGTTTGAGCACATCGTACAGAGTATTCAACAGTGAAGACGCAATCATTTGGCACTTCAGCAAACTGACCAAGAAAAGCAAAATTGCTTGCTCCTTTCGGTAAAACATCTGGGCGATCTCCCTTTGCACATGGCATAAAGAGGCTATCTATAAATGGCATGGATACCGGGATACAATTAACTTTTCCTGAACTCACAATGGGTTTCATCAGGTCCTGTATTTTGAGGTGAAACCAGAGTTCTTCGAGTATCTCTTCACCATTACATTCAGACATTTTTTTCTTTACGTGATTGCCTTCTCTATCAGGGTACAATCCATACCCCCAGAATATTTTTACATCTTTTGGCTGGTTGGGAAAATGCGGTTGTCGGGCAACCACAATAGACATCAACCAGTTTGAATCTGTCATGGTTACCAAACCACCGGTGCCATTTAAATTACCTGAAAAATCTTCCATATAATCATGGAAGGTGTCATCTTGCAGCGTTGCCGTGTATGAGTACCATTTTTGCAAGTCGATATTGTCGCTAAAAACGCCGGGGTTACCAAAGGCTTTATCTTTTTTGGCTATTTTCTCCCACAGCATCCACGAGCCAGAAGTCGATTTATCTTTTAAAACGGGCGCTTTTGTCCAGGAACCATTGGCAGTACTTTCAGTGATTGAACCGTTGGTAACAAACACATAGTCATTTTCTCCGAGCTTAATCTCTTCTCTATTTTGGTGTCTATTGACAGTGTGTATAACGGTAGCGGTTTTTTTATCGGCAGACAGGTCAAAGTCTATATCTGTAACCTGTGTCTGCATATCAAAATGTATCCCCCTTTCTTGCAGGTATCTTTGAAGCGGCAAAACAACAGAGTGGTATTGGCTATATTTTGTACGCAGGATGCCACCCAGCGTAGGCATGCCACCTAACAGGTGAATAAATCGTTTCATATAACGCCTCATCGCCGCTACACTACTCCATCTTTGAAATGCAAACATCGATGTCCAGAGATACCAATAATTGGTTTCGAAAAATTCTTTTTCGAACCAGTCTTCAATCCGAACATTGTCTAATGAGCTTTCAGAAGCAAAGGTCAGTCTCAATAAATCAGTCTGCTCTTTCATGGAGAGCCCAAAAGACGAAAGATCAACTTTTTTTCCATCTTTGAGTAATCGAGCTTGTGCATGAGAGACGTATCTGGAATTAAATTCAAAACATTCATCTCGCACAGAGACATTGGGATCATCATGCGATGGAATGTTGGATAACAAGTCCCAGTAGCATACAAAGTGCTCTTCATGCATTCTTCCACCGCGAATGATAAATCCATTTTCCGTATCGCCACTACCGTCAAGGGCGCCGCCTGCTATGTCATCTTGCTCGAGTATATGAATATTTTCACCGGGTACTCCAGCATCTTTGATTAGATATGTCGCACTGGCTAGAGAAGCAATACCGCTACCGACAAGATATACTTTTGAATTAGTTGGCTGAGTATTTTTTTGTATTTTCATCTGTTCCTCCTAATCTTATGTTTTTGTAGTCTTTGAGATATATGGTTTTAGAAAAGTGGGATCGCTATAAGCTGGATTCGGGTATTTATAAAAGCCTTCACCGCTTTTAACGCCCAATTTACCTTTGTCTATAAAGTTACTCTTGAAGAATTCTGCGCGTGCCAACATTGCCTGATCATTAAACTTCTTACCCAATAGCATTTCGATATCATATATGGTTTGCATACCGATGATATCCATAATTCCAAACGGCCCCATTTTACTTGCTGTAGAGATCATCCATGTTTTATCAATACTTTCAACATCAGCCACACCTTTAGTATATAAAGTTCCGGCGGCAGATAATAATGGCACTAACAATGAATTTAGAACATAACCATTATGTTCCTTATGAATTGGAACGGGAACCATTCCAATGGCGCGTGCAAATTCAACGACCTGATCAAAAACAGCAGCGTCTGTTCCCGCATGTCCCATTACTTCAGCTATATTTGCATCCCAGATACCATTAGCAAAGTGAAGCGCCAGAAATTTTTCGGGTCTATCAACGGCACTGACAATTTCACTGGGAATTATGGTGGATGAATTAGTTGTGAAAATAGTCTTTTCAGGCGCTACCTTATCCAGATCCTGATAAAACGACTGCTTTATCTCAAGATTTTCAGGAATGGATTCGCTGACAATGTCGGCATCTTTCACTGCCTCAGCTAAATCAGTCGTATAACGCAACCTGGCCATTGTTTGATCGATCTCATCCTGGGAAGCACCGCGTGATTTCAGAAACAGCTCAGCATATTGCTGGTGATATCTCTTGCTGGTTTCCAGGCTTTTTTCAAAAGCATCAAAAACGGTTACATTAAAACCATTAAAAGCTGTTTGCCATGCAATCTGGGAACCTAATGTACCAGCACCCGCAATAGTTACATTTGAAATTTTCATTGTGATCTCTCTCTTCTGTTTTATATCCTTCAAACCATAAAGTAAGGACTTTTACTTTACATCACAATAGAGGAAGTATCTGTGGGATTTATAAAAAAAGGGGAGGCTCAGTCCGACACCCGTTTTTCTGAAGTAGGGAAATGGTTCGGTGTAAGTTATGTTACAGTGAGTCGGGTAGTAAAGCTGCATGAAAACATGTGAAATGTAAGGCCTGACCCCGTAAAGTGCCATGGTTTATTTGACACTAACTATCGAGTGCATCGAGTTAACCAGCAGCAAGCACACAGCCAGGTCCGGTGGCGAATTCCAGGGCTCACATCCCGCTATTACAT
>CAJXZZ010000064.1 GCA_913065105.1 uncultured Gammaproteobacteria bacterium | reverse complement strand
TATGTCACATCTAAAAACGAAAGCACCAAGCCTGTTCCAGATAGGGTGACATCATGAAAAATAAGCTAATTACTTTATTTATGGCCGCTGCGGTTCTATTGATGCCTATGATGGCAACAGCGTCAAGCGGTGCGCACCTGTACAAGGCACCGATTGATATAAACGACAAAGAATCATTACGTCGTGGTGCAAAAGCTTTTGGTGACTATTGTTATAGTTGTCACGCCGCTTCGTTCATGCGTTTTAACCGTATTGCCAAAGACCTGGAAATGTCTGAAGAAGATGTACGTGATATGTTGATTCATACCCGTGGCAAAAAAGGTGCGCCAGCGAAAATTGGTGATTTGATGAAAGTATCAATGACCGCTGATTACGCGAAAAATGCGTTTGGTACAGCGGTACCTGATCTGTCATTAGCTGCTCGCGCTCGTGGTGCTGACTGGGTTTATACCTATTTGCGCAACTTCTATGTTGATTCCTACCGTCCAACAGGTTTCAACAATACTGTATTCCCTGATGTTGGTATGCCACATGTTTTATGGCGTCTACAGGGCTTGCAGGAACCTGTTTATAAAACAGTGATGCACGGTGATGTTGCCGTCGAAGAGGTTGAAGGTTTCGAGCAGATTCAAGCCGGTACATTAAGCCGTGCTGAATACGATATGTTCCTTGGTGATCTGGTTAACTTCATGGTTTATATTGCGGAACCAGTGCAGGTTGAGCGTCGCAGCATGGGCTGGAAGGTGTTGTTGTTCCTGATAGTGCTGTTTGGTTTTGCTTATGCGCTGAAGAAAGAATACTGGAAGGACGTACACTAAAGTATTTATTACGTATTTTGCTGGTCACTGGATATGATTATGTA
Source organism: uncultured Gammaproteobacteria bacterium (assembly GCA_913065105.1). Classification (GTDB taxonomy): domain Bacteria; phylum Pseudomonadota; class Gammaproteobacteria; order SZUA-229; family SZUA-229. Next base: position 17,095 of record CAJXZZ010000064.1, on the reverse strand, counting down.
TCCAGCGCCAGCAAAAGTTTAAGCGACCTGTTTATCGACAACCCGTATTAATCGTTTCTCTCCGACTGGAAAAGCTATGAATCTATATACCACGTCATTATCAATTGAGTGTCACCGTACCCGTATCGTTTTATGCGAAAAGGACATCGCACACGAACTTACTCTGGTTGATCCTAAAAAATTACCCGAGGATTTGATTGATTTAAATCCCTACGGCAGTTTGCCAACACTGATTGATCGTGATCTGGTGTTATATAACTCTCGCGTTATCATGGAATATCTGGAAGAGCGTTTTCCGCATCCGCCATTGATGCCGGTAGGGCCAGTGCAGCGTGCGCAAACTCGCTTAACTTTATTTCAGCTAGAGCATGACTGGTATCCCCTGGTAGATATTATTGAAACCAAAGGTGAGAAAGCAGTCGCTAAAGCAAAAAAAGATCTTACTGATAGTCTTGCGTCTGTTGCTGAAGTGTTTGAAGTAACACCGTATTTTCTCAGTGAAGAATTCACTCTGGTCGATGCCAGTATTGCGCCTATATTATGGCGTTTACGTCATTACGGTATCGAATTGCCGAAAGAAGCTAAAGCGATTAATACTTATGCTGATCGTTTATTTGAACGCGAAGGTTTTATTTTGAGTCTTACGGAAGCAGAGCGAGAACTGCGTTTATAAAATTCGCTATCATCTTCACTGTAGGTATCAACTCGCCGATGCTCGGTATTTGATATCTATGTAAATGTTGTAATATAACCGCTATGCAAATGACATCCAGTCGTCCTTATCTTGTTCGTGCCATGTATCAGTGGATTGCTGACAATGGCATGACGCCGCATCTGCTGGCTGATGCGTCAGTAGAAGGTGTTCAGGTACCTTCTGAACATATACAGAATGGTAAAATTATTCTGAATGTTGCGCCGATGGCAGTCACCGGCCTGGTCTTAGGTGACGCCGAAGTTACTTTCAGTGCGCGCTTTTCTGGTCAGTCTTTCGGAATCTACATCCCAATCGATGCAGTGTTAGCGATATATGCCAAGGAAAATGGCCAGGGTATGATGTTTTCTGAGGATGATGGTGCGGTATCATCGCACGACGATGATAATGAGCCGGAACCAGATCCAGAAAAACCTAAGCGGCCAAGTCTACGAGTCGTAAAATAAAGAAAGTTGGCAGTTTGTAGTTAAAAGAAATTATTTAAATAACAAAGTATAGACAGGGTGTTATGGTCTTTTAGACTTTACTGCCAACTATCTTTCACCCACCGAGAAGCTGATGATCAATCAGATCACAGATACAGTGGATCACCAGTAAATGTACTTCCTGAATTCGTGCCGTTGATTCGGAAGGCACGCATATCTCAACATCATTTAATGATAATTTTCCTGCCATTTCGCCGCCTGACTTTCCGTCTAAGGCGATTACTATCATCTCGCGGTCGTGAGCAGCATCTATTGCTCTATTAACGTTGTCAGAGTTGCCACTTGTGCTGATAGCCAGTAATACATCGCCAGCGTGTCCCAGAGCGGTTACCTGTTTTGAAAATATCTGGTTATAGTTATAGTCATTCGCGATAGATGTCACGGTGGAGCTATCTGTAGTCAAAGCTATCGCGGGCAGGCCGGGTCGTTCCATCTCAAAACGATTGAGCATCTCTGAGGAGAAATGCTGGGCATCTCCGGCAGATCCGCCATTTCCACAGGACAATACTTTGCCGCCATTGAGGAAGCACTGCGTAATGATCTGTGCTGCGCGGCTGATTGGCTCGGCAAGCACTTCTGCTGCCAGCTGCTTGGCACTGATACTGTCCTGAAAATTTTTGTTTATTCGTGAGATTAGATCCATGACAACCCTGAGTATCGTTGGCGAAAGATAAGTCTACCTAAAAGGCATTGTTTATCCAGTCAAAAGTATATTGTTGTTTATCTGTCTTAGTTTGATTGTTTTTCGACATAGAAACAACATCAAATCGAGCGTTTTCATACTGCTTGTTTTGTTGCAAGTATAACTCGGCTGTTTTTCGCAATTTTTGTTGTTTTGAAGCAGTAATACTCGCTAAGCCGCCGCCAAAGTTATTGTTTTTACGGAAACGAACTTCGACAAATACCAGTACTTTTTTCTCCAGCATGATGATGTCGATCTCACCATATCGACAGCTAAAATTTTTATTAATAAGCTTTAAGCCCTGCGATTTGAGATAGCGGCAACATGCAGCTTCGGCATCCTCTCCCTGTTTTAGATGATCGGCTTTCAATAGAGTTAAAAGTAATTAGTTTTTCATATGTCTGTTTTATGGTGTATCTGTTTCTGCTTCAGATATGGCCGGTTCAAAATAAACAGGTTGTCCTTTAGTGAATTTTGCCCAGAGTAATGTCCGTGTCATACGGTTGTTATCGTCTAACTGAATATTACCGGTTTGACCTGAGTAGAAAGCGTAGTCTTTATTCTCAAGGTAATTGAGATTATAAACTAGATGATAGGCGTCAATACCAAGAGCAAATAAACGGGTAAGATTTTCCTGTTGAGGCCAATTCTGTGTAAAAACTTTTGCTAAATCTGAGTCATTCTGAAGAATCCATGGCGCATCACAAAATACTAAACCATTTAAATCACGATCCAGATCACGGTTTATTTTTCCTGTGTAAACATGTGATGTTGAATATACGGGTAAATCTCCTGCATGATGAAATTTAAATGCAGGCATGATGCTCCTTGCAGAGCGGTGGGTTGCGGCAAGAAATATCATATCAATGTCCTGGCGACGATAAGGTTCAGTCTGTGTGTTCTTGCCAATAACATTGTCTAGTTTGCGGTGCCTGATAGCGCTTTGGTCAAGATTAAACAGGCTTCTGATAGGGCGTCTGTAATCATTAGTGTCTACGGCATAGTTTGCTTCTGTTAGCACCTTACCGCCTAATAATTCGTAATGTTCGGTAAATGCTTTGCTTAAACGTCTACCCCATTCGCTGTCAGGATAAAACACAGCGGCACGTTTTTTGTTTTGTTTGATGGCTAATTCAGCAACCTGATGCGCCTCGTCTATCGGTGATAATCCAAACTGATAAAGGTTTTTAGTCTGGGAGAATGAGTTTTCCGAGTAATTTAGCGTGAGCACAGGGACTTCAAGTTCTCTCTGTTGTGCGAGTTGACTGATTAGCACTTTATTAAGCGGGCCGATGATAGTAGTAGCGCCATCATCAAGCACCTGTTGGTAGAGTTGATTGAACGTTAGGTTCTCATTGCTGCTGTCGTAAAAATTGATAGCAGGTTTTATTGCAGAGTTGGAGTCATTGTAAAACGCACTTAACAGACCATTTTTAATAGTAGCCGTTACATTGGATAAATCACCGTGCATGGGTAGTAGTACAGCGATGTGTTTCGCTTCTGATATATCCGTTTGGTAATCAGTAATTATTTCACTTAAAAAAGTTGCGTTCGCTGGATGTAATGGGTGGCGCGTGCCCCAGTCGAGTAGATTGTTTTCAAACTGGTCAACATTTTGCTGGCCGCTACGTACGACTTTAGCCAGATCTAACCAGCCTATGATGACTGGTTTTCTGCTTTGTTGATTGTTTAATTGTGTCGTTGTCAGGCTCGATAGTGCTGCCCAGATTTTTTTGTTGTTTTGACTTTTACTTTTTTCATCATGCAAGTAGGTGTCGAGTTGCACGCGTCGATCAACTGCAAACATATAATTTCCATTTAGATAGTCAATGTCGGCCTTGAGTGAATAAAATTTTATTTGCTGCGCTCGAGTGACTGGTTTGACTTCAGCAGTAAGTTGTTCGGCTAGTTGTATATTTTTCTCAGCGATCGCTATCTCTGCAGCAAGAAGTGATAATGCGGCTGTGGTTGAAGCTGAGACAGGTTCTGTACTTACAGCAACACCTGTTTCATCTAAGGGGTAAAGGCTTTTTAATATGTTCAGCTGTTCTTTCGCCAGGTTGATTTTACCGATCACGATGTACAGTTGAGCGGCCTGGATACGATACTCAAGTTGTTGTGCTTCAGTATCACTGTCTTCAGCAAGCTGGAGTAACCTGGTCGCTTCTTCGGTTAAGGTAGCCTGTTGTTCGGTGACAGGCTGTAACTCAGCGTCGTCTGCCTGCTCGGGTTTTACTGGCTGAGTGTCACATGCGGTGAGTATAGAAATACAGAGCAATAAAAAGAGTTTTAATGTATAAGATTTCAAGATAGTATCTGGTGGCTGTATTTTGTTGTTATTGAGAAGTTAAGTATGTTTTGCGAGCCTAAAAGTGTCAATCGATATCCCTGAAAATAAGTCTACGCTGTCTAATTCTGACTCATTGGGGTCAGAGATTTTGCCGGGTACATTGTATCTTGTTGCTACTCCAATAGGAAATTTAGCAGATATTACGCAGCGCGCAATATCTGTTCTAGAGCAGGTGGATATTATTGCTGCGGAGGACACCCGGCACAGCCAGCGACTATTGTCACATCTTGGTATTCAGACAAAATCACGTGCCTACCATGAACATAATGAAGATCGGATGACGGGGAAACTGCTTGATGATCTTGAATCTGGAATGAGTATTGCACTTATTTCTGATGCCGGCACACCGCTGATCAGTGACCCGGGTTATCGACTGGTCACACAGGCACACGACAGAGAAATTAAGGTGGTGCCGATACCGGGTGTCTGTGCGGCTATCGCGGCACTAAGTGCTGCCGGCCTGGCAACAGATGCCTTTTCATTTGAAGGTTTTCCTCCTGCGAAACAGGGTGCGCGACTACATTTTTTCGAACAATTTTCTGAGCAAAGGCAAACGATGATCTTCTACGTTTCCTGTCACAAGATAATCGAAACACTAAAAGATATGCAGACAGTATTCGGTGAAAATAGACGTGTAGGTTTTGCCAGAGAAATAACAAAAACATTCGAAACCATTAAGAGAATGGAATTGTCCGCCCTGGTCGATTGGGTAGAGTCCGATAGCAATCAGCGTAAAGGTGAGATAGTGCTGGTGGTCGAGGGTGACGTGGAGGCGGTTACAGATAAGACACAGGTTGATCATTACCTGTCGATATTACTTGCCGAATTGCCGGTAAAACAGTCAGTGACTCTGGTGGTAAAGCTCACCGGTGAACATAAAAATGATGTTTACAAACGCGCACTAGAGCTAAAGCCGAGCTAAAAATAATGCTACGACAGCTGTTAATTATATTAAGTATTTTCGTTTTTTCATCTGCGCAGGCAGCTAATGATAAAGCGTTCATCTGGCAAGTGAACTCCGATGACTCGGTGGTGTATCTAACCGGGTCGATACATTTTGCGGATAAAAGTTTTTATCCATTAAGGCAAGAGATAGAAGATGCATTTGATCGTTCCAAATATCTGGTGGTGGAACTGGATATAAATCAGATTGATCATGATTCGTACAATCAGTTAGTGTCACAAAAGGGTGCGTACAAAGCGGGTGAGACGATCAAGGATGTTATCTCTGAAGACACCTGGTTGCAGCTAAGACAGCGCTTAGAGCATCTTAATATTGACTATGAGGCTGTAAAAAATTTCAAACCGGGTATTCTGGTGCTTACCTTGAGTGCTGCACATGCGATGCAGATGGGGCTTGATCCGCAGCTAGGTATCGATATTCACTTTTTGTTGAAAGCGGCAAAAAAACCGAAGAAGCAGATAATTGAACTTGAAACGCTGGAGCAGCAGATCGGCTTGTTTTTAGATATGCCAAACGCTGACCTGTTGCTTAAAGAAAGTCTGTTCTCACTAGATGAATCAGAGGCGTTAATGGCAGATATGGTCCATTACTGGAAGCAGGGTGATGAATCGCAGATGAACAAACTTTTGTTCGAAGATGCGATCGATCAGTACCCGGCGTTTACTGAGATATATGACCGTCTGTTTTATGAAAGAAACCGGCAGATGACTTCAAAAATCGAGATTATGCTAAAACAGCAGTCGACAACAAAAACGTCTTACTTCGTTGTTGTTGGCAGCGGCCACCTGCTAGGTAAAAAAGGTATTGTTAATGCGCTTACGAAAAAAGGTTATAAGGTGAAGCGTTTGTAGTTATTAATTATTAGTTGGCAGTTAAAAGCGAAAAACAGTTTTAAAAAAATGAAAGTCGCTTGACAGGGACCTGTATTTTTTAAGCTTTTTACTGCCAACTGCCAACTGCCAACTGCCAACTGCCAACTGCCAACTGCCAACTGCCAACTACAGTCCTAATTTTTTCTCAAGGTAATGGATGTTGGTGCCACCCGCCTGAAAGTTTGCGTCACCAATAATTTCTTTATGTAAATCGATATTGGTGTTTATGCCGGTAATGCTAATCTCATCCAGCGCGCCTCGCATACGTGCAAGTGCAACATCTCGGTCGCTTCCGTATGCAATCAATTTCCCGATCATTGAATCATAATGCGGTGGCACGGAATATCCGCCATAGATATGCGTATCAATACGGATGCCAGGTCCGCCGGGCGGATGATAACGTTCGATTTTGCCTGGAGAGGGCATAAATGTTTTTGAATGTTCTGCGTTTAAGCGGCACTCGATGGCATGGCCTCTGATTACGATGTCACTCTGTTTGTATCGCAGTTTTTCACCAGAAGCGATGTAGAGCTGTTCTTTGATGATGTCTACGCCGGTCACCATCTCGGTCACCGGGTGTTCTACCTGTACACGGGTATTCATTTCTATGAAATAGAATTCACCGTCCTGATATAAAAATTCAAACGTGCCAGCACCACGATATTTCATTTTTACGCAGGCATCGACGCAGCGCTGCCCTATTTTTTTGCGTTGTTTTTCGGTAATGCCGGGAGCAGGTGCTTCTTCCACTACTTTCTGGTTACGTCGCTGCATAGAACAGTCACGTTCACCCAGATGAATCGCATTACCCTGGCCATCGGATAAAATCTGAATTTCTACATGGCGTGGTGTTTCCAGGTATTTTTCCATATACACCATGTTGTTACCAAAAAAGGTACCGGCTTCCTGCTTGGTCAATGCGATAGAGCTTTGTAAGGTCGCATCAGAGTGCACGACTCGCATACCGCGACCACCACCACCGCCAGCGGCTTTAATAATGATGGGGTAACCAACTTTTTTGGCCAGCTGCTGATTAAGATCTGCATCTTCACCCAGTGGTCCGTCAGAACCGGGTACACAGGGCACCCCGGCACTTTGCATCGCTTCGATAGCCGCGACTTTGTCGCCCATGGTGCGAATGGATTCAGGGGATGGGCCAATAAAAATAAACCCGCTGTCTTCTACGCGTTCGGCAAAATCAGCGTTTTCAGACAAAAAACCATAACCGGGGTGAATGGCAACGGCATCGGTAACTTCGGCAGCACTGATGATTGCGGGCACGTTGAGGTAACTTTGGTCAGACGGCGCAGGTCCGATGCAAACAGACTCGTCAGCGAGTCGGACGTGTTTGAGATCGCGATCCGCTTCAGAATGAACAGCAACGGTTTTTATACCGAGTTCTCGACAGGCGCGCAGTATGCGTAATGCGATTTCACCTCTATTGGCAATAACAACTTTGGATATCATGTGACTGTGCCTTATTCGATAACAACGAGCGGTTGGCCAAACTCAACTGGTTGAGCGTTTTCAACAAGAATAGCTTTAACGACGCCGGACTTGTCTGCTTCAATCTGGTTAAGAATTTTCATCGCCTCAATAATGCAGATGGTGTCACCTTCATTGACGCTGTCACCCACTTTGCAAAAAACGGGTGCCCCAGGTGAGGCAGAGGTGTAGAAGGTGCCAACCATGGGTGAGTTGACGGTATGACCGCTAATCGCCGGGCTTTCGCTAGAGCTTTCTGTCTCAACCGCGGCAGCAACGGGTGCTGGTGGCGCTACAGCGTATTGCTGAACAGGTGCGTTGGCAGAGTATCGTGAGATACGTACTGATTCTTCACCTTCGTGAATTTCAATTTCAGCGATACCGGATTCTTCCAGCAGCTCGATTAGTTTTTTTACTTTACGAATATCCATAGCAGTTAACCCTGACTTGATTGGTCATGTTGTAATTGTGTAATTGCTGCCTGTAACGCCAGTTCATAGCCTTGAGCACCAAGGCCAGAGATAACACCAACAGCAATATCTGAAAAATAGGAATGTTCACGAAACGCTTCACGAGCATGAACATTAGATAAATGAATTTCAATAAATGGAATATCAACACCGCTCAAGGCGTCGCGCAGAGCCACACTGGTATGGGTGAATGCTGCTGGGTTGATAATGATAAACCGAACATTATTTTTGGCCGCATTATGAATGTGTTCGATTAGCTCTGATTCGGCATTGCTCTGCACGAAGTCTATGCTGTGATCATTTAACGCCGCAATTTTGGATAATTTATCGTTAATGCTAGCCAGTGTATCTGAACCGTAATGTTCAGGCTCACGTGTGCCTAACAGGTTTAGATTGGGGCCATTGATGACGAGTAAGTCGGGCATCTCGGTAATTATTTAACCAAATATTAAGTATGAACTGAGAATTGTGCATAAAAATTGGCTAAATGTCTACTATTTCGTCGAATTTGTAGCGAATTTCGTGAAATAGTTCAACTTATTCTAAGTTATAAATGAATTCCACGTTCTTTAAGCAATTCTTTTGCCCGTATCTTGCTGAGTTCTCCCCTGAACGTGTCGCTAATTTCGCCGTCACGATTGATGATAACTGTGTACGGAAGCGCACCGATACCGTTTCCGAAACGTTTTGCTAGACCAATACCGTCTGCTTCTACCACTAAGGAGGGATAATTCATGCCGACTTCTTCGACATATTGACGAACCGCTTCTTCATCGTCAATGGCAAGACCAATAATCTGAAACCCCTGGTCACCGTAGCTATTTTGTAATTCGATAAATTCAGGAATTTCTTTCAGGCAGGGAGGGCACCAGGTTGCCCAGAAATTAAGAAAAACTATTTTACCGTCCCATTCTTTGATGTTGCGTAACTCACCGTCTAAATCGAGCGCAGCAAACTCAGGGCGCTGCTGACCAATTGCGGGGTTATTCTGTACCTGCGTTGGCATTGGGTTCTGGTTAAGGGATTGTTGCAGTGCATAGCCGGTGCTGCCAGCGATGAGTGCGACAGCAATAAACATTAATGTGTTTTTCATTTTATGTAAGAGGGGTGGATGGCAATATAATTCAATGTATTTTATATGAAAATGCTGGGGGAGTTGATGGAGTTTCCTCAGATTTTCCTGCAGTTCGCTACTACTAACTATCTGAGATTACGTTTATTCTAATAGATTGCGAGTCTCGCCTCGCGGGCGAGTTACTCTTTTGCTACAGCCCAAAAGAGTAACCAGAAAAGGCCGCCCTAACTCGTTTGCCCTTGCAGGGTTCCTGAAATCTCAGTCACTGCCAACGAGCCCGCCTTGATGCGCCGTCCGGGCGCACAAGGCTAAATTCGCCGTCCATGGCGAATTTACTCTACCAGTGCCCGAGATTTCAGCAAACGAAAAAGGGAGGGGTAAAACAAAACAGTAAAAACACATGCGTTGCAAGAATAGATATTTCCCTGTAAAACTTCGGGTTATGATCTTGGTGATAGGAAGACATCCATCTATCCCAATATTTCTGCCAACCACCTAATAGACTGTTAGCAATAAAAACAAGGAAGTAAAAATGACTGTATTTTTTAATACACTATGGGTTAATCACCCAGCTATTAAAGGGATTATTAATCCATGTAGTACTAATGGAAAAATAAATTTTTCAAATCAATGTGCAATTCGAATGAGTGTATGCCTTGACAAATCTGGGGTCAGCTTGACCAGTTTTAATGGTGCTAAATGCTATCCCGGCCATGGCCATAGTCAGTCCCATGTACTGCGAGCCGAGGAGCTAGCTTCATGGATAGAAAAACAAAATTCTTTGTTCGGAACGCCGACAAAGAAGAAAAAAGTAAAAAGCACTGATTATAAAAACAAAAAAGGTATCGTATTATTTAAGAACTTTTGGGGCGCTGGAAATCAAGGCGACCATATAGACTTATGGAATGGGGCAGTAATGACACGTGGCGCGCCAAGTTATTTTTCCTTGTCTAAGGAAGTATGGTTCTGGGAGTTAAAATAATGAAAATTAAACTAAAATTGTCAATGTTCTTGGTAATGCTAAGTACTTCTGCATGTGCAAATAACGCAGAAATCACAGTAAACAACAATGCCATCACTTTAAATTCAGAAAAATGTAGCATTAAGATCAATAATGAAGAATCAAATCTGATGTTAAAATCGAACTGTTTCTTTATCAAGAAAAGTAATTCTAAAGAAATAAGAGTTGAATATTACGAGGATATACTATCTTACGTTTTGCTTGTGGTAGGAACTTCAGTCAAGAATAATCCTGATTTCCCATTAACGCAATCAAGGAAGGACTGTGGCAGTCAGTTACAGGCAATAAAAATCTCAAACACTGGTGTTATTACCATGTCCAAGATAATGTCTGATACGATTACATGTGCTGGTATTGGTGTAGATGAAAAAGAATTCTGGATATTGGCACATTAATAATTGCTGACAAGGCGCTCCACTTGACCTCAATTCTGTTGAATTTTATTGCGGTAAGTGAGTTTATTCGATATGTCTAGTTGCATAAAAATATGATTCGCAATTTAATTAATAAATTTAGCACAACGCTATACGTTCAAATTTGGGAACATAGAATTAAGGCAACTAATATACAATCTAATGAAGTATTTGATGAGAAACCGTTATTGGAAATAAAACCAAAAAGCAAAGGAAAAATGGATGTTGTAGCTTTTGGTAACAAAGCTCAGCCTGAAAGCATAAACCCATTTTCACATCCTAGGGTCTTATTCTCTGATTTTCAGGCAGGCGAAAAACTACTGCAGTTAATTATTAAAAAACTTTTATCTAAAAGCATATTTACACCACAGCCTGCCGTTGTATTGCACCCAATGGAAAAAACTGAGGGTGGACTAACTATGATTGAAGTTAGAGCATTCAGGGAGATGGGGTATGGTGCTGGGGCTAGGGAAGTTGTAGTGTATCAAGGTGAGCCACTACACCCATCAACAATTAATTTTAATGAATTAGCTGAGCAATAGCGCAATTAACAAGCGGTTGTGGCGTCAACCCCAATAAAAAGTAACTTAAAAAGTCCACTCTGTTTTTTTCTTCTAGGTTTTGTTTACACCCCTCCCTTTTTCGTTTGCTGAATTTTTGGTTATTGGTAGAGCAAATTCGCCATGGACGGCGAATTTAGTTCTGTGCGCCCGGATGGCGCATCAGGACGGGCTCGTAGGCAATAGCCGAAAATTCAGATTCCCGAAGGGCAAACGAATTGGGGCGGTCTTTTCTGGTTACTCTTTTTGGCTGTTGAAAAAGAGTAACTCGCCAGCGGGGCGAGACCCGCAACGCCAAACTAAAATTTAATCGTAAATGTAATAAGCGGAGAGTTAGAGAGTTTATGTATTAATTTAATGCAGATTTAATATGCTGGCTAAATTTCTCAGCCGGCATATAACCTACCACTCGATAATTCCTACGTTCGTTACTGTTAACATCAAAAAACATGATAGAAGGCGGGCCGATAATGCCAAAGTGTTTGTATAGTTCAGTATCTTTATCATCATTGGGCGTGACATCGGCCTGTAATAATACAACACCTTCTAAGGCCTTTTTCACGGCTGGATCGGAAAAAGTAAATGCTTCCATCTCTTTACATGAAACACACCAGTCAGCGTAAAAATCTAACATCACTGTTTTGCCAGCCGCTTTGGCTTTGGCCAGTTCAACATTTAAACCATCGACACCTTTAATCTGCGTAAAGTTTAAATGCTCAACAGCTACTGCTGTACCAGAGACTGCGCCTAAACCTTTTAATGGCTGGAATATATTTCGATTACCGCCAGCCAATCCAATCAAAATGATGATGCCGTAGATAAGTAGTAATACACCTAAACCTTTCCACAGTTTTTTCCAGCCACTGCCGCCTGCGACTAGACTATCCAGCGCACCCATGTAAATTGCGGAAACGATAATTAATGCGGCCCATAACGTCATGGTAGCGCCAACAGGGGTAACTCTTTCCAGTAACCAGATGGCGAGTCCGAGTAATAATACGCCAAACACTGCCTTAACAGCATCCATCCAGGCGCCGGCTCTGGGTAAGAATTTACCGGCTGATGCACCGATAACTAATAATGGTGCGCCCATTCCCATGCTTAACGAGAACAGGGCCAGGCCGCCAAGAACAGCGTCACCCGTTTCTGCGATATAGATCAGCGCGCCAACCAGGGGTGCTGTTACACATGGCCCCACGATGAGTGCTGACAGGAAACCCATAATGGCAACACCGACAATGTTACCGCCTTGTTGGCTATTACTGATGTTAACCAGTTTACTTTGTACACTCGTCGGCATCTGTAGCTCATAAAAGCCGAACATAGAAAAAGATAAAGCAACAAAGATGGCAGCAAAACTACCGATGATCCATGGGTTCTGGAACCATGCCTGGATATTTTCACCGGATAAGCCAACCAGTATGCCGACGATGGTATAGGTCATTGCCATGGCAAGTACATAAACCAGCGACAGGTAAAAAGCTTTGCGGGTTGTAATATTTTCACCCTGGCCAACAATAATGCCAGACAGGATAGGAATCATCGGAAATACGCAGGGGGTAAATGCTAATAATAATCCCGCGCCAAAAAATATGAGTAGAGTGAGCAAGGTATTGCCACTTTTTAGTGCATTGGTGATTTCATCCTGCTCAGAGACTGGTTCTGACTGGCTGCTTTCTATAGCCGCCGCCTGCGCAGCGGAAATGGGTGATAACCTAACCGTAAATTGTTTGGTCTGTGGTGGGTAACAGATACCTGAAACTTCAGAGCAACCTTGATACCTAACCTTGAAAGTAACATCTTTGTCACCATTGTCAGTATATTGATAGGGCAGCATGGCTTCGGCAAGATGATGATATACGTAAAGCGTTTTGTTAAATATCGGATCATCTTTGGCTTCGCCTGCTGACAGTACCAAAGGTTTAGCAATAACACTGGCATCACTTGCGCTAATTTGCATTTTGTCGAGATAGAGATAGTGTCCCTCGGCGATTACCCAGTTAACCTTGAATTGCCCCGGTTGCGAGTCGTAGCTGATTTGAAAAGCATCATCAGGATCAAGAATGTCATCCTGTCCGCCCAGATCATCTAACAGATTAAAGCCTCCGGCAGCCCAAAGAGGTAAACTGATGGTTAGCAACAGTAAAAAGGTGGTGATCGATTTAATAAGTTTTATCATGTTGGTTGCATGCCTGTCTTACGATGGTTTGGTTTTTAGTTAGACACACTTTATATAGCAGGTTCAAAAAACCAGTCGCGGTGTGTCTAAAAGTTAGTTGCTAATACTAGCAAACAACAGCTTAATAATATCTTAAATAACAAAATTGAAAACGAAAGAGTAACTAATGATTCGAAACTGGCCCATATTATTTATTATTATTCCACTGGTAGAACTGTATGTCATTATCGCTGTAGGTGAGGAGATAGGGGCGTTCTGGACCGTTATACTTGTTTTGATGACGGCGGTTATCGGTGTCAATCTGTTGCGTATACAGGGCATGAGCACTCTGGCAAGAGCGCAGAAAAGCATGGCGCAGGGCGCTGTTCCGGCGATGGAGATGATGGAGGGCATAGCGCTGGCGATAGCTGGGGTACTGCTCATTACACCTGGTTTTATCACTGATACTATTGGTTTTTTGTGCCTGTTTCCATTGAGCAGGCAGGCAATTATTCGTTACATTATGGCAAGGGCTACTGTGCAAACCAGCTTTAATGCAAGGATGGATGGTTTTCAGGCGAAACAGCAGAATGAGCATCATGACTCAGCGGCTCAGAAAACTAAACAGCCGAAACACGGCAGAACCATCGAAGGTGAGTACACCCGAGAAGATTAACGCTTGCAGCAGGGATACATTAATCGTTATGCCTGGTGGATAAGTTTATGCATAAAATCCACTTCTTTTTTATCCTCTACCCCTTGTAATCACTAAATTCGACCGCATTAGTCATTTCATCAAACCTTTGATGGGTAAGCCGGAAATATCCAGGCTGAACGCTTGACTCCACAGGTTTCGTCATTATGATTAGCACTCTCTCGATGTGAGTGCTAATTAATTACTAATACTATTTATACTTAGAGGAAGATGAAAATGAAAATACGTCCATTACACGACAGAGTTGTCGTTAAACGTATGGAAGAAGAACGCACAAGTGCCGGTGGCATCGTGATTCCAGATTCAGCTACAGAAAAACCAGCAGAAGGCGAAGTTGTTGCTGTTGGCAATGGCAAAGTGAATGATGCAGGTGAAGTCCGTCCGTTAGACGTGAAAGTCGGCGATAAAGTTTTATTTGGTAAATACTCAGGTACAGAAATCAAAATTGATGGAAATGAAGTCCTGATTATGCGTGAAGAAGACATCCTTGGTGTTGTCGCTTAATTGCTTAAGCTAACCCCATTACAAACACAGAATTTAAAAGTTTAAGAGGAATTTATTATGTCAGCAAAAGACGTACGTTTTGGCGATGACTCACGTAGCCGTATGGTTAATGGTGTCAACATTCTTGCCAACGCAGTAAAAGTAACATTAGGCCCTAAAGGCCGTAACGTTGTATTAGAAAAATCATTCGGTGCTCCAACCATCACCAAAGACGGTGTTTCAGTTGCTAAAGAGATCGAACTGGAAGATAAGTTTGAAAACATGGGTGCACAGATGGTGAAAGAAGTTTCATCTCAGACATCTGACATCGCTGGCGACGGTACCACTACTGCAACAGTACTGGCACAGGGCATCGTTCGTGAAGGCATGAAATCAGTGTCTGCGGGTATGAACCCAATGGATCTAAAACGCGGTATCGATAAAGCAACGATCGCTGCGGTTGAAGCTCTGCGTAAATTATCAAAACCTTGTGCCGATACCAGTGCTATCGCACAAGTGGGTACTATCTCTGCAAACTCTGATTCAAGCATCGGCGACATCATTGCTGAAGCGATGGATAAAGTAGGCAAAGAAGGCGTTATCACTGTTGAAGAAGGTACTTCATTAGATAACGAACTGGATATCGTTGAAGGTATGCAGTTTGACCGTGGTTACTTATCACCTTATTTTGTTAACAACCAGGAACACATGAGTGCAGATTTAGAAAGCCCTTATGTTTTATTGTTTGATAAAAAAATCTCAAACATCCGCGAATTGTTACCAACGTTAGAAGCTGTAGCAAAATCAAGTCGTCCACTGTTGATCGTTGCTGAAGATGTTGAAGGCGAAGCGCTGGCAACATTGGTTGTAAATAGCATGCGCGGTATCGTGAAAGTATGTGCAGTTAAAGCACCTGGTTTTGGTGATCGTCGTAAAGCGATGATGCAGGATCTTGCTGTTCTGACTAAAGCCACTGTTATCTCTGAAGAAGTTGGTCTGTCATTAGAAAAAGCCACACTGGAAGATTTAGGTACAGCAAAACGCATCACAATTACTAAAGACAATACAGTAATCGTTGATGGCGCAGGTACTGGAAAAGAGATAAAAGCACGAGTTGATCAAATTCGTACACAGATTGACAATGCTACTTCAGATTACGATATCGAAAAATTACAGGAACGCGTAGCTAAATTAGCTGGTGGTGTTGCAGTGATTAAAGTAGGTGCTGCAACTGAAATGGAAATGAAAGAGAAAAAAGCACGCGTAGAAGATGCGCTGCATGCAACTCGCGCAGCGGTTGAAGAAGGTGTGGTACCCGGTGGTGGTGTTGCATTGATTCGTGTTTGTGCAGCAGTTGATAAGGTGACTGGTGATAATCATGACCAGGATGTTGGTATTTCAATCGCACGTCGCGCAATGGAAGATCCGTTACGTCAGATCGTAACAAACGCAGGCGAAGAAGCGTCTGTAGTATTAGCCAACGTAGCAGCGAAAAAAGGTAACTACGGTTACAACGCAGCAACCGGTGAATACGGTGACATGATCAAAATGGGTATTCTTGATCCAACTAAAGTTACACGTACTGCACTGCAAAATGCAGCATCTGTTGCTGGCCTGTTAATCACAACCGAATGTATGGTTGCAGAACTCCCACAAAAGGATGATGCACCAATGGGTGGTGGTGATATGGGTGGCATGGGTGGAATGGGCGGCATGATGTAAGCTGCGCATTTATTCAATGCTAAAAAAGCCCCGCATATGCGGGGCTTTTTTTATGTGCAGGTTATTTTTAAATAGAATAAACAGTCAGTTATTTTGCTGTTAACATTCTTTCAAGTTTTTAGATTAGAATGTTAGGTAAATGATTATCAGTCATAAAAGTTTAGCTTAGAGAATATGAAGAACTTATTAATACTAAAATATCTGCTCGTATCGTGTGTCATTGTATTTAATGTCGCCCTGGCCGATGTGCCTACAGAGCAGGTTAAAGAAGTTGAGCACCTGCTGGCGTATGTAAAAAACAGTGGTTGTATTATCAACAGAAATGGTAGTGATCATCCTGCAGAAAAAGGCGTCAGTCATATTGAAAGTAAGTATGATTACTTCAGAGACGATATAAAGAGTACTGAAGATTTTATAGAATACTCGGCCACCAAAAGTACCATGAGTGGTGACTATTACACGGTTACCTGCCCGGGTGAAAACACGATTAGAACTCAAGACTGGTTATTGGCAGAACTAAAGTCATTTCGCTCAAAAGTGAAGTGATGGCTTAATAAATAAAAATTCAAATGAATAGAACTTCCTACCTGTTTATAGTTTTAATCTTAGTCCTCAGTGGGTGTGCCTCACTGCCGGAGAACACCGGCCGCACTGAATCACATGCATTCATAGACACGCAGGACACACCACTAGGCAAGGAAGCACAAAATTACCTGAAGCAGAGAAAAACCGAAGATGGTTTTATTCTTCTAGGCAGCGGCCTCGATGCGTTTGTAGCGAGGGCAGTGCTGGCTGAAACAGCAGAACGTAGTCTGGATGTGCAGTATTACCTGTATCACAATGATCAGGTGGGTAAACTTTTTACCGGTTTCTTATGGCAGGCAGCAGAGCGTGGTGTGCGTGTTCGCTTGCTGATTGATGATATGGG
>CAJXZZ010000063.1 GCA_913065105.1 uncultured Gammaproteobacteria bacterium | reverse complement strand
CCCGCCCGCTTCTTCTTCTCTCTTCGTGCATTTTGTTCTCTTCTTTTCTTTTTCTATCTTTCTCCCCTTATTATATTCCTTTTTTTAAAAATTGTATTCTCTCCAAGATTCCTTCTTTTTATTTATTTGTTATCTTTTTGATTATTTTTTCCCCTTTCTTCTAATCACTCTTTAATCTTTTTTTATAATTTCCTTTTTATCTCGTTTCGATTTTATACCCAGGCCATAGCGGCTCCACACCCAGATGGCTTCGACTCGTTCGTGAAAACCTTTTAACAGGCGGCTGCCCTCGGGGCTGACGATGATGGTGATTTTGGCCTCAGGATAAATATTGAGCAGGGCAGTAATGGCAGAGGTCGCCATCACAGTATCGCCAACACGTCCGTTTCTAATAACTAGAATCTTCATGCGAGACCTTGTTTCTCCTGTTTCCGCTTGAGGATAACTTTACTGTACTTAACGAACACGTGCACACTGGAAAGCGTGGCGACCAAAATACCGGCAAAGCCATCGAGAAAACCACGTTTAATGAAATAAGTTTTTATGAAAATCCAGAATGCGTGTGTAAAAGGGCTGATTAATGACACGCTTTTATTTTTCTTGATGATCTCATTAGCGCCGATTTCGGTAAACTTGTCGATAGTCTGCAAATGTGCTGACAGGCTGTCGAATGAATAGTGCTCAATGTCACCCTTGAGTTTTACGATATTGTTGCCGTCAGTAATAATTCTGTCGTGCGGATTAGTGCCGCCCCAATGCGCTGAATTCTTATTGAACAGGCGTGTTTTTGTATCGGGGTACCAGCAGTGGTTTAACCAGCGATAAATGTAGAAGGTTTTTCTCGCCATGCAGTAAGTATCGGCACTGTTATCTTCAAGCTGGTCTTTTATGGAAAGTATCGACTGTTGCAGTTCATCGGTGAGCCGCTCGTCGCAATCCAGGCTGATGACCCAGTCATTCGAGGCTTTTTCAACAGCCAGGTTTTTCTGCTCGATATGGCCGAGAAATTTCTGATGGAAAATTTTATTGGTGTATTTTTCCGCAATCTTGATTGTCTCCTCAGTTCTGAGTGAATCAACGATAATGATTTCGTCAGCAACCGGCAGCAGGCTTTTCAGGCAGTCTTCAATTTTTTTCTCTTCGTTAAACGAGATTATGCAGGCGCTTATTTTAGCCATATATATTAATGGTTAATTGATGCTCTTGAAGTACTCGATAGTCTTAACCAGGCCATCCTGTAAAGGGATATTGGGCGTCCAGTCTAATTCTTTTTTTGCTAAGGTGATATCGGGCCGTCTTTTTGTCGGATCATCCTGTGGCAGCGGATGGTAAGTGATCTCAACATCTGCGCCCGTCATCTCTATTACTTTTTCGGCCAGTTCTTTTACTGTGAACTCGCCGGGGTTTCCTGTGTTGACCGGCCCATAAAAATCATCACGTGATGCCATTAGGCGTATGAATGCTTCGATGAGATTGTCGACATAGCAGAATGAACGGGTCTGTGAACCATCGCCATAGATCGTCGGTGATTCGCCATTTATAGCCTGCACGATAAAGTTGGATACTACGCGTCCATCTTTGGCATCCATGTAAGGCCCGTATGTATTAAAGATGCGTGCGACTTTGATCTTTACTCCCTGGGTGCGCATATAGTCGAAACATAATGACTCGGCACAACGTTTGCCTTCATCGTAACACGAGCGTATTCCATGGGTGTTCACATTGCCCTGGTAACTCTCTACCTGTGGATGTACTTCGGGATCACCATAAACCTCTGAAGTGGATGCCTGTAATATTTTGGCGTCATTCTTTTTAGCAAGCTCAAGCATATTGATGATACCGAACACATTCGTTTTCGTAGTATGAATCGGATCGGCCTGGTATTGTGGCGGTGACCCAGCGCAGGCCAGGTTATAGATCTCATCGACTTCGAGGTCTATTGGATCGATGATGTCATGTTCGATAAATTCATAATCAGGGTGGTCCAGAAAAAGCGCTACGTTCTGTTTTAAACCAGATAGATAGTTATCGATACTGATCACATGGTTGCCTTCATCGAGTAACCGTTTGGTTAAATTGGTGCCGAGGAAACCCGCACCGCCCGTTATTAATATACGTTTTTTGCTCATTTTTTATCTTTGTGCTCGGGTTTAATTGTTATCGCTGTTAGTACGTCCGATGCCCGAATAGACAATACCAAATGTCGCCATCAGCTCAGGGTCGTACTGGTTTCTGCCATCGAAGATTACAGGTGCAGTCAATTTCTCTTTGATGTAATTAAAGTCTGGATTTCTAAATTGCTTCCACTCGGTGGCTAATATCAGTGCATCGGCTAATTCGACTGCCTTATACTGGTCATCGAGTATTTTAACCCGACCATCAGCCAGCCATTCGTCAGGTATGTCGATGCTCGCCGTTTCTTTGGCGACAGGATCATAAGCCTTGATTTTTGCACCGGCATTAACCAGGTCGCTGATGATCTGCAGCGAAGGGGCTTCGCGCATATCATCAGTGCCTGGTTTGAAAGCCAGTCCCCATAGGCAAAATGTTTTTCCGCTGACATCGCCCTGGTAAAAGTTATTTATTTTGACGAACAGACGTTCTTTCTGACGTTGGTTTCGGGCTTCGACGGCATGGAGTACATCAGACGGTACGTCATTTTCGACTGCCATTCTTTCCAGTGCTTTGACGTCTTTCGGAAAGCATGAGCCACCATAGCCGCATCCTGGGTAAATGAATTCATACCCGATACGTGAATCAGAACCCATACCATGGCGAACATCTTCGACATCGACATCTAACTTTTCGCATAATTCTGCGATTTCATTCATGAATGAAATTTTTGTGGCCAGCATGGCGTTAGATGCGTATTTCGTCATCTCAGCACCGCGTACACCCATGACCAGAATTCGTTCATGGCTTGGTGTAAATGGTGCGTACAGGCCATGCATTAATTTACGGGCGTGTTCACTATCCGCGCCGATGACTACACTGTCTGGATTCATGAAGTCATCGATGGCGGTGCCTTCTTTCAGGAACTCAGGATTGCTGACAACGTCAAATTCGATATTGATATTCCGGCTTTTTAATTCTTTACCGATGACAGCGCTAACTTTATCGGCAGTACCTACAGGTACGGTTGATTTGTCTACAACGATATTATGTTCCGAGACCATCGTTTCGCCTAACTGACGCGCGACCTCTAGGACGAATCTTAAATCAGCTGCATCGTCTGCACCCGGGGGCGTACCGACCGCGATGAAATGAATGCTGGATTTTTCAGAGGCTTCTTTAATGTCGGTAGTGAAATGCAAACGATTTTCATTGGCATTTTTCACCACCATCTCTTCAAGCCCGGGCTCATAGATCGGCATGATGCCGTTTTTTAGATTTGCGATTTTGGTTTCATCGATATCGACGCAGATGACGTTATGTCCCATTTCAGCAAAGCAGGTGCCCGTTACCAAGCCTACGTAACCTGTACCAATAACTGAGATGTTCATATATATATCCTATAAAAAAGTTTAGTTTGTACGGTGAAGCCGTTATTCGGGTTTATTATTCTCACGTATATAACGTATCGTGTTCCAGATTGATGTTAACTTTTGCGTTAATTTAACCATTACTTCTTTGTTTTTATCTGAAACATCATTACGAGGTATGTCACTATGTAACTGGTGTAATTTCGCATTACTGCCATCTGCTTGCATCAGCAAATAATAATCATCAGATAACAAACCTATAGTACGATCGCTACCGTGTTCAATGGTAAAGGCATAACGGTTATTATCAAATGTATCATCCGTTAAGTCTCTACCGAGTGTTGTATTTAAATAACTTGTGCCTGTTAAAGAGGCAATGGTTGGCAATACATCAACTTCGCTGGCTATTATATCAAAGACCTTGGCCTTGCTGATAACGCTTTTTCCATAAAAAACCAGAGGGACGTGCAGTCCTTGAAGATTAAGCTGTTCTTCATACGCGGGTGTATGGTTGCCGGCAGGTGCATGGATGCCGTGGTCACCAAAAAATACAAACAGCGTATTGTCAAAATAAGGTGCTTTTTGGGCGATTTTTATGAAATGCCCGATGCTGTGGTCCATAAATCGAAAAGAATTCAATTCCTCAAGCGAGGCAAAGCCGTAATCCTTGATATCGCCTGTCAGTTTATCGTTTGTCCATATTTCAAAACCTTCGTTATCTTCAGGAATGGTATAGGGACGATGATTGCCTGAGGTTTGAATAATGGCGAAAAAAGGCTGTGTTGTTTCTTTAAATACAGCATGGGCTTCGCGAAACAGGCTTAAATCCGATATTCCCCAGACATCGATATCAGGCGAATCATAACTGCCTTCTTCATACAGTTTTAAGTCAGGGATATTGGATGATAGTAATCCACGGACATTCGCCCAGCTTGCGCTACCGCCTAAGAAATAGAATTTTTTGTAATCTTTAAAAGCATTAATGATGGTGTGCTGGTCAACGATGAGTGGATTACGACTGGATGTCTTATTTTTTTCAATGTCAGGCAATCCGGTTGTAAATGTCCATACCGAGCGGGCCGTACCTGTGCTTGGTGTATAAAAGTTTTTAAAGTAATAACCCTGTTTTGCCAGTTTAGCGATATTAGGTGTCGGATCTAAAGGGTTGCTCGACAGACTTGTTTTGTATGAAGCAAACGATTCAAGAATAACAACAATGACATTTGTTTTATCAGTCTCAGACGCTGGGAAGTCGTATTGTCGGTCATAATTTAAATCGTCACTGCCTGATGTTTGCTGCGGATGTTGTACGCCTAAATAATCGACCATGGCGGGATAAGCCTGTTTGGCCGCGTTTATATCATAGGTTTCAGCAACGTTTTTTAGGGTGTTTGAAAAATAGATGACCGGGTTTGACGATAGTTGAGAGCTAAATGCATGGGTGCTGAAAAATGCGTCACTCCAACGTAATGGATACCAGGATATTTTCGCCATCAAACCAGAAAAAACGATAACGACAGTAAGGACAACAAGAACTGTTTTTTGAGGCCAGCGTTTTTGTGCCCAATATGAGTTTGCCGCCTCACTTTTATTTATTTTACTGGTCAGTTTTAAAAAAATAAAAATAGTGATTGTTATGACAAGAGCAAAGATCAGACTGCCTTTGATAACCGGGTAGGTTTGCCATACCATGTCGGCAGAAATAAACGGGTTTTCCAGAAAACGCAAAGCAGTGGCATTTAGTCGCTGCTGTAAATAGGCATAGTGGCCAGCATCGGTGATGTAGATCACATACATCAAGAATAAAGCCAGGCTGACATAGACGGCCCAAAGGCGTTTGCCAAATTGACTGTAAACAGGATGCAGTGGTTTTATCCAGCCAAGTAATAGAATCGGAAGTAATGTTCCAAGAGAGGCCTGTAAATCAAACTTCATGCCGAGGTAAAATGACCATATCAGGTCATGGTTCGAGATCGGGTCAGTCGGGTTATTAAATTTCAACCAGAAAATTAAGCGTAGACCAGACTGTATAAACAGAAACAGAAGTAAAACGACGAAAATGTAGAGATATAATCTTGGGATTTTATTAATAAAAGAATTCATGGATGAATATCATTTAATGTTTAAAAGGCGACGGTCATAATTTGTTTAAAATCAAATTAATGCAAGCTAAATTAAGGTAATATGGAGTGGTTCGGATTGTATCATAATCAGTACTATGTAACGTTTCTGAATAACCTTGAAGTTGGGTGAACCATTGTTGATGAAGTATTTAAAGACGGTAATTAAGATATTTATTTTTGTTGCTCTAGCTTATGGAGTAGCACGTTTTGTGGTCGTATTTAAAGATAGCCGGCTAACAGGTTACCGGGCGCCTTATATACAGATGCTAACATCAGATAGTGTGATTGTTCGCTGGTTAACGGAAGAAAATCAACTGGGGGTGCTTCGTTTTGGTGAAGATAGTAGTCTTATGGCTACTATTGATTCAGAGGTCTCACCAACAAAAAATCACAGTGTAAAACTGTCTGATTTAAAACCCGCGACAAAATATTATTATCAGACAGGTGAGATCAGTGGTTTTCATGCTTTTGACCCTGAAAAACACTGGTTTTATACCCCGTCTGAAGAATCGCTTCCAACCCGTGTCTGGGTGATCGGTGATTCCGGCTCACCAGGTGAGACCGTTAACCAGGTACGCGATTCTGCTCTGAACTGGATGAAGCAAAACCCGCTGGTTAGTGAAGAGGCGGGTATGACAAAACCGCTGATCGATATATGGATCGCATTGGGTGATATTGCTTATCGCTCTGGAACCAATGATCAATACCAGTCGGCTTTGTTTGGTACTTTTGGCGATATAGTTGCCAATACCTCGTTATGGCCGGTGTATGGTAATCACGATGATCGCCGATGGACCTATTTCAGAATATTTGATCTGCCTGAAAATGCCGAAGCCGGTGGCGTTGCATCGGGGTCGGAAAATTATTACTCCATCGATCATTCAAATATACATTTTGTGATTCTGGATTCGCAGGAAAGCGACCGCTCAGCGACAGGCGAAATGGCCAGCTGGTTAAAGAAGGACCTGGCGCAGAATACCAAAACCTGGCTTATTGTAGCTTTTCATCATCCACCCTATTCCAAAGGAAGCCATGATTCAGATGATGCAGGTGACAGTCGCGGTAGAATGTTTGATATGCGTGAAAATATTTTGCCCATACTGGAGAAAGCGGGTGTTGATCTTGTCCTCTCTGGCCACAGCCATATGTATGAGCGCTCATACTTGCTGGATTGTGCTTATGGCGAATCAAGCGATTTTTCTGAAAACAACATAGTCTCCAATGGTGTTAATAATAAGCAGCAGCACTATGTAAAACCCCTGCTGCAGAAAGAACATCAGGGGGCAGTGTATGTGGTCGCAGGTTCTTCCTCAAGAGTTGATCACGGCCCGCTAGATCACCCGGCACATTATACCGGCCTGTTAGAAGCCGGTTCGGTTGTTATTGACGTAAATGGCAACAAACTGGTGACGCGTTTTATAAATAATAAAGGCCAGGTTAGAGATGAATTTAGCATTGAGAAAAATGCTGATTATAAGAGCGCGTATCAAGGTTGTGAATAACGACTAAGCTAATAGCTCTCGTGCTTTTTCCAGGTCTTCTGGAGTGTCTACAGCCAGACCTTGATAATTGTCCAATGTGGTTACATTGATGGCAATATCATTCTCCAATGCTCTAAGCTGTTCCAGTTTTTCTGTCTGTTCTAAGGGCGTCTGCTCTAACTTCATTAGCCGGTTCAAAGTCTCGCGGGTATAGATATAAACGCCGATATGTATCTGACCTTTATCTGCAAACTCACCATTTTGTTGTACAGGAATCATGTTTCTGGAGAAATATAATGCATTGCCATTGATAGCGGTGACCACTTTTACATTTGACGGTGCTGCCAGCGTTTGCTTGTCAGTGCACCAGTGTGAGAGCGTGCCCATCTGCGGTTCTGCCTGAGCGACGAAGCTGTGTACCAGGTGGTTGATATGCAGCGGATCGAGCGTTACTTCATCGCCCTGTATATTGACGAAAATATCAGCATGTGACTCCTGCATGTATTCGGCGATGCGGTCGGTGCCAGATGCGCAGTTTTCAGAAGTCATAGCGACGCTGTAATCTGCATCATTCACCACGTCATATATTCGCGGGTCGTCGGTTAATACGATAACATCACTCAGCGTTGCCGCCTGCAATGCCCTTTCGACCACATGGATAATCATCGGTTTACCATTGATGTCCGAGAGCGGTTTTCCGGGTAGTCGTGTCGATGCATATCTTGCGGGTATGCAGCCGATTATCTTGTGTTTATGTGTCATGCTGTTTTTATATTCAGATTGGTATTGAGATTGCCGTTTAAGTTCTTGTTCTGAGAATATTTTCGATTTGATTTATTACATCATCAACAGTGATTAATTTCATACATTCTGACGTTTTAATTCGTTTGCCCCAGGCTGCACTTTCGACATTCTGCTGGTAATACTGTTGTAGCGCTTCGGGGTATTTATTGACCACACAGTGTTTAAAATTATACGGTCCTGCGCGATCTGGATTTGTCGTTGCATATAAACCAATGGTTTTTGTGCCTAATGCGCTTGCGATGTGTACTGGGCCGGTGTCCGGTGCTAATACAATGTCAGCCAGATGTAAGGTGGCGACCAGTTCAGCAATATTTGTAGATGCAATAAGATTAACAGGTTTTGCTATCTTGCATTGCTTTGAAATTTCAACGGCAGTGTCTTTTTCAAGCTGACTGTAACCGCCGGTAAGTACTACCTGCATATCGTATTTGTCAGCGACATAATCTGCAATTTCAGCATAACCTTCAGTCGTCCAGTTACGCCAGTCTTTTGCTTTAGCGACCGCGCAGGGATTAATGATAAACAATTTTTTTGACGAATGGGTTTTCAGTTTCACCGATTCGATAGCCGAGACTGAAACCGGCAGCTTCCACTCCATCACTGGATCAAGGCCAAAAAAACGAGGAAATTCAAGAAAACTGTCAAGCACGTGCTGGCGCGTAGATTGCGGCGAAATCTGTTGATTGCAGAAAAATGCCTGCATATCTTTGGCGCGTTTTTTATCAAAGCCAAGTTTGATTTTTGCGGGTATGAACAAGCTTGCAATAGAGGCACGAAGTGATAACTGCATATGTAACAGTACATCAAAAGACTGTCCTTTGAGCTGCTGTCTTATTTTCTTTTGTAAGTCAAAGTAACCTGATAATCCTGTCGATTTATCAAAAATAATGAAATTGACATTGTCGATAGTTTTAACAAGTTGATATTCAGTCTTGCCAATTATCCAGGTAATTTCTGTACTGGGCCAATGGCTTTGTAATGTTCGCAATGTCGGTAAAACATGAGTAATATCGCCTAATGCAGAAAGTCGAAGCAGGCACAGGGTCTCTGGTGGTGTAGTAGCAGAGAATGTCTGAGAAATCATCCGAGAAGATACCATTGCAAAGTCAGTTTAAAATAAAAAAAACATGTGATTCATATATTTTATATGATGCCAGCATTATTGCTGATCCGTCGCTGCAGTTGTTTGATCGTGATTATCACACTAATCAGAGCGCTCAGCAAAATAATTCATTATCTGCGGCAGGGTTGATAGCAGAGCCGGGCATCGGTAGAGCCAGAGTAGTTTACCTTTCGTTTGAGGGTAAAACATGGGTATTAAAACATTATTACCGTGGTGGTGTGGTGGCTTCAATTTTGAAAGACCAGTATCTGGGATTTAATATCGAGAAATCACGCGCATTCAGAGAATGGCGTCTGCTTAAAAAAATGCGGCAACTTGGTTTGCCGGTGCCCGATGCAGTGGCCGCGCATGTAGATAAAAAAATGTTTTACTATCATGCGGATCTGATTACAGAGAAGATAGAAAACAGTAAAACACTGGCTGATGTTTTAGAAAAAAATACAATAACTTCTGAGCAGTGGAAAAAAGTAGGCGCCTGCATTAAATTATTTCATCAACATGATATATACCACGCCGATCTAAATGCCCGAAACATCCTGTTGACTGAATCAGGTGATGTCTACCTGATCGATTTCGATAATAGTTATATCAGGGTAAATTCGATATCGTGGAAAATGGCAAACCTGGCACGTCTGAAACGGTCTTTGTTGAAATTTAAGAAGAATGAAACAGGTTTTAATTTTTCTGAAGATAACTGGAATGATTTATTGGAAGCTTATAAGTCATAAAATTTATTTGAGTATCAAGTTTGTGTAGTCTTCTAATACCTGTTCAATATTACTGGTTAGTTTTTCTGTGTTTTTTTCCAGAGTAGTTCGGTTGTTTTCACCATCCAGTAGCTGGCTTAACTTGTCTTTTAGTTTATCGATAGAATCGATCTGAATGATCGCGTCTTTATCAAGCATAAGTTTCAGTTCTTCTTTAAAGTTTTCCATGTAGGGGCCGGTTACGATGGCTTTATTGAAACCAGCAGGCTCTAAAATGTTGTGGCCACCAACAGGGACAAATGAGCCGCCCATGATGACCAGTTTTGATCTTGTGAAATAGTTTTTTAATTCACCGACCGTATCCAGTAAAAATATTTCTGTCTTATCTGTGATCGGCTGGTTTTTACTACGGATAGCGATGTTTTTGTTTTCAAGCTGTTTGACGATAGAGCTGCTTCGTTCTGGATGTCTGGGTGCGATAACAAGTAGTTCACGTCTGTTAAGTTGCGACCAGAGTGTGTAGATCTGTTTTTCTTCATCATGATGTGTCGAGGCCAGCAAAACATATTCACGATCCCGAGGAATGTCTATCTCCTGTAAAACCTGATCAGAATGAATAGCGGTAGTGAATTTAAGATTGCCTGTCGTTTTTATTATATCGGCAGGTGCGCCGAGTTGCTGGTAGGCAAGCGCATTATCTGTAGAGCGAGCATATATTGCATCCACTTTTGACAGGCTGGTTTTAAGCAGAGATAGAACCCACTTGTTGCTCGCTGTTGTCCTGGTTGATAGACGTGCATTGATGATGTGAAGCGGAATTTTTTTAGTGCTGCAGCCGGCAAACAGATTTGGCCAAATCTCTGTTTCCATAATATAAAGTGAAGCCGGTTTAGCGGCGGTAATAAAAAAGTGAATAGCGTAAGACCAGTCAAAGGGCAGGTAGCTGTGGTACAGATAATCCAGCTTTTGTTGTGCAACGATTTTGCCGCCGGTGATGGTGTTTGTCGTAATAATTATTTTTAGCTGGTCGTTTTTTTTATGAATGTTTTTCAGTAACGGCAGCAGGGTGTTTACTTCGCCGACCGAAGCGCAGTGAAACCATAGACTCTCCTTCGGCAGGGATGAATATTCAAATCCCAGGCGTTGCCAGAAATAGCGGCTGTCTTTATTGCGTAATGCTAACCATATTACGTGCCCCAAAATAAATGGGCTCAGGAGTGTTATTAGTAAGCGATAAATAAACATGAATTAAGCCGCATAGATATTGGTGCGTCGGTCGGCCTGCGTTTTAAAGCGTTTGTGAGACCAGAGGTATTGTTCAGGGCAATCGTAAACCATGTCCTCTATGGTTTTATTCACGCGTGCGCTGTCAGCTTCGATATCATCAGAAGGAAAGTTTTCCAGTGCGGGTAACACGACAAGTTTGTACCCTTTACCATGGTCTAATCTGACCGGATAAAAGGGAATCACTGGCGCGCCTGTC
This sequence comes from uncultured Gammaproteobacteria bacterium, assembly GCA_913065105.1. GTDB lineage: Bacteria > Pseudomonadota > Gammaproteobacteria > SZUA-229 > SZUA-229. The sequence goes on along the minus strand of CAJXZZ010000063.1, from coordinate 7,009 downwards.
ATCCTGGCTATTTTTGCGGTGGCGGTTAATGTTGAAGCGATACCACCGAGGAAAGGTGTGAATACAATATCCTGGTCGCCGAAATCCTGATCGGGACCAAACCAGGTGGCATGGCCTTTTTTTATACCGCGAATAATAGCGCGCACGTTTTTAGTTTCGATTAATTCATCGCCCATCTTTGAACGATAATGCACCATCAGTGCATTGAACAGAGGGTCATGGGCATTTTTAAATACCGCATTGTATTTGTCGACGTAGGTGCCGATCAGTCGGCCACCCATTTCCAGCGTAGTGAAGTGGCCGGTTAATAAGATCACGCCTTTATTTTTCGCCATCGCCTGATCAAGATGCTCTTTACCTTCGATGCTGCAGTTTTTTTTCAAAACACTGGTTTTCTTAAACCATGCTGCGCCGGTTTCAAAGATTGAGATACCCAGGCTCTTAAAGGCTTTTTTGTTTAGCGAATCAATTTCTTTATCTGTTAAATCAGGATAGGCCTGTTTTAAGTTTATGCGGGCAGCACGCCGTCTGGACGGGACTGTTCGGTAAAGTAGTATACCCAGAGCAGAACCCAGTCTATAAATTATGGGAACAGGCAGAAATGCTGTTGCTCGCAATAGACCAATAGCGAACCATAACGGCCAGTATTTCGGCGACAAATAGGATCGGAGCTGTAACGATTTATCTGTTTTTTCTTTCACCAGAGTGTCTGGTTAGTCCAGATTATTGTTTAGTTTCGGGCCTGGAGACAAGCCACTTGTTGATTTCTTCTACGTCTGCCGGTGTCAGTATTCCCGCCACCTGTTTTAATACCAGGCTGTTGGTTAAATAGGTATAACGTGCCACCGAGTAATCACGCTGGCTGCTATATAACTGGCGTTGTGATAATAATACGTCGACACTGGTACGCGTGCCTGCATCATAACCGGCGAGTGTGGCATCAAGTGAAGTCTGGGTAGATATTACTGCCTGATTTCTTGCTTTGACGTTGGAGATATCTGCTTCCAGGCTTAGATAGGCGCTGCGAGATAGACCCACCGTACGGCGTTTTTCCTGTTCCTGCAGGGCTTTTGCTGCATCCAGTTCAGACAGTTTCTGGCGTACAGTAGAACTGGTGAAACCACCGCTGTAGATAGGTATGTCAAGATTCAGAATAACACGTGCATCAGTATCATCACGCGGGTCTATCGGGTTGCCTAGAAAGCTGGTTGCTTCGTTGCTTTCAAAACCATAAGAGGCGTTAAGATTCAGTGTCGGGTAGTGGCCACCCTTGCTGGCATCATAGCTGCTCTGAGCTGCATCAACAGAAGATTTTGCGGATAACATCGAGAAATTATTCTGTAATGCTTTTTCCTGCCAGGCATTGATGTCCATCGGTTCGGGTATGACCAACGGCATATCTTCTCGAGCAACCTTCAGGGTTTCAGGATAAACATTAATGATAAAACGCAGGGCTTCCCGTTTATTAGACAGATCATTGGCGGCGATAATTTCATCGGCCACGGAAATATCATAACTAGCCTGTTGTTCTTTGACGTCGGTGATTGCAGAGAGACCAACATTGAAGCGTTCTTTACTTTGCTCCAGTTGTTTGCCGATAGCTTTTTTCTCTGCGTTGGCAGTTTCCAGGGTATCGATGGCAGTTAAAACATCAAAATAAGCGGAGGAGACACGAATGATCGTATCCTGTTTAGCAACTTCGAGGTCTGCGACTGCTTTGGCAACGATGGCATCACCCTGGCTCAGGTTGTCAAATGCTGTTTTGTCATAGATGACCTGGTTCAAATTTAGAGAATAACCATCACTATTAGTATCAGCGTCAAAAGTCCCTGTTGATCTTTCGGTCTTTCTGGTACCTCTAATAGCATGAGCGTTAAGTCCAATCTGTGGCAGCACGGCAGCTGTCGTTTGCGAGGATGCTTCAGAAACCGCCAGGTAGTTAGCATAAGCTGCCTGAAACGTGGTGTCGTATTGCTGCGCAAGTTCCATGGCTTCTTTTAGATCAAGCGCAGATGATGTCGTTGCCACTACGCAGAGAGATAAACCAATAATGCCTTGAGATAACGATTTCATTTTTATTCCTGTTAGGCGTTCAGTTGCATTAATCAGCTGGGTTAATAGGTGGCCATCTTTGTGTCGACAGTCTGTGCCCACTGAGCAACGCCACCGGATAAATTTATGATGTTACTAAAACCCGCATGTTCCAGGTACCGGCCGACACTGCGGCTGCGTATCCCATGGTGGCATATAACCACTGTCTCGCGATCAAAATCAAGTGATTCTAATTTAGCGGGAATTTGCGACATGGGAATTAATACGCTGTTTTCAATCTTACAAACATCGTATTCCCAGGGCTGGCGAACATCAAGTAAAAGCGGCTGCTGCCTGTCTGATTCAAGCTGGCATGCTTCGAGATGCGCTTTTAGTTGCTGCGCATTAAATTCACGCATGATTAAAACTCAAATATTTTTTTAACCGGTTGAATCATGGGTTCTATCGATGTTTCAAACAGGTCTTCGACGGTCCATTTGTTCTTGTCAGTGCGAGTTACTCGATGCGCCGTCATTGCTGGTGCATCACCGGTAACGACAAACATTCTGCCGCCAATCGTAAGCAGGTTTTTGTAGCTGTCAGGAATCTCTTTCATCGCAGCAGTGATCGCGATGACATCATAATTACGTTTCTGATGCCAGGTTTTTGATGCATCGCCGGTAGAGAGCATAACGTTAGTGATATTTAGAGACTGCAGGTTTTTTGTTGCCATCGCAGTCAGCTCTTCATTGATATCAACGCTGTCTACGTGACGCCCTAGTTTTGACAAACAGGCCGTGAGGTAGCCACAACCCGTACCAATTTCCAGGATCAGATCATCGTCCTGAATATCCAGTTCCTGAAGAATACGACCGTCAAGCACTGGATTAGCCATATCACAGGGATGGTTTTCATAGCTGCCGAGTGGGATGCGGGTATCGACATAAGCCAGATTCCTGTATTCATCCGGGGTAAAATTTTCGCGTGGAATTTCACTGATCACATCCAGTACACGTGGGTTAAGCACATCCCATGGGCGTACCTGTTGTTCAACCATGTTGAATCGAGCTTTTTCGAAGTCCATGTAACGCCTTCTTTATTTAATCATTGAAAGATGCGCATTCTACCCTGAGCGGACGCGCCTTGGTAGGTATATTGGGCAGATAATCAAGCGTGATTCAGTTACAAAATGTCAGCAAGAACGATGTTTGATCAGACAAAAATGGGGCTTATACAGAATTTTCGGCCGAATTATTCAATGTATAGCCTGTAGTGTGTTTATTGAACGGTAGAATCGGGTATCATTAAGGACTGATATTTCCAGATAAATCTGATTCAAATTTAATGAGTACCCATTTATGAGCGCAATACCACAAGACTTCCTTGATCGCGCAGCTGTGCTGTCATCCGATTCTACAAAACCACTAGATGGCTCAAAAAAAATATATGTCGAGGGTTCGCGTCCAGACATTCAGGTACCCATGCGTGAGATTCACCTGGAAGATACCGCCTCCAGTTTTGGTGCAGAGCCTAATCCACCCATCCCGGTGTACGATACTTCCGGTCCGTATACCGATCCGAATGTGCAGATTGATCTGTTAAAAGGTCTGGCAGATGTCCGCAGCAACTGGATTAATGAGCGCAATGATACCGAAGAGTTGTCTGGACCAACATCCGATTTTGGCCAACAGCGTCAGAGTGACCCAGCACTGGCGGATCTGCGTTTTGAGCATATCCGTACCCCGCGTCGCGCTCTAGCGGGTAAAAACGTATCGCAGATGCATTACGCAAAGCAGGGCATCATCACTCCGGAGATGGAATACATCGCCATCCGTGAAAGCATGAAGTTGCAGGAACTGCGCAAAGATCCTGAATACAAAAAAGTTTTGATGCAGCACCCCGGCATGTCATTTGGCGCCAATCTGCCGAATGAGATCACGCCAGAATTTGTCCGTGATGAAGTCGCAAGCGGTCGCGCTATTATTCCTGCCAACATCAATCACCCAGAGGTAGAGCCGATGATTATCGGTCGTAACTTCCTGGTAAAAATTAACGGTAACCTGGGTAACTCGGCCGTCACATCATCCATTACCGAAGAAGTAGAAAAAATGGTCTGGGGCATCCGTTGGGGTTCCGATACCATTATGGATTTATCTACCGGTAAAAACATACATGAGACCCGCGAATGGATCTTACGTAACTCACCGGTACCCATCGGCACCGTGCCCATCTATCAGGCGCTGGAAAAAGTCGGCGGCGTGGCCGAAGATTTAACCTGGGAAATTTTCAAAGATACATTAATCGAGCAGGCCGAGCAGGGTGTGGATTACTTCACCATCCACGCTGGAGTCCGGTTGGCATATGTACCGATGACCGCCAAACGCCTCACCGGCATCGTCTCCCGCGGCGGTGCCATCATGGCGAAATGGTGTCTGGCGCATCATGAAGAGAGTTTCCTCTATACCCACTTCGAAGACATCTGCGAGATCATGAAAGCCTATGACGTATCATTCTCATTAGGTGATGGCCTGCGTCCGGGTTCGATAGCAGATGCCAACGATGAAGCTCAGTTCGGTGAACTAGAAACTCTGGGTGAGTTAACCAAGGTTGCCTGGAAGCACGATGTGCAGGTAATGATCGAAGGTCCCGGTCATGTGCCCATGCAGATGATCAAAGAGAACATGGACAAGGAACTGGAAGAATGCCACGAAGCACCGTTTTATACGCTTGGGCCACTAACGACAGATATCGCCCCGGGTTATGACCACATCACTTCGGGTATCGGCGCAGCGCAGATCGGCTGGTACGGTTGTGCCATGTTGTGTTACGTCACACCAAAAGAACATCTGGGTCTGCCAAATAAAGAAGACGTCCGTGTCGGTATCATCACTTATAAAATTGCAGCCCACGCGGCTGACCTTGCCAAAGGTCACCCCGGTGCGCAGATACGTGATAACGCCATGTCGAAAGCACGCTTTGAATTCAGATGGCAGGACCAGTTCAAACTTGCGCTAGATCCAGAACGTGCGCGTGAGTACCACGATGAGACCATGCCGAAAGACGCACACAAGGTGGCGCACTTTTGTTCTATGTGTGGGCCGAAATTCTGTTCGATGAAAATTAGTCAGGACGTTCGGGAATATGCGGCCGAGAATGGTTTTGATAAAATTGAAGTTGCGCTAGATGAAGGTATGAAGGCTAAGTCTGAGGAATTTAAATCTAAAGGTTCAGAGATATATTCCAAGGCCTAGTTTTGTGGAATGACAAATTTGCCTGGAGCAAATTTGAACGTGCGTTTTATGCACGGCCCGTAGGGCGCAGGGCAGGGATAGCCCGGAGTAACATAAGTCAGTTTTTGATTTTGTTCTGTTTTCTGAATTACCGTATAAACCATAACATTGGTTTCACACTTGCTTGCACTTATCGCGAATTCGTCTCACTTTCTAAACACCGGGAACTAAAACTATGTCGGACATCACCATCGAACAATTACGACAAAAAATAAGCGACTTTGCCGCCGCACGTGACTGGGATCAGTTCCATTCGCCAAAAAGTCTTTCCATGGCAATGATTGTCGAAGCGGCGGAACTGGTTGAGCATTTCCAATGGCTCACCGAAGAACAGAGCCAGTCCCTGCCAGACGGCAAGTGTGCCGAAGTCGAAAACGAGCTGGCGGATATTTTTATTTATCTGATTCGCATGGCTGACAAACTCGATATCGATCTGTTAAACGCGGCGAATAACAAGCTTAAAATCAATGCTGAAAAATATCCTGCGGATAAAGTGCGCGGCAGTGCAAAAAAATACACCGAGTATTAGAGCGATTCCGTGCATGTCTCAACCCCATTCTGAGTTACACAACAATACCATTAATATGATTTGTGCCGAGGTAGCCTGATGCTCAGTTATCGTCACGGCTTTCACGCCGGTAATCACGCCGACGTACTCAAACACTGCGTGCTGATTTCAGTGCTGGAATACATGCAGCAAAAAATCTCGCCATTTGTCTATGTCGATACCCATAGCGGCGCAGGCATGTACAGCTTGCAGGATGAATGGGCAGAAAAAACCCGTGATCATGAAACTGGTATCACGCGACTCTGGCAACAAGCAGCATCAGATATGCCGCCAGCGTTGCAGACTTATCTACAAAAAATTCACGAACTCAATCCAAGCGGCGAATTGTCACAATAACCCGGTTCACCCTGGATCGCAGAATCGATGCTACGTCGACATGACCGAGCCAGATTAATTGAATTGCATGCCAACGAATACGAAAACCTGCATGAGCAGTTTGCCAGTAACAAACGTTTCAAGACCGAACAACGCGATGGCTTTCAGGGGCTGAATGAAGTCATGCCACCGATAGAAAGACGTGCGGTGACGTTGATTGATCCTTCCTACGAAGTAAAAACAGATTATCAAACTGTGGTGCAGTCGGTGAAAGCCGCGCATAAAAAATTTAACACGGGTGTTTATATGATCTGGTATCCGGTTATAAATCGAGAACAGATTGATCGATTCGAGCAGGATTTTATCAACAGTGGTATGAAAAATATTCTACTGGCAGAGTTATCACTCTACCCGGATACGGATCATGCTGGCATGACCGGCAGTGGTTTGGTCATTGTTAATCCACCGTGGACACTGGCGGAATCGTTAGAGCTTACTTTGCCGTATTTGCAGGAGGTATTGGCAGAGGGGAAGGGTGATTGGCGGATTCGTCAGTTGGTGGCAGAGTAGTGGTGCGAGGATGCACCGGTTACGAACCTAAGACATGGAGTCCATGTTTATAGAATCTCAGGATACAAATCGTTTCACTATTGTTAAAATTTGATGTAAGGGAGATTGGAAATATGGGGTTAATATTAAAGATTGCTGCAGGTGTTATCATTGGATTGCTTGTAGTTCAAATTCTTATGTTTCAAAATGTTGAAGTAAAGCATGAGGAGATGAAAGCAGATATTCAGCAAATGCA
>CAJXZZ010000062.1 GCA_913065105.1 uncultured Gammaproteobacteria bacterium | reverse complement strand
TTGCTTCTAGTCTTTCATCTTCGTCTTCGTTTTCACATTTAGCCACTACCAGTACGCCGGTATCCAGATTAAATGTACCTTCGGCTTCAACCATTAAACCTTCAAGTCCACTACAGCTGGGTGCGTTACTGATATCAACATCAGTATTACCGATAGAGTATCCGGTAGGACTATCGACATTTGCTAATAAGGTACCGGTAATTTCTGCTTCAGAATCACTATCAAAATCGTCTTCATTCTCAGTTTCAATTTCAGTTGCAGTGAAGATACCGGTAATACTGTCAAAACTGCCTTTAACTTCGACGAAGTCACCTACTGCAGGAAGTTCACTGACAGCACTGGCATCAACATCTAATATGCTGCCATCTCTTAGTGTTAACGGGAAGTCGGTTCCTGTAATTACACCTACGGTGCCTTTCACTTCATGGCTATCATCACTGGCATCCTGTTTTTCAACATAGCTGGCAATTAATACATTACCCAGCCACTCGCCACTGACTTCAACATTTGCTCCATTCAATTCATCGGCGGTCGGTGGATTGCTACTAAAATCATCCCACTGCGTGTCGGGATTGGTGGTTGTAACCGTTACGCCATAAACTTCAAAACTATAATCGCCATTGAGACCAGTAACATTGCTGGCTACACCTTCAAGTTCGTCGTCATAGACTAGTGAGGTAACGACACCATTGGCGTCAGTAAGCAAGGTAACATGCATGCCTGTAGAGAGGCTGTCTTCACATACGCCAGCTGGATTCTGGTCATCTATCTCACAGTTGGAAAGTCCGTCTGTTTCGTATTCGATGCCATTATTCATTATGATGCTACCGAATCCGGCAATTGTACCGACTACGGTGTTACCAGGATCGGTTGATGAGGTACCACTGTCGCTGCTACACGAAACAATTCCGCTGACGACTAACGTGCATAAAACTGCACTGCTGATTACTGATAATTTCATGGGAAAATCTCCTGCCCAGGTTGGTCACAATTAAAATTAATGTGCACTAATCATATTGTTAGTGCTTCCATTTAAAGAAATACGATCTCACACGCGTTAAGCCTGCGCGGCCAAATCATATCTTCGTTATATAAGTTAACGTCTGATCAGGCAGAAAGGTTCCATCAAAATGCTTATAAGTATTTCGCGGTATTAGTCATTCAGCCATATAAATAGCATCGGCTACAGTGGCAAATTAGGGTAAAATTGCGCCTTTCGTTAAACAAACAATGAAGTACTCACCATGTCAAACCAGTTTCAGGCCGCACAAAAACACATCCCAGGCGGGGTCAATTCACCAGTACGCGCATTTGCTGGCGTTGGCGGCGAGCCGGTTTTTATCAAACGTGCACAAGGTGCTTATATCTATGGTGAAGATGCCGGTAATGGTACATCGAGGCAATACATTGATTATGTCGGTTCCTGGGGACCGATGATCCTTGGCCATGCGCATCCTGAAGTAATCTCGGCGGTAAAAACCGCGGCGGATAATGGTTTAAGTTTTGGTGCGCCCACGGTCATCGAAACTGTGATGGCTGACAAGGTCTGCGAACTGGTACCTTCGATGGATATGGTGCGTATGGTCAGCTCGGGCACAGAAGCCACCATGAGTGCGATTCGACTGGCCCGCGGTTTTACCGGTCGCGACAAACTGATTAAGTTTGAAGGCTGCTATCACGGTCACGCTGACTCATTATTAGTAAAAGCAGGCTCCGGAGCATTAACCTTAGGCCAGCCAAGCTCACCAGGCGTTCCTGCCTCGCTGGCCGAACATACCGTTACTCTGCCTTATAACGATCTTGCTGCTTTTAATACTGCGGTTGCAGAGATCGCTGATCAGGTTGCCTGCGTCATCATCGAACCTGTGGCCGGTAACATGAACTGTATCCCACCGGTGCCTGGCTTTTTAGAAGGCATTCGTGAAACCTGTACTAAATACGGCATCGTACTGATATTTGATGAAGTTATGACCGGTTTCCGTGTTGCCTTAGGCGGCGCACAGAGTTACTACGGTATCACGCCGGATTTGACTACCCTGGGAAAAGTTATTGGCGGTGGTATGCCCGTTGGTGCCTTTGGTGGTAAACGCGAAATCATGCAACACATTGCCCCTTTAGGCCCTGTCTATCAGGCCGGTACATTATCCGGTAATCCTATTGCCATGACCGCTGGTTTGAAAACACTGGAGTTAATCTCGCAACCGGGTTTTTATGATGACTTAACTAAAAAAGTCGAATTTCTTACTGACGGTATTCTGGATGCGGCAAAAGCTGCTGGCATTGATATGACCTGTAACCGTGTCGGCGGGATGTTCGGTCTATTTTTTACTGATCAGCAGGTAAGCAGTTTTGAGCAGGCAACACACTGTAACGTTGACCAGTTCAAGGCCTTCTTCCACGGCATGCTCGATGAAGGCATATACCTGGCACCTTCTGCCTATGAAGCCGGTTTTGTTTCTGCCGCACATAGTCATGATGATCTACAGAAAACTATCGATGCCGCAGCAAAAGTACTCAAGAGTCTATAAAGCCGATGTTATGTTATATCTATCGCTGTAACCTGAAACCGGACATGTATGTCTATCTGGCTGAAGAAGATGTATTCGATAATGTACCCAAAGAGATTTTTAACTCACTGGGCATTGTAGAATTCTGTATGGAGCTAGAGATTGCATCGGATACAAAACTTGCCCGAGAAGATACCAAAACAGTGTTAGGCAACCTCAAACAACACGGCTTTCATCTCCAGCTGCCTGGAGATGAAACCGTTGAAGCCATCATGGCACGTATCGCAAACCATAAAAAATAAGCCAAATCATCAGCTTAGACACTAATTTTTTATGATTAGGTCTACACGCAGGGTACAAGCTCGGTTATAATACGCGCGCTCATCACTTTCATTTCTTCTTGATGAGCAAAATACAAGCTATTGGAAATATTGAATCATTTCCATCTTTTACACCTTTTTCGGAGTTTCTAAATGTCATTTTTTAAAATATTAATAATAAGTCTTATAGTATCAACCATTGCATCAGTTATTAGCATTCAGGCACATGCTGCTGCAAGTATTAGCGAAAGCTTTTCACTTTTATTAACCCCTGCTTACGCTAAACTTTGGGCTGTTTCTTTTGTTAGCATTCTTATTGCTTCTATTCTTTCAGTAAAATTCGCTTCATCAAGATCCACCTATTCGAATGTGGAAATATCTGGTGATCAGGAACGCGGCACGGTTAAATGGTTTAACGCCGCCAAAGGATTTGGATTTATTACCCGTGAAAACGGCGAAGATGTTTTCGTACATTTCCGTTCAATTCAAGGTAAAGGGCACCGCTCATTAGGTGAAGGACAGGCAGTTATCTTCTCTGTTACCGATGGTGACAAAGGACTACAGGCGGTTGATGTAACCAGCGCCTAAGATAAACCAGCACCCTATAAAGAGGTTACTTGATCCATTTCAAGTAACCTTTTTTTATGATTTTTTTAAATTTCCGCCTTTAATAACTATACTAATCAATATGAATTAAGTGCGGCGATAGATATAACAATTTAAAAACCGTAGTTAATTCAATTTCCCCAGTCACTTCTAACGTCAATAAGTACGATATAAATAATATGCAGCACAATTTTGCTCAGGCCTTATTGCTTATAGTTTGCCTATTTAGCCATACACATTTATACGCAGATACCGCTGAACCAATAACCACTGATGTAAATTATAATGCCATTGGTAAACACATTGTTTATCTTGGCGAAGAAGAGAAAACACTCAGCATCAGCGATGTCATACAGGCTTATGAATCCGATCAATTTTTAAAGTGGAACAAACCTGTACTAACCACAGGCATTGGCTCAAACCCACAATGGATAAGTTTTAACGTCATAAACGAAAACACGCACAGTGTTAAACGACGAATAGTTGTTGAAACCTCATGGCTGGATCTTATTGAATTTTATGCAGTCAATAACGGTTCTGTTATAAACCAGCAAAAATCTGGCGACCAGTTTACTTTTAAAGACAGGACAATCAATCACCGCTTCTTTGTTTTTGATAATGATTACCCGCCCGGGCAAACCCAGATATTCATTCGCGCGGCAACACCTGACCCCATGGTTTTACCCATCTTCTTCGGCGACCTGGAGACCGCATCCGCACGTGATGTAAGTAATGGTTATAGTTATGGTCTACTTTACGGCCTTATTATTGCACTACTGCTTTACAACCTGTTTCTGTATTTATCAATACATCAATCACGTTATCTTTATTATGTGATCTATCTATCAATGTTCCTGCTAATGAACGCTTCTTACACGGGGCATGGTTTCGCATTTTTTTGGTCAGACTCTGTCTGGTTACAAACCTGGGTCAACCCGATCTCGATCACATTGTTTTCGACCAGCGGCATCGCTTTCGCTTTTTCGTTTCTAAATATACGAGGCCTGTTCCCGCGGCTGTATTACAAAACCATCGTCTTCTGCGTTTTATTCTGGATGCTGCAAATCATATTCATATTGACAAAAATGCAAACAGAATCCGTGGCCACTGCCATCGCATTTGTCATGTTTTTTTCAGTGTTCACTTTTTACGCCGCTATTATCAGTTTCCACCAGGGGCATCGTGATGCAATATTCTACCTGGTCGCGACCATCGCCACCTTATTCGGCACTGCGATAACAGCAATGGCCGTATGGGCGATCATCCCATATACAACGCTGACTTACCGCGCCGCTGAAATTGCTATTTCGATTGATGCTTTATTACTTTCCCTTGCACTCGCAGAACAGATACGTCGCGCACAAAGAGAAACACTACAGGCGCAGCAACTGGCAAGAATCGACCTGTTAACTAATCTAGAAAACAGGCGAGCATTCGGTGAGTCCAGTTTGTCCATCTGGCAAAACGCCGTTCAACATGACCAGCCACTATGCATTATTTTACTGGACATTGATCAATTCAAGTCAATCAACGATAACTACGGTCACACCATTGGTGACACCGTATTAAAACAAACGGCTAAAGTTCTAAATGATGCTGTGCGTAAAGGTGATGTATTAGCACGCTGGGGTGGAGAAGAGTTCACTGTTCTATTACCGCAAACAACGATCGATAAAGCTAACGTAATTGCCGAAAGAATAAGAAAGAATATTGCTAAAATTAAGTTTCACGCAGATGAGCATGAATTTAAAATAACGGTCAGTCTCGGCGTGGCTAAAAAAGACGACAGCACAATGACATTTGACGAAATGTTTAATATTGCTGATTCACGTCTTTATAACGCAAAACAGACAGGCCGAAACCGGGTATGCACCAATCCCGAATAACCACGAAACATAAACGAGTGGTTTGACTGTTAGCCAGGATGCGGCATATTTTTTAAATGAAAATAAAGACCTATGCTATCTTTATTCTTACCACTTTCATTACCTCCATATCTATCCCAGCGACAGATTCTGTGACTGGGTAATACGTTAGATTCACCCGCTGACCCTGTATATTTTTATATTTCTTTTTGCGTTTATATTTAAACGGCACATCATAACCTTCGATGAGGATCGTATTAAGCACCCATTCTTTAGTATCACGCTGCACATGTGAGGCCACTTTCATGTTTTCAGAATGATTTAATTTGTAATGTGTTTTTAATAACTTTTTTACGGTCATACTTTATTGCTGCATTTTTATGGATGTATTATTCGTCAGGTAATATTACAAAATCTTGTAATTGTTCAGGATGGACATACTCTTCTGATTGCGCGAACCACTTTACCGAGATACCTGCTTCATGAACTGAAGTATTATCTTTTGTTAGCAACGGGTGCCATTCAGGTAAAGACAATCCGGCATATAATCGTTTATATGCACAGGTCTCAGGCAACCAGGTCATCTGCGGAAGATCATTTAAGGTTAACTTCATACACATGGGGACTTTCATTAAACGCTGCTCATAATCAGTGCATCGGCAACTTTCAACATCGAGCAAACGGCAACTTACTGTGGTATTAAACACCTCACCCGTCTCTTCATCTTCAATCTTCACCAGGCAACAGAGAGCACAGCCATCACATAACGATTCCCATTCGTCATGACTCATCTGATCCAAGGTTTTCACCTGCCAAAAATTAGACATCGAAAAAATGAAAACCTATTCGCCCCAACGAGGCTGCAGCTGATGCTTTATATCTAACTGATCTAAAATCTTGGCAACAACAAAATCAATTAAATCACTCACCGTTTCTGCTTTATTATAAAAACCTGGGTTAGCGCATAACATTACCGTACCCATCCGAGACAGCTTCAACATATTCTCCAGATGAATATCTGAGTACGGGGTTTCTCTTGGCACCAGTATTAATTTTCGACGTTCTTTCAACATGACATCCGCCGAACGTTCTATCAAGTTATTACTTGCACCCGTAGCGATCGCTGACAACGCGCCCATCGAACAGGGGCACACCACCATAGCATCAACCAGACCGCCACCACTCGCTGTCGGCGCGGTCCATTCATCTTCGCCAAATACGTGTAGCTGTTCTTTTCCGCAATTATATTTTTCAGTCAGAAACTTCTGCATATCTTTACTACGACCCGGCAGGGCTATATCTGTTTCCATACCAATAACCACTTGCGCCGCCTTACTCACCATCAGATAAACCGTGTTATTTTTCTGCAACAATATCTCTAGCAGACGAAAACCGTACTGTACGCCGGAAGCGCCAGTTATTGCCAGGGAGATGATTTGATTTGCGTTATTCATAATTTATAAATGACAAATTCACTATCTATTTTTTGTTAATGCATCCAGCAAGCGTTGGTGTATGCCTTCAAAACCACCGTTACTCATTACTAAAATATGATCACCTGCCGATGCATTTGAAACCAGATGATTAATTATATCGTCTGTTGTCGAAAATATTATTGCGGGTATTTTCGATTGCGTAACAACATCTGCGAGATTCCAGTCCAACCCTTCAGGCTGATACAGGCAAACTTCATCAGCCTGCTGCCAGGAATCACTTAGACTCTCTTTATGTACACCCATGCGCATGGTATTTGAACGCGGCTCTAACACGGCAAACAGTTTACCCTTGCCCTGCACCTCTTTCATTGCAGCCAGCGTCCCTTCGATGGCTGTAGGGTGATGTGCAAAATCATCATAGACCGTTATCTCATTAACCACACCTCTAACTTCAAGACGGCGTTTTATGCCTTTAAATTGCTTGAGTGCTTCACAGGAAAGCTCTACCGGCACACCCGCATGTTGCGCTGCGGCAATTGCCGCCAGTGCATTCATTCGATTATGTAAACCATGCAATGACCAGTTAACACTGGCAACCGTTTTACCATCTAACAGTACTTCAAAATTTTTGCCATCTTCACTGGTTTTACCAATGGACCAGTCATCATCATTATGGTCAGTTTGATGAGATCGATGAAACGCTGCCACTTGTGACCAGCACCCCTGCTTGATGACATCATCTATATTTTCATCTTCACCGTTTTTAACAATTAAACCATCACCCGGAATAGTACGCACAAAATGGTGGAACTGTTTTTTGATCGCATCCAGATTATCAAAGATATCAGCATGATCAAATTCAAGATTATTTAACACGGCGGTTCTTGGATGGTAATGAATAAATTTGGAACGCTTATCAAAAAATGCAGTATCATATTCATCGGCTTCAACCACAAAAAATGGATCATCACCAATTCGTGCAGACAGTCCAAAGTTAGCCGGAATACCACCGATTAAAAAGCCTGGATTCAAGCCAGCATACTGCAACATCCATGCAAGCATGCTGGAGGTTGTCGTTTTACCATGCGTGCCCGCCACGGCCAGAACCCAGCGCTGGTTTAATACATGTTTCGATAACCATTCTGGTCCAGATGAATAGGGGATATTCCTGTTTAAGACATATTCAACCGCTTCATTACCACGAGACATGGCATTACCAATAACCACTTCATCGACATCATCGGGGATATCATCCGCAAAAAAACCTTCACACAAGCGGATACCCTGCTCTTCCAGCTGCGTACTCATTGGCGGATAAACATTTGCATCGCAGCCACTGACATCATGGCCCGCCTGTTTAGCCAGTACCGCGATACCGCCCATGAATGTGCCGCAAATTCCTAAGATATGAATTTTCAACTAAATACCCCTTTAACTGGACCCATTACCAGGAAACAATAACTGCGACAACGCAATCGAAATAAAAAACAATGAAAACGATAACGCCAGTGCACTAAACATTCGCATCTCTAACGCGTGTTTAAAAATATGCGCTTTTACTAATACTTCCCAACTGATGATCAATAAAAACATTAACGACATTGCTGATTTCATCGCTTCGCTTGTGGTTTCTTCGGAAAGCAACGAAAACACCGGCCATGATAATAAATTAAATAAAACACCTGCGCCCAAAATTGCACAGAATGTCTGTACGAATCTCGGACTTTTATCTAATGCCTTCAATACCGAGTAAGTAAACAAAAATTGTATTAACAGACCCAGTAATAACCCGCTGAACATATCATCGGGGCTTAATGTTGTTTGCAGCACAACGATGCCAGATACGATATACGCCAGCACCAACTGCAGCATCAATGGTGGCGAATACCGCAAATCCTGTGGCGCAGACTTTAAAATCAACAAAGACAACAATTTTTGAAGGTCAGACATCTCAACTTAGGGCATAATATAGGACGAGTGCTTTGCACGATGCAGATTTTTAGTTATAACAAAGCAAGGATCGTCGGGAAAGCACAGTTTACACAAAGTTTGCCACTGCGTGACCCCGCAATTTGAGACTATTTTTAACGCCGCTATAAATAAAAAGATGCTCCACGCAACATGCTCGGATAGTTAATATGACAAGCTCACAGATCACCATCACACAGCCTGACGACTGGCACTTACACCTGCGCGATGGCGACGCTTTAAACAGTGTTGCGTTATTTACCGCCAGACAGTTTGCCCGTGCCATCATCATGCCTAATCTAAACCCACCGGTAACTACCGTGGTGCAGGCCGTAGAATACCTTGATCAGATTCTTGCTGCGGTTGACGGCACCGATTTTGAGCCATTGATGACCCTGTATCTGACGGACAACACGTCACCCGATGAAATCATTGCGGCACGTAAAAGTTGTTTTATCAAAGCACTGAAACTTTACCCTGCTGGCGCAACAACAAACTCTGATGCAGGTGTCACCGATATCCGTCTTTGTGATGATGCACTGGAAGAAATGCAAAAAGCAGGTCTGCCCCTGTTAATTCATGGTGAAGTCACCGACCCACTGGTCGATATTTTTGATCGTGAGAAGGTATTCATCGAAACAACGCTGCAACCACTAATGCATCGTTTCCCTGAATTAAAGATAGTGTTCGAGCACATCACCACCAAAGAAGCGGCTGATTTTGTACTGCAATCAGGTGACCATATCGCCGCCACCATCACGCCGCATCATTTATTATTTAACCGCAATGCCATGTTCCAGGGCGGACTGCAACCGCATAACTACTGCCTGCCGGTATTAAAACGTGACAGCCATCAACAGGCATTGTTAGAAATTATTCGTTCTGGCAGCAATAAGTTCTTCTTAGGCACAGACAGCGCCCCACATGCTAAAACTAAAAAAGAAAGTGCATGCGGTTGTGCGGGTATATTTTCTGCACATGCCGCTATTGAAATCTACACTTCAATTTTTGATCAGCAAAATGCACTGGATAAACTGGAGTCCTTTGCCAGTTTTAATGGGCCGGACTTTTATGGCTTACCGCGTAACAACAAGACGATTACACTAATAAAAGAAGACTGGCAGATTCCAGAAGAATATTCGCTGGGCACTGAAACACTGGTACCATTTCTAGCAGGACAGACCCTCAACTGGAAACTTGCCGGCAATAGTCATTGAAAACTCTCCGACAGACTCGCAATAACCAACACGCAACCACACCTAATTATCATGAGTGATGACCAACTTAAATTAATGGCCCGCCGATTTCGCGGTTTTTACCCCGTAGTAATCGATGTAGAAACCGGTGGTTTTGATGAGAAAAAAGATGCCTTGCTAGAGATCGGTGCCGTCACCTTGAAAATCGACGAAAACGGCATGATGAGCACGAACAACGAATATCAGTGCCATATCCATCCATTTGAAGGTTCTAATATGGAGCCAGCTTCAATGGAAGTTAATGGTATCGACCCGTATCATCCTTTTCGTGTCGCCGTAGCGAAAGATGAAGAAACGGCTGTTCGCGAATTATTTCGTTTCATTCATAAAGAAATGAAACCCTCTAAATGCAAACGCGCGGTTATGATCGGCCACAATACCACGATGGATCATAACTTTATATTTTCTGCCGCAGAGCGCAATAAAATATCTCGTAATCCGTTTCATCCTTTCAGCACCTTTGATACCGTCAGCCTGGCCGGCCTCGCCTACGGGCAAACTGTATTATCACGCGCCGCGCAGGCTGCCGGACTTAGCTGGGACAGTGATGCAGCACATACGGCTTTATACGATGCAAAACAAACAGCCGAGCTATTCTGCATCATCGTCAACCGCTGGGCGGAGGCTTCTGGCCCAGTATGGAGTGATTCAAGTGACTGATAATTAGCAACTTATCTGTTTTAAATGCTTTTATTCACTATAAAAAAAATAAAGAAATTTTACGAGATTTTCGCTATAGTTGCGCTAACGTATCTATTTACAAATTCTTCAACCCCAATAAGGATATACAACCTTTTTCATGAGCA
The DNA here is from genome assembly GCA_913065105.1 of uncultured Gammaproteobacteria bacterium. Taxonomy (GTDB): domain Bacteria; phylum Pseudomonadota; class Gammaproteobacteria; order SZUA-229; family SZUA-229. The sequence continues at coordinate 7,479 of CAJXZZ010000062.1, read as the reverse complement.
GCAAAGATCTCTCCATAATCATCGTCGATGACCTGCAATTTAGCCGCATCGTCGTTAAAACTGCATTAAAGAAAGCAGGCTACAACGGTGTTCGCATGGCTGATAGTGCTACCGAAGCATTGAACATGATCGAACAAAAACCTGCAGATGTCGTACTGGCAGACTGGATGATGCCCGAAATGGACGGGCTGGAACTCACCCAGCTCATCAGGCAGCGCGATGAAGAGAAAGGCACATATACCGCCGTTATCCTGTTTACCGCACACGATGGCGTTGAATATCTGGTCAAAGCTTTCGACCATGGTGTTGATGACTACTTATGCAAGCCCCCTAATCCACATGAACTTGCAGCTCGGGTTAATGCCGCAGCGCGTGTTGCCGCTTTACAAAATGACTTACTTGAGACCTCTCGCCAGTTACAACAAACTATCCAGAATCTGGAAAAAATGGCCTTGGTCGACGAACTCACCGGTGCCGTCAACCAGACATTTTTATTAAAAAATCTGAAGTCGCATTTACTGGAAGCTTCTACACGACGTGGTGGTGTATGCCTCGCAATCATTAAATTACGTGAATTAGGGGCCATTAAAGCCGCCCATGGTGAGTTCATTACTAACGAAATACTGATTAGCCAGCATCGACGTTTACGCCGAGCAGTCAGACCCACAGACACTGTTGCAAGATTAGATGATAATAATTTCGGCATCATCATGCATCACACGAAAACCAAAAATTACAAACCCTCTGCGATCGAACGCATACTCAACACGATTAACAACCGCCCTTATAAAACCACCGCCGGAAATTTAGCTATGTCCGGTTGTATCGGTGTGCATTATTACAGTGGTGATGAAGCTATTATTTCTGCAGATGAGATGTTAAAAAAGGCGGGTGAAAAATTAGAGACAGTTTGTGGTGATGAGACGTTAAACATTGCTTACTGATAACTAAATACAGATATACATACACTATCTGAACCCTGTTTTCATAATAAAAAAGCCACTCTCATGGAGTGGCTTTTTTATTGGCTGATAATTAGCAGTTATCCAGCAGATGCTTCATCGATCATTTTTTTCAGGTCGCCATTTTCAAACATTTCCATTGTGATATCACAGCCACCGATTAATTCACCATCGACGTAAACCTGTGGAAAGGTTGGCCAGTCAGCATAACGTGGTAAATTCTGAAAAATTTCTGGGTCTGCCAGTACATTACAATAGGCAAATTCCTGACCAACCTGTTTCAATGCTTCGACGGTACGGCCTGAAAATCCACACTGCGGAAATTGCGGCGTGCCTTTCATATAGATCATTACCTTATTGCCTTTAACCTGCTCATCAATTCTTTCTAAAACGTCAGCCATTTCCAATACCTACTTTCTTAATTAGTGGAGAAATTATACCTTGAGTCGTTAAAAATTAACCCTAACGAATGCTGGGTGAAATAGAATATGGGGTTTAATTAAACAAATACAAGCGTTTGCATACAGTTGGCAGCTAAAAAACTACTAACTAAGAACCAACAGCTACTTCTCTATATTTTGTTGCCACCATAATTCCAGCGCCGCCAGATGCCACAGTTTGCTGCCCTGCAATCTTGTTAAATAATCTTCCGGTTTTTTCAGTAATTTTTCAACATAAGCCGCATTATATAAACCACGCTGTTTGGCGCCATCTGATAATAATATCTCTTTCATAAATTCAAGGAATTCACCACGAACATATTTTAATGCAGGCATTGGAAAATAGGCTTTACTGCGATTAACTACACTGTCTGGTAAGAAGCCGCGCGACAGTTCTTTTAATACATGTTTACCACCATTAGGCAGTTTCATTTCCGGTGGCATTGAAGCGGCCAGTTCGATCAGCTGCGTATCAAGAAAAGGCACACGCGCTTCCAGGCCCCAGGCCATAGTCATGTTATCAACGCGTTTGACCGGGTCATCAACAATCAAGGTGGTAACATCTGCGGCTAAAACGCGATCCAGATACTCATCCGCTTCGACTTCATCGAGTAAATCCTGCATTAACTCCGAAGTGACATCATCGGTATGAAAACGTTTATCGACGGTTTCCAGGTACTCGTCATGATCACGATCAAAGTATTCATCCGAAAACCGCTTAATGCCCGGCTTGATAGAATGATGCATTCGCGGATACCAGAAGTAACCGCCGAACACCTCGTCCGCACCCTGACCGCTCTGCACCACCTTCACTTCTTTGGAAACCACTTCTGATAATAGATAAAACGCCACCGCATCCTGACCAAACATAGGCTCCGCCATATTCGCAAAAGCTTCCGGCAATCGAGGCAACACCTGATTGTTTGGCACCATTAACTGGTGATGCTCGGTAGCAAACATTTTTGCTACGGCATCAGAGTACTCAAACTCGTTGCCTTTTTCTTCGGGCGCATCTTCAAAACCCACTGAAAAAGTCTTCAACCCTTTTTGGCCTGCCTCTGCCAACAGACCGACTAGCAGACTGGAATCAATACCACCAGATAACAACACACCGACAGGCACATCAGCAATCTTTACGCGTTTTTCTACGGCACGTCGTAACTCATCATGTGTTGCCGTTATCCAGTCCTGCTCTGTCATTTTTTTGTCTGGACGTTTTGCCGTTAATGTCCAGTAACGTTTTTCCTCTACGCGGCCCTTGTTATCTATCAGCATGTAATGCGCGGGTTTAACTTTTCGTATACCTTTAACTATGGTGCGCGGTGCTGGCACGACCGCGTGCAGGGTAAACAGGTTATGCATTGCATTCGCATCTATTGATGTATCGATCTTGTCGTCGGCATGGATTAACGCCTGCGTGTTTGAAGCGAATAATAAACGCTGCGGGGTTTGAGAAAAATATAAAGGTTTAATACCTGAACGATCACGCGCCATTAACAATGACTGTTTCTTATCATCCCATATAGCAAAAGCAAACATCCCCTGCAGGCGAGCAACGCAGTTTTCGCTCCACTCGATATATGAGCGCAGGATAACTTCGGTATCGCCGGTGGATTTAAAGTGGTGACCTAAAGCCTGCAGCTCCTTGCGCAATTCAGGGTAATTATAAATTGTGCCGTTAAAGACTAATGCTACACCCGCCTGTTGATCCATCATCGGCTGTGCCGCTTTATTGGTCAGATCAATAATTGCCAGTCTTTGATGCCCAAGCGCAATCGGTGCATTAACATAAGAGCCTTCAGAATCAGGTCCGCGTTTCTGTAACTTTTCTTTCATGCGCTCGATAACCTTCTTATCTAGCACAGACCCATCGAACCTTAACTCACCGCATAATCCGCACATACTTTTTAACTTCTATTATCTGTAGTGACAAAGAAACTCGATAATACCACTGGTACTACTAATGCCGAAATAGCCAGGCACCATACGATCACCGCACCACTCGGCAAATCAAACAGAGCAGAGACGATCAAGCCACTCAGGTAACCCGTGACACCTATAATACCGGCAAGCATTAGAGCGGGTTTAGTCTGGTATTTAGCGGCAGCTAATGCCGGCACGATCAAACTGGTAAATACCAGGTAGACACCGATCAGCTGCACTGACAATGTTATCGATATGGCAAACAGTATATAAAAACCAATATTGCCAATTTTATTTTTATATTTAAACCAGATGAACACAACGACTACAGAGATCACTGCGGCATTTATAATCTGTGACCAGTCCGCCCATAATATCTGACCAACCAGCAATTCTTTTAGATGCTCACCACCATGTGGATTATTTGCCAGCAATAATACACTCGCTGTCGCTGCCAGTATGAAACTGACGCCGATCAATGCTTCAAGATGCTGGCCGGCTTTTTTCTCGATAGAATGCAGCAGCCAGGCACCGGTTAATGCACTTAAAACTGCTGCGAACTGTGCTTCTGCGCCATGCATATCCCAGCCAAATTGAAACGCAACGATGACACCTAAACCGGCAATCTGTGCGATCGCCAGGTCAATAAATATGATGCCGCGTTTGAGCACTTCCCGACCCAGCGGTATGTGCGTCAGCAGTACGATAAGACCGGCCAGAAAAGCCGGCGCCAGTATGGTTAGATCCAGACCGTCAAGCATGTTATCCAGGTTCATCTTTTCACACTCACTAGTTGCTGAATCACACCATCAAACCATAACGATAAAGTCTGCCCATCCTGGTAATCAACCGTTGCCGGCAAGGCGATTACAGGCGCACCGGTCTGTTCTGACAACCATTGCGAAGGCCGGTCACTGACATAGGAAACATGGATGATCATTTTTATTTCTTGCTGACTTAGCTGTTTTTTTAACTTCGCCAGATAACTGCTGCTTGGTGAAACACCTGGGATCGGCTCTAGCGTTGCAAGCACATTCAGACCGATCCAGCGGTTCAGATATGTCCAGTAATTATGATGCGTAACGATGTTCACCCCCTGCAAAACTTTGACTTGCTGCTTCCACTTCGCCATCAAAACTTTCCATTGACTCTCGAACACACTATAACGTGTTGAATAATATTCCTCATTATCGACATCAATCTCACTGAGCCGTTTACTGAGTGCTGCTGCAACCAGCAGGATATTCTCAGGGCTGGTATGAATGTGCGGATTACCTTCCGCGTGCACATCTCCCATACTGCGATCCAGCGTCTTCGGCACATCATGCTTTTCAACATGATCTGCCGCTGCAAAATTACCCGGCTGGTTTTGCTGGATATTTGCGTTACCCGATTTACGCAGCAACAGAGGCAACCAGCCGGTTTCAAGTTCTGCCCCTGAGCAGACCAGTAGATCCGCACTTCTTGCCTTGGCGATCAGACTCGGCCTTGCCTGTATGTGATGCGGATCCTGCATTGACGTAGTCGCACTGTAAATGGTCAGCCTGTCACCACCGAGCTCTTTTGCCATCGCTGCCCATTCCGGTTCGCAGGCAAACACATTGAGGTTCGCGTGCACGTCCGACACCGCGATCAACAGCAGCACAAAAACTATCCGATTATAATATTTTCCATTATGAAATTTCATCGCTGGTATCCTCTAGTACTGATGTGCACCATGTGCGCCCATCGAAAACGTGTATTGCAGATACACCTGGTCATCCGTTTTCTGATAAGAATCATCACGGTTATATTGCACACGGATACGGCTGTATTCACTCGGCATCCATTCCGCCATGAGGCTGGCACGTTCGGGCATATGCCCTGCTGTTAGCAAACCGGCTTCACCGAGCACCGAGTCATCAGAACCCGTATTATCGCTATCTACCATGTCATAACGAACACCAACACTCCATGTGCGTACAAACTGCCATACCGCCTGCGCATACCAGCCATCCTGCCGGCTATTTAGCGTACTGGTTTCTAACGGACTGCTGTTTAATAATGTCAGGGCACCTTGTTCATCACGACTGAAATATTCAAATTGCAGCTTTACGTTCTGATCAAGATAATTACCATTCGGTGCCCACTTGTAAACGGCATTAAAACCGACGATATCACTATCGCCTTCAAACAACGGTACTTCGCCAACACCGCCATGGTCATGGCCGCCATATTCACGTTCGATATTATCTGCTGACCAGTAACTGACACCGCTTTGCCAGCTATGGCTGACGCCGACATCGCCGCCTACATTTAAAAATGCGGTCCAGCTACCAGTACCACTATGTTTGCCACCTGCCGGATATTTTCCACCCGCAAAGACTTCAGTACCCAGTTCGAGGTACAGATCGGTGGGAGCCACATAGGACATTCGCAAGCCATCATCAAGATACTGCTCACCGAACAGACCTCGATAGATTAACGGCGCATCGTAAAAATCCCAGGCATGCTGGTGCTGCTGGTTGAGATAGCCAATACCAGAATAAAAACGCCCGCCGCGCACGGTGAACCCGTACCCCAGTGACAACGTTTCAAAAAATGCCTCTTCCAGTTCGACCACCGTTTCGCCGTCATGATCAGCGATCGCCAGCGTAAACTGACCATAAAACTTATCGTCTATATTATTGCTTAAAATGATTTCTGAATGTCCCAGTGAAAAACCTTCAGGTGCAAGTCCGGCTTCACCACCCAGAGCATAACCTGGCAGCTCATAATTCTCTGGGTCGTTTTTGTAACTGGCGTAAACACCCTCGAGAATCACACTGATAGCAGGATTAAAACTATTGCTGCTTGCCTGATGCGCCGACTGTTTCACAGATAAAGCATTTTCACTGTTGTCTTCTGCCTGCTTTTCAACAGCTACCAGTCGCTGTTCCAACGTCTCCAGTTGTTTGTTTAACTCTTCATCAGTCGCACCTGCTGCCACTATTGACTGAGCGCACAACACACAGATAACTGAACTTTGTAAAAATGAGATTTTCATCAATATCTACCGATAACTTATTTAAAAAAATCATCATGAAACCACATTCACGATGAGAACAAATATTAAACGGTGGTTACTGGCGGCGCTCTTGATGAATAGCTGGAATAGAGAGAAGGAAAAACATTCTCTGGTAAAGGAGTTGCAACATCACTGATAAAAATATCGTTATATAGTGAAAAAGGAACGGCATAAAAAAAGTATTTCTCCTGCTCAGCACTTTGCAGGGAAATGCATAACATATCTTCCTGATGAAACGGGTGTTCTGTCGCATGCAGCAACGCGCCAAACTGCACCAGTGAAATAACTAGCGCAGCGAACAGGGTAATAAATTGTTTGTTTCTGTGAATCAAAATTTATTTCATTTACTCGATAACATTTTGCTCTGGTGCAGAACCATCAAACCTTAACTCACCACATAAACCACACATATCTAACTTGACTCAATCTCACATATCAGCAAGTTGTAACCGTTTACCTGCAAACAAAACAACCTTATTATAAAGGAAGAACATTTACCGTACGTGTTACCTGTACGGCCGGATGGCCTGCGGCATCACTGACGTCATAGGTAATGGTGTGAGGTCCCACGGTATTGGTATCCACCACAATGCTGCCGGTAATATCACCATCGACATCATCCGCCGCAGTAGCGCCCGCATCGACATACGCCACACCAAATGCAATATCAGTCGGATCCGTACCTAACAACGTTATCGTCGGCGCATTGTCATCTACGGTGTAATGGTGTAATTAAGCGTCAATGTAGGCAGCGAAATGCCATTGCTCGCATCGACATCAATATTCAGTGTATGCGCACCTCCAGTCCATACACCGCTGGGGTTGATGGTCAGGGTGTCATTAGAATTGATATTGCTTGACCAGATGCCGCCATCATCCTCATCTGCCAGTGTGCCAGTCAAAACCAGTGTTGCTGGCTCCATAGCTATAGTAAAAGAAATAACGATGGGTTCAGCACTATTTATCGTCGCTGTATCTGCGGGTGAAGCGTTCGCTACTGGTACTTCAAGCACGTTTACCGTACGAGTTTCTTGCACTGCAGGATTACCAGCGACCTCACTGACGTCATAGGTACTGATGTGAGCACACACGTTCTCGGTCTCCACTA
>CAJXZZ010000061.1 GCA_913065105.1 uncultured Gammaproteobacteria bacterium | reverse complement strand
GCATTTTGTGTAAAAAAAGTAAGTTCAGCCATATTTTCTCCTACTCGAAAATCGATTGCGCCGGCTGAAACATTATTAAACGGAATGAGTAGTGCTGTTATTATCAGTGCCTTACGTAGCATATGGTACTTTACCTATAGATTAAATTAATATTTTGTAATCGGATTCTAGCATGCACTCAAGTAAACCGATGCCAAAATAAAACAACTTGTCATCACCATAGACCTGTAGATCTATGAACGTGAATTACTGGAAACAGTTCAAAAAAAATGTTGCGTATTTATTATTGAATCTAACCGAGTGATGATAATTATTTACAGACGTTCTGAAATTTTTCTACCAGCATCCTTTACCAGTGTTACCCATTCTTCTTTACGGCGCTCAATCGGTGCCGAAATGGATAAGCCTGCTACGACGCTCTTAGTCCGATCAGTAATAAGCACGCCGATACAACCGACACCTTCTTCTGCCTCCTCATTATCGTAAGCAAACCCCTGGCGACTTGCCTGATGAACAAGGTTCAGTAAATCTTTTTCCGTGGATACCGTATGCGAAGTATAAGATTTCAAACCGGAGCGCTCACAATACGCATGGATAAAATGCTCACCTAATTCTGCAAGCATCAATTTACCGACTGCGGTGACATGCAATGGAGCCCGACTGCCGATAACCTGTTCAACACGCATCATCCGATTCGGTGTCACACGCTCTATATAGACAACTTCATCACCTTCGCGAACAGTGAGGTTAACGGTTTCACCTATGGCATCACGCAAAGATTCCATAATATCTATGGCCTGTTCGCGCAGATCAACACCACGCTTTACCTTAGCCGCCAGTCGAACCAGCTTTTTACCTAACAGATAGTGACCAGCGGAGTCTTTTTCTACAAACCCCGCTTCTATTAATGCGCCGAGAATTCGAAAAGCGGTCGAAGGGTGAAGCCCGGTATCTGCTGATAAAATTTTCAAACTGATCGGTTTATCATGCTGACTTATAGCGTCGAGCAGACTGACACTCCGGTCGATTACTTGTATTGATGACATATTGTGTTTCGCATTATGAAAACGATTGTGTATTGCAAAATTATATCCGATAAGCTAAGGTTAACACAAGCAACAAATTCAAGCGATAAACAGATTGTAGCGGTGATTATTTTCCACCGCTTTTCATTTATCACTAATATTTCATAATGCGAAATCTTAATTGCATTGTGAAATAGTTTGTAATTAATATCAAAGCAACGAGGACAAACTGATGAGCAATACTAACGAAAACACTATTCCCGCTTTTTGTCAGGGCATCCAGCACTTCGGTGAAAAATGGCCTGATTACGACAACCATGCAGCACAGGCAGTCATCGCTGAAGGCCAGAACGCAATCAGCAACAGTAATGATGACAGCAGCGTATACCAAACTCTACTGGCAGCCGACGCTTTGCGTTATCTCACTCTACAGGTTACTGGCTCTAAAGGCAGTGGTCACCCGGGTGGTTTTGCTTCTAGTGCAGAAGCGCATGCGTCATTAATGATGCTGGGGCATACCAACATCATCACAGAAGTGGGGCATCACGCTCCCGGATTTTATTCATCGATGTTCCTCGATAGCTCACTGGAAGACATGGGCATCAACAACATGGACGATATGATGCAGCGTTTTCGTGAAAAGGATGGCCTGCTAGGTCATCTCTCTGGCGCTATCCCAGGTTTGCTTGCACCTGCTGGCCCGTTGGGACAGGGACAACATTTTGCAATGGCGGCGGCTTATCTGCATCGCGATAAATTATTCCCGGTAACCATCGGTGATGGCGGCATGGGTGAACCTTATGTTTTAAATTCGATGATGCATTTTCACACCGCATACCCTGAAGTAACCAACTTTCTTCCTACGTTGATATGGAACGGTTATTCTCAGGAGCATCATTCGATGGTTTCTCTGCATGATAACGAGCAGATGATCGCCTACTGGAAAGGGCACGGCTTCGACGAAGTTATACTGATCGATGCCAAAGATTTTGACGACAGTGAGCAGACTGGCGCTTATGTTGATAGCAGTCGTTTCTCGCTAACACAACGACTCGCCTTTACCAAAGCAGTATTAACTGGCATCGATGCAGCAGCAAAATCGGCCATGAATGGTACATTGACCGCATTTATCATCAAACAACTAAAAGGCACTGGTGTGCACACAACGGGGGCAAAATCGCATAATCTGTACCCAGCCGATACGTTAGATCAGCAGCACATCATCGATGGTCTACAACGTCGCGCTCTGCCCCCCGAAGCGTGGCAACTAGTTCGCGACAACTTGACACGCGCTGGTGGCGGCCCCGCTGCAAGAACGGTTGTTACCGAGATTGATATGTCGTTTACGCCACTACCAACGCTGGAAATGAACGACTTCAATAAGAATGAACAGGCGGTTCCAGCGACTGCAATGGGCGCACTGGTAGCTCAAGTTGGTTTATCGGACGAGCGTTATGTCGTAACCAATGCCGACGGTAATGAAGCCTCTGCGATGAAAAACATCAATGATGCGCTAAAGATTCGTCACCCGACTCAGGACCCTTTATACAACCAGGAGCCGGACGGTCAGTGTTACGAACCATTAAATGAAGATGCATGCGCCGGTTTTTCTGCGGGTTTGGCCTTGTTCGGTTCACGTTCTATCTGGTTATCGTACGAGTCTTTCGCTATCAACGGCTGGCCTATCATGCAGACCGTTGCACAGGCAATGGCCGAGTTACGCCGTAAAACACCATCGATAGTTTCGATGTTTACTGCCGGCGCGCTGGAACAGGGACGAAATGGCTGGACGCATCAACGCCCGGAAATCGAAAGTTATTTTGCTGCGATGATGCGAAACGGTAACTCTTACCCGTTATTCCCCTGCGATGCCAATGCAATTCAGGCAGCGTACGAATATGCGACATCCAGCTATAACAAAAACATGGTCATCATTGCATCGAAAAGCCCATTACCTGTTTACTTGTCGATAGATGAATCACGACAGGCTTTCGAGGATGGTGCGGTGACTGTTTATGAGACACAGTCGGTTGCACTTAAATCTTGCAGTAAAGGCACTATCGTATTTGCTGTAACAGGCGACATGATATTCCTGCCCGTATTCGAAGCCAAAGATAGGCTCGAAGGACAGGGATACAGTGTTCGTATCGTTGCCGTGGTTAATCCTCGCCGTTTGTATCGCCCAACTGATGTTGCCTGGGATACCGTATCGGAACCTGACGGTAACTTCATGAGTGACATAGCATTCAACGCGCTATTTGATGGTGATGCTCTGCTCGCCGTAAGTGGTGGACCAAGTGCAGCGCTAGAGCCGGTACTACTAAGAACACGTGCACCGCAACGTGACACTTTCTGCTGGAAACGCGGTGAAACTACCGCAACAGCAGGTGAGATCATGGCATTTAATGGCATTACATCTGACGCCATGCTGTCAACGATAGAAAACTTTTTTGCCAGCAAACAAGCGGCATAAAGTCAGACAATATAAGTTGGGAGTTGAAACATGACCCAGACAAAAATCATCGTATTAGATGATGACCCGACGGGCTCACAAACAGTTCATAGCTGTTTGTTGCTGACCCGTTGGGACGTGGAAACCTTGAAACAGGGCCTGCAGGATGCAGCACCGCTGTTTTTCATCCTCACCAATACCCGCGGCATGAGCGCAACTCAGGCTACCGAGATAACACGCGAGGTCTGCGTCAATTGTTCTCTCGCGCTGACCGAACTTGCCGACGAAGGTGTTGATATAAACCCACTGCTGGTCAGTCGATCGGATTCGACGCTGCGCGGACATTATCCGGTCGAAACCGATGTTATCGCTGAAGAACTGGGACCGTTCGATGCACACTTTATGGTACCGGCTTTTTTTGAAGGCGGCCGTTTCACCATCGACAGTACACATTATCTGAATGTTGATGGTCAGGCCGTGCCTGTGCATAAGACAGAATTCGCACAGGACTCTGTGTTTGCATATTCACACAGCTATCTGCCCGATTACGTTGAAGAAAAAACTAATGGCCGCATCAAGGCTTCACAGGTCGAGCGTTTTACCTTAGAAGATGTACGAGGCGATTGCCTGCCGCGCTTACTGACATTAAAAGACAATGTTTGTTGTGCAGTCGATGGCGAGACACAGGATGACTTGAATAACTTCTGCCTTCAGTTAATCGAAGCAGCGAATAAGGGCAAACGTTATCTGTTTCGCAGTGCCGCCAGCCTGCTGACTGCATTAGCGCAACTACCGCCACAACCGGTTCCTGCAGAAAGAATGCGTGAATATACGCGTCATGGTATGTCGGGTGCGATTATCGTAGGCTCGCATGTAAAAAAAACCACAGAGCAACTCGAGCAACTATTACAGCAAGATGGCGTTCAGGGCATCGAGATTGATGTCTCACGTATAAGTAACCAGCGAGCACAGTTACTCTCCGATATCATCGCGCTCTGCGAAGAGCTCCATGCAAAAAACGTAACCACGGCAATATATACTAGCCGTACTGAATTACGCTTTGATGACCAGCAGTCACGCCTGGACTTTGGTGAAGCAGTATCCGCCTTTTTGATGGACGTAGTTAAAGCACTGCCAGTAACACTGGGATTTTTGATCAGCAAAGGCGGCATCACATCAAATGATGTACTGAGTGATGGCCTGGCACTTCGTACCTCACGAGTCATCGGACAGATACATGCCGGTTGTTCCGTGGTTCGCTGCCCGAAAGATCACCCGCGTTACAGTGATATGCCTGTGGTAATTTTCCCGGGCAATGTCGGCGATGAGCATGCACTTGCTACGGTTTATCGACGCTTAAGCACGGTATAATGACTCGGTGAATAAGAAATTACAGATAACTCGATAACAGATACTGATCAAATCTATAACGATATGCATACCACTGAACACGTTGAATCAACCATAAGTGACACCGCGCTCATCACAGCTTTAAAAAAACTCGTACGCAGTGATGCTGTTTTATCCAGTGATGAAGATCTCAAACCTTATGAGTGCGATGGGCTATCAGCATATCGTGCATTACCACTAGTGGTGGCATTACCTGAAACCATCGAGCAGGTTCAAGATGTATTAAAACTGTGCCACAGCCATAAGGTACCCGTGGTAGCCCGCGGCGCAGGCACCGGTCTTTCGGGTGGCGCACTGCCACATGAACAAGGTGTACTGCTGAGCCTCGCTAAATTCAAAAACATACTGCATATCGATCCGACCAGACGCATTGCACGTGTCCAACCGGGTGTACGTAACCTGGCAATCTCACAGGCGGTCGACCAGTATGGTCTCTATTACGCACCCGATCCATCATCACAGATCGCCTGCACTATCGGCGGTAATGTGGCGGAAAATTCTGGCGGAGTACATTGCCTTAAGTACGGTTTAACCGTACACAACATCCAGCAACTAAAAATCATTACCATCGACGGTGAATTACTAACCATCGGCGGTAGCGGACTGGATAGCCCGGGTTACGATCTACTTGCATTAATGACAGGCTCTGAAGGCATGCTCGGCGTCATCGTTGAAGTCACCGTTAAATTATTACCTAAACCCGAACGCGCGCAAGTATTGCTGGCCGCATTTGATGACATCGTTAAAGCAGGTGAAGCCGTAGGAAACATTATCGCCGCCGGCATTATTCCCGCAGGATTAGAAATGATGGACAGCCTTGCGATTCGCGCTGCTGAGGATTTCGTTCACGCCGGATACCCGCTGGATGCCGAAGCAATATTACTTTGCGAACTCGATGGTACCAACGAAGAAGTCTCAGAGCATGTAGCAAAAGTTCGCGACGTTTTAAAACAAAGTGGTGCGACAGAAGTACGCACCGCTAAAGATGAAGAAGAACGCTTGGTTTTCTGGAAAGGTCGAAAAGCCGCCTTCCCCGCTGTCGGACGATTATCACCCGACTACTATTGTATGGACGGCACTATCCCGCGCAAACAATTACCGCTGGTATTAAAAACCATGGCAGATTTATCAGCCGAATATAATCTGCCCGTCGCCAATGTTTTTCACGCAGGTGACGGTAACTTACATCCTCTGATACTTTATGATGCAAACATCCCGGGCGAGCTGGAACGTACAGAAGAGTTCGGTGGAAAAATTTTAGAATTATGCGTTGAAGTTGGCGGCACTATAACCGGTGAGCACGGTGTCGGCATGGAGAAAATTAATCAGATGTGTGTACAGTTCAACTCACTTGAGTTGCAACAGTTTCATGCGGTGAAAGCAGCGTTCGACCCGCAGAGTTTATTGAACCCGGGAAAAGCAGTACCAACCTTACATCGCTGCGCCGAATTTGGTGCCATGCACGTGCACAAAGGTGAATTGCCTTTTCCAGAACTGGAAAGATTTTAATCTTAAATAACATGAACAACATTCCAACACTGTCATCCATCTGCTCGAAATGACAAAATAAAAATTATGAATAACGATATAAGCCAACAATTGCAGCAACAGATACAATCTGCTTTTGAACAAGCAGCTTCTAAACAAGCCGCTTATGAACAAACATCGGCATTGCAAATTATTGGCGGCGGTAGTAAAAGCTTTTACGGCCACACGATTTCTGCACAGGCATTAAACGTATCAGGTCACAGCGGCGTACTTAACTACGAACCTACAGAGCTGGTCATTACTGCACGCGCGGGCACCTTATTATCTGACATAGAAAAGCTACTCGAAAACAACGGACAGATGTTAGCGTTCGAACCGCCTGCTTATTCAGCTACTGCAACCATTGGCGGTACCATCGCCTGTAATTTTTCTGGCCCACGCCGAGCTTATGCAGGAGCTGCGCGAGATTTTTTACTCGGCTGTAAAATAATCAACGGCAGAGGCGAAATACTTTCCTTCGGCGGTGAAGTGATGAAAAACGTTGCCGGTTATGATGTCTCTCGACTCATGGCTGGCGCAATGGGCACTCTCGGTGTTTTGCTTGAAGTCTCACTCAAGGTATTACCGAAAGCAGAAAAAGAAACCACACAGATTTTTAGTTGCAGCTTTAAAGAGGCATCAGAAAAAATACACGGCCTTTCACGCACAGCATTGCCAGTCTCGGCCACCTGTTATCACGATTCGGTTTTACGCATCCGTCTGTCGGGCACTAACAATGCCGTTGCTGCTGCAATGAATACGATCGGTGGCGACACCATGGAATCAGTTTCAGACTATTGGCTCTCCGTAAAAGAACATCAACACGATTTTTTCAATACAGAAAAACCACTTTGGCGACTGTCATTAGCTTCCGATACTGAGAACCTGGCTATTAAGAGCGATACAAATGGGAATGATTTTCTCTACGAATGGGGTGGCGCACTGCGCTGGTTAAAAACCGATATCGCAGGCGATAAGATTCAAAGCGCGTTAGCAAAAGTAGAAGGTCATGCAACTTTGTTTCGCAAGAGTAACGCAAGCACTGAACAGAGCTGCAATATCTTCCAGCCACTTTCACCCGGGTTATTACAGATTCATAAAAAATTAAAACAGGCGTTTGACCCAAAAAACATCCTTAATCCCGGCAAACAATATCCAGACTTATAAACAGAGCTATATCCCGTCATGCAGACCAATATAAGTGAACAATTTCTTAGTAACGCAAACACTCAAGATGCACAGACCATTTTGCGCTCTTGCGTTCACTGCGGTTTCTGCAATGCAACCTGCCCGACATATCAACTCTTAGGCGATGAACTCGATGGCCCACGCGGTCGCATCTATTTGATCAAACAGGTTATGGAAGGTGCTGAGCCCACGCGGCAAACTCAACTGCACCTTGACCGCTGCCTGACTTGTCGAAACTGTGAAACCACCTGTCCCTCTGGCGTGCAGTACAGTCATCTGTTAAATATTGGTCGCGCAGTGGTTAACGAAAAAGTATCTCGCAGTATCAGTCAAAAATCATTACATCTGTTGTTACGTAAAACCTTTCTCAGCCCGTTGATTTTTTCTACGATAATTAAAACCGGGCAACTTTTCAGACCCTTATTGCCCGGATCAATAAAACGCTCTATCCCAGAAGCGCAGAAAAAAATCGCGTTTAAGACAACAACCCATGCGCGTAAAATATTACTCGTCGCGGGCTGTGTGCAATCAAGCTTGAAACCCAATACTGATACCGCCGCGAAAATCGTATTTGATAAATTAAATATCGAATGCATACAGATTCCTGCGGGCGGTTGCTGCGGTTCGTTAAGTCATCACTTAAATGCTGAAAATGAAGCAAAACAGATCATCAAAAAGAATATCGATAGCTGGTGGCCTCTTGTAGAAAATAAAACGATCGAAGCCATCTGCATGACAGCCAGCGGCTGCGGTGTCGCAATAAAAGAGTACGACCAACTCCTCGCTGGCGATAAAGACTACGCCGACAAAGCAAAAACTATCAGTGCATTATATAAAGATCCTGCAGAGATCGTATTCGCTGAACTCGACAAGATGCCGAACGATAAAGATATAAAGCTTATTAACGATATAGAGGTGATGCCTAAAAGTAAGAATATCGCTTTTCATCCGCCTTGCACGCTACAACACGGCATGAAAATAAATAACTTAATCGAGCCGATCTTAAGTCGCTGCGGTTTTAATGTGCTCACTTTTGAAGATAAACATCTGTGTTGTGGCTCTGCTGGCACTTACTCGATCACTCAAAAAGCGTTGTCACAACAATTGCTATCTAACAAACTTACAAACATCAGTAAAACCGAACACGATGTCATCGTTACAGCTAATATCGGTTGCCAATTACACTTACAAAGCGGTACTGCCACACCCGTACTTCACTGGTTAGAACTATTAATGTAAAGTCAGCCTTATCATGCAATTTAAGCCTGCTCTCATATTAATTGTTCTTGTCAGCTCTTTCTCAGCAAATCTTAATGCCAATCCAATCTATAAGTCCGTCGATAAAAACGGCAATGTGACTTATTCACCAACACCAACAACGAATAATAAAACCGCCGAAAAAATTGCAATCCCTCCTCCGCCTTCAGCTCAAGCCATGGAAGAAGCACGTGCCCGTCATCAAGAAAATATTAATACTAATCAGCTACTCGAAGAAAGCAGACAACAACGAGAGAAGAAAATAGCAGAAAAAGAGGCGATCAAACGTGAAAAGGACAAACAAGTTGAGCCATACACCCCACCTGAGAAAGCAAAAGAACAAGGCCCTTACTATGGTATTCCTGGGCACGGCATACTCGTATTACCCAAAGGACCGACTATCAATCGCTAATCAAGTGTAAAAATAGTGTCAATATCGCCGTGCACGTATATCCCTGTTTCTTCTAAGTAGTCGATAACCCCGAAATCTGGCACAATAGCGCCCAGATAAATATTCACCAATTTTTAACACATTAGACAAAGGTCACAACCATGAGCATTACTTCATTCAATCCACCTGTCCGCACATTGATGGGACCGGGTCCTTCCGATGTACACCCGCGAGTAACCGGCGCAATGGCACGTCCTTGCATCGGACACCTTGACCCAGCTTTTGTTGGCATGATGGATGAAGTAAAAACCATGCTACAGTACGCTTTTCAGACCAAAAACCAGCTGACTATCCCGGTATCTGCACCCGGTTCTGCAGGTATGGAAGCCACATTCCAGAATCTTCTCGAACACGGTGACAAAGTCATCGTCTGCCAGAATGGTGTGTTTGGTGGCCGCATGAAAGAAGTTGTTGAACGTTGTGGCGCGATTCCTATCATGGTGGAAGATGACTGGGGAAAACCAGTTGATCCGCAAAAAGTTGAAGACGCTTTTAAAGCAAACCCGGATGTAAAACTCCTTGCTTTTGTTCACGCAGAAACATCAACAGGTGCACGATCTGATGCTGAGACTCTCTGCAAGATCGCTCACGACAACGATGCACTTACGCTCGTTGACGCTGTTACCTCTTTAGGCGGCAGTGAATTAAAAGTGGATGACTGGGGCATCGATGCTATCTATTCCGGTTCACAGAAATGTCTTTCATGCACACCTGGTATCTCACCGATCAGCTTCAGTGATCGCGCCATCGAAGTTATCACCAGCCGTAAAACAAAAGTGCAAAGCTGGTTCCTGGACACCAACCTGGTCATGGGTTACTGGGGGCCAAACGCAAAACGCGCTTATCATCACACTGCGCCGGTTAATGCTTTATACGCATTACACGAATCATTAGTCATGTTGCAGGACGAAGGTTTAGAAAATTCACACGCGCGTCATTACAAAAATCATTTAGTTTTACGTGCTGGACTTGAAGCCATGGGGCTTTCATTTGTCGTAGACGAAGAATACCGTTTACCTCAACTTAATTCGGTGACTATTCCTGACGGTATCGATGAAGCGGTAGTTCGCTCTCGTCTGTTAAACGATTTCAACCTCGAAATCGGTGCCGGCCTCGGCGCACTGGCAGGTAAAGTTTGGCGTATCGGTTTGATGGGTCACAGCTCACGTGCCGAAAATATCTTCTTATGCCTGTCTGCACTAGAAGCAGTAATGAATGACATGGGTGCAGACATCAACACCGGTGTAGCGCTGTCAGCTGCACAAAATGCAATGAAATAATCAATACTTTTCGATTATTAAAAAAGGCTTCCTTATGGAAGCCTTTTTTTGCCCAACAAAATAAAAATTGAATGCATCACCTGACAAGCGAGCTCATATCCACATTACCGTTAAGTATAAGACCGATAATCACCATAAAATTGTAACTACTATGCAGCACCATCGACGGATACACACTTTTGAATTCATCCCGAAAATAACCATATAGTAAAGAAGGAAGAAAGATCATCAGTGACCACATTGGCGAACTGTGCAACATATGCATGCCAGCAAACAACACTGACGTTGCAATATTGGCCACTGTGAATTTCAAAATCACCGGCTGTCCCCATTTATATTTAGCGAACTGCCCCTGAATAATACCGCGGAATAATAGCTCTTCTATCAATGGTTGCCAGATTAATATTGATATCAGCAGATACCAGGTAACAACAAGACCTGATGAAAACACAGGCACCCAACCATGTATAAACCAGAGCACGACCGGCCCGGCAACCACTGCAGATATAAATCTGAAATCCTGATAACAGCGCGGGCATTTCAACAGCCCTGCATCCTTAAATACAGGCACCAGCATTGTTTTTAGATTATCTATGGTCATAAAAAGATAACGTCCCCCTCGATTAAAGGGAGACGTTTCAAAGCAGGTAATAATAGTTTCTATATTACACTTTGTGGCGACGCCATCCCAGATAACCTAAGGCAATAAATAGTATTGCAGGTAAAACAAAATCCGGTTTACCGTCTGGATGATAAGAACAGAAACCACCACCGTCACTTGATCCACTCGCGACTACTGTAGGATCAATAGTAAGAGAGGATAGAGCACTATTATTGCTGGTATCAAGATCGACTTCTAAAGCACTTACTGTTGCGGCGATACTTACAGTACCGTCATCCAGTGCAGAAGCCACAATAGTGATATTGAAAGATGCCGATGCGCCCATATCGCCCAGCGCACAACTCACTACACTGCCACTTAAGCTACAGTCCGTGCCGCCGGTAACTGCACCTGAAACAAATCCAAGTTCATCCGGTATTGCAACATCCACACGTGCAGAAGTCGCGGTATCCGGTCCGGTATTACCTGCCGAAACCGTAATCGTAACTTCGCTCCCTATTGTGATTGACGGTGCACTGAGCGCAAGACTGGTAAGTACTAGATCAGTATTCGCCACCTGACGCTCATACGCACCTGTATCACAGGCCACTAAACCATCAGCATTACCATCCACTGGTCGTGTTACACCACGCTGATCGATAACGATAGCCGGAGCTGCATTGATGCAACCGGTATCTTTACCGGCATCGATAGCCAGACTGTCATAATCCAGTGCATGCGTCTGAGTCACTCCGCCATTATTCGCCAGCGGCAAAACTTTAGGATTGGGTCCTTCCAGGTCACCACTTGCTGAATCAAGGCCGCAATTGAAGTCACTTGAAATATTGCCACCGTTTGATGTCACCTCAAGCGTTGAACAGGCAAGGATAACGCCACCCGTACAGCCACAGTTAAGCACTAAACTCTTGCCCTTATTATTAGACAACAAAGTATTAGACAGGAAAAATCCGCCTCCTGGCCCAAAGTAATTTATACCAGCACCATTCTGGTCTGAGTTGGCGACCCTGTTATCCACTACCGTGACATGTTTCAAATGTACGGCTGCATCACTGTTAATACCGCCGCCCATATCAGTGCTGGTATTGGCAGAAAAAGTTGAATTGATAATATCCAACGTTACCTGCGGTGATACATTATTAACACCACCGCCCATCACTGCCCAGTTGTCATTAAAGGTACTACCAGAGATAGTCATGTTACCGGGTACGATAGTTGGTTCGCCACCAGTCGTATTTAGACCGCCGCCATTACTAGCCGTATTGTTGATAAAGGTGCTGTTGGTAATCGTGCTGGTAAAAGCAATGAATAAACCACCGCCATTACCGCTTTTTTCATTTTCACCTTCAATAATGCTGTCACCATTTTCATCAAATGTGGTGTAAGCAATATTATTGCTAAAGGTACTGCCAGTAATATTCACAGCGCCGCGACTATACACGGCACCGCCATGACCTGAGAGCGTGCGCTCTTCAATGTCATCATCAGTACCCAGAATCGTATCGACACCAGGTAGCACTTCATATTTACCATCCCACACTGCCTGGTTATTGTCGAACACACAGTTATCTATGGTCAGGTCGTTGAAGCGCCAGCTGAAAACTGCTCCGCCGTTGGCCTGATTATCTGGTGCAACATTATCCGGATCGACCAGGGTCTCGTTAGCGAGTCCATTAATAATTTTGAGGTTATTCAATGTTACAATCACACCATCGAATGGTGGCGGATTACCCTGCGTAAGGTCACCCTTGTTACCCGGATTAAAAATATCAAATACACGATCGATGCCACCCGCATCAATAATGGTTGCCGGTGTTCCATTCAGGTCAACCTCACCCGTTATCACCAGACTGTTACCGGTAGTATCCACATCGGTAATATCAAGGTCACCGGTTGCCGCAGCATCTTCGCCACGACCTGCCAGCGATAAGGTATAAGTACCGGCAGGCAGCAATATCTCATCAACACCCGCAGCACCGGAAACACAATCTGTCGATCCGCTGGTATCATTATTATTTGCATTTATGATGGCTTCACGTAATGAACATCCACCACTGGCCATTTCATCAGCAAACGTATCGACAGTAATTGTCGCCGCACTGGCTGAATCTATAACAGCCAGACTAACACCCACTATCATCATGGATTTGATAAAATTCGTCGTACTGTATTTCATACCATTCTCCTTAACAGGCCAGTTTCAACACCAGACCCTATAAACAATAATTAATTTAACTTGTATGATTCCATTCACCCCATATAAGTGTGCCCCTCATTACAAGGGGCACATCCTGTGGGGAAACACCCCTGCTGAATGTAACCCGCTATCTAGCGATTACTTTCACGACCCAGTCTTCTGTAACCCAGGAAGGCAAGCGCCATCAGGATAAGTGCAGGCAGCACAGGAT
This sequence comes from uncultured Gammaproteobacteria bacterium, assembly GCA_913065105.1. Classification (GTDB taxonomy): domain Bacteria; phylum Pseudomonadota; class Gammaproteobacteria; order SZUA-229; family SZUA-229. Next base: position 4,736 of record CAJXZZ010000061.1, on the reverse strand, counting down.
CAAAACGTCCATTCGGGTGATAAGAACAGAATCCGCCGCCGCTATCAGAAGACGCAGCTGTAATACCAATCGTCACGCTTCCACTATTGTCCGATGGATCAGAATCCACCTGATCAGCAGTAACTGTCGCAGTAACTATAGCGGTTCCTGCGGATTCAGCTTTCACTTCAAACACCACGTCAGCTGTTGCATCAGCAGCCAGAGCACCGACATCACAGGTGATAACACCGCCAACTTCAGTACAACCAACACCCTGAACAAAACTCACAATTGATGGCATCAATCCGCTTAACTGAACACCCGTTGCAACACTAGGACCGCGATTAAGCACACTGACTGAAACGGTAGATACACCAGCGATATTAAGGCTGGCAGGAGAAGCAGATGCAGCTGTTAACGACAGATCAGTAACTTCGACGATGTCAAAGGTTACGCTGGCAAGGTTGTTGCTTGGATTGGGATCTGATGTTGTAGAGGTAACAGAGGTACCAACGATCACTCCTTTTTTCAGTGTGTTGGCAGTCGCAACGATACTTACACTTGCAATAGCACTTGGTGATAGGTCACCGAGTTCACAGGTAACAACACCAGAAGCTTCACTACATGTTCCTACAGATGGTGTTGCGCTGACATAAACCAGTTCAGCTGGTATATTGGTAACCAGTTTCGTAGCTACTGCCGTAATAGCAGGATCACCATTATCAACAGAAATAGCTACCGTAACATTGTCACCCAGTATCACTTTTGAAGGCGCTGTCATATTTTCGATATGCAGGTCTGCACGTTCGATATACAGCTCATAAGCACCCGAGTCACAATATGCAGTAAACAGCAGGCTGGCATCGAATGGACGTAAACTTCCACGCTGGTCATTGTTTGGACAACCGGTATTTACACCCGTATCAACTGCTGCACTAACAAGTGGCAGTGCATGAGTGAAAGTTGTTCCAGGCAGGTCTATACCATTGTTGTCAGCCAGTGGCAGAAGATTGATGGTAGCGTCTTCCTGATCACCCAATGCAAGGTTCAGATCACATGTACCATCACTTGAGACATTACCGCCCTGACTGGTAATAACAAAATTACCGCTCTTGGCACCGCAGTTCGCTGATACTGTCAGGCCATTTGCCAGATTATTATCAAACAATACATTTCTGGCTGTAAGTCCGACGCCCGGACCAGTATTCAAGCCGGATCCTTTAGTGCTGGAGTCCTTTACGTTATTTGCGATAGTAACGTTCAGCAGCTCCATCGCTGAGTTGGTTTCAATACCTGCCCCGCTATCGGTTACATGGTTACCAGAAATCGTGGTATTCGTAATCGTGGCTGGTGCTGATGGTGATACGATGTTGATACCGCCACCACTTATAGAAGTGTTGTAACTAAATGTACTATTAGTAACCACCAGTGGATTACCACCGGTCATAAACAAGGCACCACCATTGATGGCATCGTTACTGGCAGCATCTATCTCAACATCACTACCAAAGGTACTGTTATTGATAACCGTGTACTGGCTGGCATTGATGGCACCGCCATTACCGACTTTCACGATGATGTTACCTTCATGATCAGGGTCATTGACTTCAGTCACTACCTGGTTGTTCGCCACGTTACCGCGGAATACACAGTTATCGATGTTCATCACATCTTTACTGTAGACAGCGCCGCCGCTGCCCTGTGTTTCGATCGTGCCTTCAGGATTTTCCGCCGTACCATCTGTACCATCAGCTCCCGGGTTTTTATCTACGTCCATCGTATCTGTCGTATAGTCACCATCCCAGGTCGCGGTACTATTGGTGATCGCACAGTTGCTCAGCGTAAGGTTTCCCTTCTCATCATTAAAGATGGCACCACCGAGATCATGTACAGCATGTGCGTTGGTCAGGGTCACGTCAGAGATACCAACAACGACACCGTTGATAGAAAAAATACGCTCCCCGAATGCAGCGCCGCCGCCATTAATGGTTGTTGCCGAACGATCAAGAGAATCCGCGCCAAATATGTTTACTGCTTCGTTGATATCAAGATCACCACTGGCAGCTGTTGCATCAGACGCTCCTGCATCGACAGACAGGGTAATCGTACCTGACGGAAGATTGATAACGTCGTACTTGGTCGCATTAGCATTGGCGTTCGCATGAACCACCGCTGAACGCAATGAAGAACAGGTGATGACAGGTGATGTGCCCGTACACGCCACCGGTGCAGCATCAGCTGTTCCTGTGACGGTGATCGTTTCACCTTCAGTTAAAGGTACCGGGTCATCTGCATACAGAGGCCCACTCATTGCCAACGTTAATGCGGACAAGACAAATACCTTGTTTGAAATTTGTGTCGAAATCTTCATCTCTAACTCCTATTACTTATATTTCAAATAAATAAAAAACTATAACTATTTAATTAACCATCTTTTTGAGCGGCATAGTCAAACCAAACCGCTCTAACCTATTTCTATTGCTGGCGATGCTCTTTCATTCTTCTCCAGCCGATGAACCCCAATGCTGTCAGCAACAATGCAGGCAATACCGGGTCAAATCTTCCACCTGGATTGTATGAGCAGAAACCACCACCAGTTAACTCCTGCCAGGCACCTCTAACGAAATCGACACCCTTACCCTCGTCGGTTGTTGCCATCCATGAGGTATATGAATACCAGCCGTCAGGTGTCATACGAATCTGTGACTCACCATTGTTATTGCCGAGGTCTACACTACCAATCGCAATGGCAACAGGTTCTTCATAAGTCTCACCGAAGTTCAGCGTACGGCTGATGTATAGATCAAGATCAATAGTGCCTTCAGAAATTGATTCGCGCTGATTCAGATCTGTACCCCAGGCAACATAGTAAATAGCCTTATTCTGACAATCATGTATGTTCGTCGTATCTGCTGCCCACGCATCGCCTGTAGGACAAGTAGCCGGTACCGAACTCGGTGTACCAACCAGACGAGGCTCTTTGGCATTTCGGTCTTTAGGAAGATTTGACAGATTTTGCGCATCGTCCCATGTTTGACCACCGTCTTTTGAACGTCGCACATAGAAGTCATAATTCTCTTCTGTAGTGAAACGGGCAACTGCCTGATCCGGTGTATAGGAGTAACCAGCAACGATAGAATCACCAACGACAATCGCGCGATGTGCTCGTGCATCATCAATCGGGTTATCAGTACTCCTGTCATCAAGATTAGCAGAGCTCAGGTTCAGCGGGTCAGCATTCCCCAGTGCTGTCGCAGGATCACCACTACCGACAACAGCAGGAGTCAGATCCTGTGGGCGCCAGCCAAAACTTGTGGTCGTAGGTTCCAATGGATCCCAGCCATCAGGTACATGACCAACGCGACCCATGATATCTGATGGACCACCCTGATCTTCGACACCTTGCTTCCAGAGAAGCATCAGACGCGTACCATCTGCAGAACCAGGCGTACCCTTGGCAACAAAACGCACACGACGGCCGTTCTCCAGTGGATCACTAATAATGACGCCAGCACCGGCAGGAACGGGACCTGAAGTCGGTTTATCATAGGCAAACACGTGATAAACGACATACTTGCCAGCTAGTGACTCCAGGCCTTTTCTTTCTTCATAAGCCAGAATCGCCCAGGCTTTTCCGGGTGACTCAGGATGTTTACTGATAAACACGTTTGGACGTGAAGCGCCAGGACTAGAAGGTGCATTATCTGTAACAGCTACAGGCGTACTCCATGAATCCGTCTTAAAGGTTTTATTAGGCAACCAGCTATACCAGACATCTGTTCCATTACTGGTCTTGGCGCCACTGCCACCATCACCGGGACCTTCAGCATCACCGGGCTGTAGACCTTCCGGATCTTCCTGCCAGGCAATGGCATTACCGCCACCACCGCCACGAGGTACATCACTTTTAGCATCACGTTCAGCATCGGTTAAACGGTCTACCGCAATTAAATTTATTGTGTCAGCCGTATTGACCAAACGTGCAGCATAGATGCAGCTGTATGGCACCTGAATGACACCGGGATCAAGACTAAGGTATGGTGCGGTATATTCAACAAGACCCTGAACACCAGAGGGGCAATACTTACTTGGCCATGTCACCATGACGTTATTACCATTACCCGGTGCAAAGATATTGGGCTTGTCTGTGTCACCATAAAAATTCATTGGCGCCAGCCCGCCCGAACCGTCGGCCCCGTTTCCATCAGAATCATAAAATTTACTGGCATCGGTTTGCGAAGCAGAATTGGAAACATTTTGCGGATCTGACCAGGTAACACCATCGTCTTTAGACCAGGTAACAAAAACATCACGTGCAGAATACACATCACCAGAATAATTCCAGGACTTGAAATTAACATTTACCGCATCGCCATAAACAGCGATCAGCGTGCCATCCGTTAGCCGAACTATCTTACCCTTGTTGGCTGCGTTTTCTGCGTCTGGCGCACCCGTTTTAGTGGACAGACTAATCGAGGGGTGCAATGCTATCTGCGTTGCAGCAAAAGCGGTGCTGGCTAACAAACTTGTTGCAATCAACATTGCCAGCTTCTGTTTCTGTAATTTCATGATTCAATTCCTAACCTTTATAATGTGTAAATATTAGCGGGCATAGACACTACATAATTGACATATCCCGCCATCCATTTAACAAATAATGTGAATATATCTGTAGTGAACGATATGGGATGCAATTTAATAGTTATCGGTCAAGTCATCACTGACAATTATCAGTTTTAGAATAAAAACAAGTGCTT
>CAJXZZ010000060.1 GCA_913065105.1 uncultured Gammaproteobacteria bacterium | reverse complement strand
GAATTCGCTGACAGGGATAATCCCAATCTTACTGACGGTGGCCAGCACAGTCTGTTTCAGGCGTACATGCGTGATGTTTACAGTGATTTTTTCTCAGCGCTGAATTTTAATATTTTGAAACAGACCAGTAAGGGCTCATCTAAGATTGAACTTACGGGTTACCCGCAGGGTTTGCCTAGCTGGAAGATTCAGGGTGGTGTCGATGCCTTGAAAGATATTCATTTCTGGCAGGAATATGACCAGATTTTGATGGGTTTTATCGATTTTTATCGGGCTTTTTTTACCCAGGTATCAACCCGCAATGCACCCGTGCCTAAGGCGGCTTATTTTCCTGAACAGATCGAGAGTATTTTGCTGTTCAATAATGATTTTATGGGCTCGGCGAAAAAAGTAAGAGATCAATGTATTACCGATGCGAAATATGCCAATGCAATACGCTGGCAGCCCGCATTTAAACAACTGATCTACCGCAATGATGAGGGTGATCTTATCGTCACCATCAGCCAGAATTCTATCGGTAACGCGATCACTGAATTACTTGGTGTCGTGGTTAAGCGTGTCCCGGATGTTGAGGCTTATGAAAAAGCAGAGCCGGCGCTTATTGAGAAATTACTGGAAGTAAGAGACAGGCTTGTTAAGGCGGACCTGGGTGAAGCGATTAAAACACCTTACTGGCCTGAATAAGTGCCAGCCTTTTTGTGAATTCGCTATAATCCACCGATGACGAGACAATCAAATCAAAATCGCCTGGCAGGCTACGGCTGTGAAGATGTTGACCTTCGTGGTTTTGTCAGTCTGATGGACCTGTATGAAAATAACTATCTGCGGGTGCGTAGGCTGATCCCTGATGTTTCAAAACTACCGGATCATACTGTCTCTCAATTAACCGGTTGTTTAAGTTTGCACATGAACATCCTCGAACGCACTAAATTCACCACCACGCTTACGTTGACCTATTATTTTGAAGAGTATGCTCAGCGTGTTGCTGAGCCTGCATTAACTATTCGCGTCTACCATGATGCGCATCAGGTAGAGGTGCTTACCGGTCATCTCCGGCACGGCCGTTTGCGCTATGATCACATTCCTGAAAAGGCGATAAAGATTAAATGGAAATTAAACCGTTTTCTATATAAATGGCTGGGTTACTGTCTGCATCTTGGTCATTCCTTTTCGCTGGCAGATACTGCACCTGGAAATATCGGCACAACAAAATCAATTGCCAGCCTGTAGTCTGCGGATGTGATTATTTTACAAATACTCATTAGGGCGTAGTATTTGCATTATCGGTCATAAAATTCGATGATTGGTTTTTCTGATCTTAAACCATTGAAATTTTAGTGGATGGTGCTATATTAGGAAATTCTAATATATAATGGATGCGCGACTCTTTCTTATTACCGGTGGGACTATGGCTAATTTAAAACTCATACAACAAAAACGGCGAACGGGCAGTAAAGGCCTGATTTCTGTTTTCACATTGATCATCGCACAATTGGCATTACTGCCATTTGTCCACGCAGCCAGCAGCGACAGTCAGCTTGAAACTGCACAGGTCAGGCTACAATCATTAAGCCGTGAGTTTCGTTTAGATGGGGTGGTCGAGGCCATCAACAGAGCTACGGTCTCTGCCCAGACCGGCGGCAATATTAAGGAAATACTGGTTGATGTCGATGATTATGTCGAAAAAGGCGCGATTATTATTCGTCTGAAAGATGTCTCTCAGCAGGCGCAACTGAAAAAAGCACAGGCAGGTGAAAAAGAGGCGATATCCAATCTGGCAAAAGCAGAAGATGAATACGTCCGTATCAAAGGTATCTATGCTAAAAAAGTTGTTTCTAAATCACAGATGGATGAAGCAACACATGCTTTATCTGCAGCTAAAGCGCGTCTGGAATCTACCCGCGCCAGTCTTGATGAAGCACGCGAGCAGTTATCGTATACCCAGGTTAAGGCACCTTACAGTGGCATCGTAATCGAACGCCATGTCGAAGCGGGTGAAACGGTTCAGCCGGGCACGAAGTTAATGACCGGGGTTTCACTGGATAAACTCAGAGTGAATGTCGATGTGCCGCAGAGCTTGATCAATAAGATTCGAGAGTATGGAAAAGCGTTTGTTTATACCGATGAGGCGCTTAACGGCGAGCACCAGGTAACGGTAGAAAAAATAACTATATTTCCCATTGCTGATCGTGCGTCCAACACGTTTAAAGTCAGGCTGGATCTACCAGAAGGTATCAAGGGTCTGTTCCCTGGCATGTTTGTCAAAGCATCACTGGTCACCGGTGAAAAACAGGTATTGGTAGTACCGCAGGAAAGTATTGTCTATCGCTCAGAGGTGACGGCGGTTTATGTGCTGGCTAATGATGGTTTGATCAATTTCAGGCAGGTGCGTCTGGGTAGTGTCAGCAACGGTTCACAGGCAATTATCTCTGGTCTGTCAGAGGGTGAAAAAGTTGCCCTGGATCCGATCAAAGCAGGCATCGCAGTAATGCAGCAACGTCGCCAGCAACCAACAGGGCAAGGCGATGAGTAAGCTTGGTATCTCAGGCAATATCGCTAAAAAATTTCTTACCACACAGATTACGCCGTTACTGGCGCTGGTAGGTATTCTGCTGGGTCTGTTTGCGGTGATGATAACGCCTCGCGAAGAAGATCCTCAGATCAATGTGACTTTCGCCAATGTCTTTATCCCGTTCCCGGGGGCGACCGCGCTTGAGGTGGAAAGTCTGGTGGCGACGCCTGCTGAGCAGGTAATTTCGGAAATTGAAGGTATCGATCACGTCTACTCAACATCAACACCGGGCATGGCTGTGCTTACTGTGCAGTTTCTGGTGGGTGAGAATCGCACTGATGCCATCGTTCGTCTTTATAACAAGCTGTATTCAAATCAGGACTGGTTACCGGCCGATCTGGGGGTCGGGCAGCCCATCGTCAAACCTAAAGGCATCGATGATGTGCCTATTGTTGCGGTAACGCTCTGGTCGAAAGACAAAACCGCGGGTGCTTTTGAATTGAGCCAGGTCGCGCACGCACTGGAAACCGAACTAAAACGTATTGCCGGCACGCGAGATATCTACACCATAGGTAGTCCAAAACGCGTTTTGCATGTGGTGCTGGACCCGCAGGCGTTGTCCGGCTACAACATCGATATTACTGATCTGAGTAATGCCCTGCGCGCAGCGAACAGTGCGCGCACCGGCCTGGCGGTGACTGCAGATAACCGTGAAATCATGCTGCAGGCGGGCACTTTTTTGACCACACCAGAAGAGATAGCAGAACTGGTCGTCGGTGTATTTGATGGCAAGGCGGTCTATCTGCAGGACGTGGCCAGTATCGAACACGGTGCTGATTCACCCTCACAATACGTTTCCATCGCTGCCGGTAAAGCCAGTCAGCATCATACAAGTGGTGTGTCTGGAGCGGCGGCGATCGGCAATAATCCGCAACCGGCAGTGACACTGGCCATCGCTAAAAAACCGGGCAGCAACGCGGTAGATATCGCCAATCAGGTGGTCCAGCGACTCGATGAATTGAAAGGCACGTTCATCCCGGATCACGTCGAAGTGACCATTACGCGAAATTATGGTGAGACCGCGCAGGCAAAGTCTGAAAAACTGATACAGAAACTGATCATCGAAACCATTGCAGTGATCCTGCTGGTAATGCTGGCGTTGGGCTGGCGTGAAGGTCTGATCGTGGGTGCGGCTGTCGCGGTTACCCTGTTGGTTACGTTGTTTGCTTCCTGGGCCTATGGTTTTACCCTCAACCGTGTCTCGCTGTTTGCGCTGATATTCTCCATCGGTATCCTGGTCGATGATGCCATCGTGGTGGTAGAAAATATTCATCGCCACATGGCGCTGGGTAAGCAGAAACTGATCGATCTAATTCCAGTTGCAGTCGATGAAGTTGGTGGTCCAACCATTCTGGCAACTTTCACGGTGATAGCGGCATTATTGCCGATGGCCTTTGTCTCAGGTCTGATGGGGCCGTACATGAGCCCGATTCCGATCAATGCCAGTATGGGTATGCTGGCTTCACTGGCGGTTGCGTTTATCTTCACGCCATGGTTGACCAATATCATGTTGAACAAGGTAAGCCATGCTGAGCATGGCTCGCACGAGCAGGCGCATAAGGAGACGGCATCATCTCGATTTTTTACCCGTATCATGACGCCTTTTCTGGGCGGCGCTAACGGCAACCGTAACCGCTGGTTATTGCTCGGTTCGATCTTGCTGCTTATCGCAGGTGCAATTTTACTGGTTGTGGTTCAGGCGGTGGTGTTGAAAATGTTACCGTCAGATAACAAGGGTGAGTTTCAGGTGGTACTGGACATGCCTGAAGGCACCAGTCTTGAACAGACCAGTCGTGTATTACACGAGATGGGGCAGTATATCGGTACCGTTGATGAAGTCACTGATTATGAAATTTATGCCGGCACTGCGGCGCCTATCAATTTCAACGGGCTGGTACGTCAGTATTACCTGCGTGAAGCAGCCAACATGGGTGATATCCAGGTCAATCTGATCGATAAACATCATCGTGAACGCCAGAGCCATGAGATCGCACTTTCTGTGCGTGAGCCGTTACAGGTTATCGCCAGGCAATATGACGGCAACGTGAAGATCGTCGAGGTTCCGCCTGGACCACCTGTGATGTCGCCTATCGTGGCTGAAGTCTATGGTCTGGATTATGAAGGCCAGATCCAGCAGGCTAAGCAGGTCCGTAAAGTCTTCGAAGCCACCGATAATATTGTCGATGTCGATGACAGTGTGGAATTTCCAGCTGAGAAGCTGACGATCGTCATCGACCGTCAGCAAGCCGCCAGGCTGGGTGTCTCGCAGCAGGTCATCGGCGAGGCCCTGACTACGGTATTGAAAGGCTCTGACGTGACTTATCTGCACGGCGAGAACCTTAAATATGCGGTACCGATTCGTATCGAATATGCAGATGCCGATAAAGCAGACCTTGAGCAGGTACTGGCCTTACAGGTGCGTTCGGTCAACGGTACGCTGGTACCATTAACCGAGCTGGTTGATATCAGGCGTGGCATACGTGAGAAACATATCTACCATAAGGACTTGCTGCCCGTGGTTTATGTCACTGGCGATCTCGCCGGTGATGTTGATAGCCCACTTTATGGCATGTTTGAGATCTCAGCAACGCTGGATGAGCAAGACGGCCCTGCTCAGTGGTATACCAGAGCACCGGATAACCCTTACGAGTACAGTTTGAAGTGGGATGGTGAGTGGCAGGTTACTTATGAAACCTTCCGTGATATGGGCGCTGCTTATGCCGTCGGCCTGTTGATGATCTATCTGTTGGTGGTGGCGCAATTTCACTCATACAAAGTACCACTGGTGATCATGGCACCGATCCCGCTGACTATTATCGGCATCATGCCGGGGCATGCCTTGCTCGATGCGCAGTTTACTGCAACATCGATGATAGGCATGATTGCGCTTGCAGGTATCATTGTGCGTAATTCTATCTTGCTGGTGGATTTCATCAATCAGCAGGTGCGGGAGGGCATGGATTTTCAGCTGGCGGTGATTAACTCGGCAGCGGTCCGCGCCAAACCGATCGTATTGACCGGTATCGCGGCTATGATCGGTGGTTTCTTTATTATTGATGATCCGATTTTTGGTGGTCTGGCCATTTCATTAATCTTTGGTCTGCTGGTTTCGACGGTACTGACACTCATCGTTATTCCTGTGGTTTATTTTGCCGTGATGAAGGAAAAATTGCATTTGATAGTGAAGCCATAGACTGAAGTCCTAGGCTGCTTTTACAGCAGCGTTTTAATCTTATAATTATATAAAAAACAGGGAAATAGACTGTCCGTCCAGACTTGAGATGTGTTAGCATTGTCGGCTTTATAAGACGCATTTTAATGCGCTATTTTTTTGCCAGAATATCGGCTTTAAAAACCCATTAATGGAATCTGACGCTCACCTCTAAATGACTGAATTTGCAAAAGAAATATCACCGGTAAATCTCGAAGACGAAATGCGTCAATCCTATCTGGATTACGCCATGAGCGTGATCGTTGGGCGTGCTTTGCCCGATGTTCGAGATGGTCTTAAACCCGTGCATCGCCGTGTGCTTTATGCCATGAGTGTGCTCGGTAATGATTACAACAAACCTTACAAAAAATCAGCCCGTGTGGTCGGTGATGTTATCGGTAAATACCATCCACATGGTGACACCGCGGTTTACGACACCATTGTTCGTATGGCGCAGCCGTTCTCATTACGTTATATGCTGGTTGATGGTCAGGGTAACTTTGGTTCGGTCGATGGTGATGCACCTGCGGCCATGCGTTACACCGAAGTGCGCATGTCTAAGATCGCACACGAATTACTCGCTGATCTAGATAAAGAAACCGTCGACTTTGCAGAAAACTATGATGGTTCTGAATCAGAACCTGTGGTTATGCCTACACGTGTACCCAACATGCTGATCAATGGCTCGACGGGTATCGCTGTGGGTATGGCGACCAACATGCCACCGCACAACCTGGGTGAAGTGATCAGTGCCTGTCTGGCGTTAATTGAAAACCCCGATTTAAGCATCGATGAATTAATTCAGCATATACCTGCGCCCGATCTACCGACGGCGGCTTTTATCAATGGCGTAAAAGGTATTCACCAGGCGTACAAGACGGGACGCGGTCGTATGATCATGCGTTCACGTGCCGAGATCGTTGAAGACGCAAAAGGCAAGCAGGCCATCATCGTTAGCGAGCTTCCTTACCAGGTGAATAAAGCGCGATTGATCGAGCGTATTGCCGAGCTGGTAAAAGAGAAGCGCATCGAAGGTATTTCAGCTCTGCGTGATGAATCGGATAAAGATGGCATGCGCATTGTCGTTGAAATAAAACGCGGCGAAGTGGCGGATGTGCTGCTCAACAATTTATTTTCACAGACGTCCATGCAGTGTTCGTTCGGTATCAATATGGTGGCGCTGGTTGAAGGTCAGCCGCAATTATTAAACCTGAAACAGATCCTTGACGCATTTTTACGCCATCGCCGTGAAGTCGTTACTCGCCGCACCATCTATGAGTTACGAAGAGCACGTGCCCGTGCCCATGTATTAGAAGGCCTGGCGCTAGCTTTAGCCAACATCGATGAAGTCATCGAAATGATCAAACGATCAGCAAATCCTGCTGAAGCAAAAGCGGGTCTGGTGCAGAGGATATGGCCAGCGGGTATGGTGGTCGACATGGTGTCGCGTGCGACAGCCGATGGAAATGCCAATGCGTCACGTCCCGAAGACCTGGAGCCGCAGTTTGGCCTGAAAGAGGATGGTTATCATCTTTCAGAAGTGCAGGCGCAGGCTATTCTTGATTTGAAACTGCACCGTTTGACCGGACTTGAGCAAGATAAAATTGTTAATGAGTTTCAGGTGATACTGGATGTTATTAAAGCTTTAATCGAAATACTCTCCAATCCAGCAAGATTGCTTGAAGTTATCCGCGAAGAACTCGAAGAGATTCGTGATAACTACGCGGACGCACGTCGCAGTGAAATCATGATGGACGAACTTGATTTCGATATGGAAGACCTGATTACCGAAGAAGATGTTGTTGTTACTTTCTCGCATGAAGGATATGCCAAGTCACAACAGCTAGATGTATACAATACGCAGCGTCGTGGTGGCCGTGGTAAGTCTGCGACTGCAATGAAAACAGAAGACTTTATCGATAAATTATTTGTCGCCAATACGCACGATACGTTGCTCTGTTTTTCCAGCCGCGGAAAAGTTTACTGGTTAAAAGTTTATCAATTACCCATGGCCGGGCGTGGTTCGCGTGGTAAACCGATCGTTAATCTTCTTCCTCTGGAAGAAGGAGAACGCATCAATGCGGTGATGCCTGTACGTGACTATGATGAGAACCTGTTTGTGTTTATGGCGACCAGTTCTGGCACCGTGAAGAAAACGGCGTTATCCAATTTCTCCCGGCCAAGATCGTCAGGTATTAAAGCGATAGAATTCCGTAATGATGACAAGCTGGTCGACGTCGTTATTACCAATGGCAGTGACCACATCATGTTACTGGCCGATTCAGGAAAATCAGTGCGTTTTTCTGAAAGCGATGTACGTACTATGGGCAGAACGGCCGGTGGTGTACGCGGTATCCGCATTTCAGATGGGCAAGAAGTTATCGCTATGATCAAGGTCGAAGCTGGTGGTTCTATCTTAACTGCAACCCAAAACGGTTATGGTAAACGCACCAGTGTTGATGGCTACCCATTAAAAGGGCGTGGTGGTCAGGGTGTCATCTCTATTAAAACCAATGAACGTAACGGCAAAATTGTCGGTGCAGTCCAGGTACAGAGTGATGATGACTTTATGATGATTACCGACAATGGCACGCTGGTGCGCATCGCTGTCGCTGATGTCAGTGAGATGGGTCGAAATACCCAGGGTGTGCGTCTGATCCGTTTGACCAAAGGTGAGAAACTGGTCGAAATCGAAAAGATAGAAGTGCTTGTCGGTGACGAAGATTTACCGGAAGGTGAAGTCTCTGAAGCAGAAGAAGTACAAGACGGGTCACCAGAAGAGTAACTTTAAATATAATTAATTCAATAAGTTATTTATGATAATTAAACCAGTTTATCATTATTTTTTAAATATAAAACCTTACTAAGTAAATCAATATGAGCAGAATATATAATTTCAGTGCCGGCCCGGCCGCACTACCATTAGAAGTATTGGAACAGGCGCAGGCAGAGATGCTGGACTGGCATGGCTCAGGTATGTCAGTGATGGAAATGAGTCACCGTGGCAAAGACTATATGTCTATTGCAGCAAAATCAGAAGCGGATTTACGCCAGCTGATGAACATTCCTGATAATTATAAAGTGCTGTTTTTACAGGGCGGCGCGAGCAGTCAGTTTGCCATGGTGCCGATTAATTTATTCAATGGTAAAAAGTCAGCCGATTATCTGCTAACCGGTCAGTGGTCGAAAAAGGCAGTGGCAGAAGCGAAACGTTATGGCAATGTAAATCTAGTTGCAGATACCACAGACAGTAAATTTACCACTGTTCCTGATGAAGCCAGTCTTAAGTTTGATCCGGAAGCGGCATATGTGCATTACACGCCGAATGAAACCATCGTTGGTGTTGAGTTCGACTATATCCCTGACACTGGCGATGTGCCATTAGTCGCCGATATGTCATCAACCATTTTGTCGCGTGAGATCGACGTATCAAAATTTGATGTGATCTATGCGGGTGCGCAAAAAAATATTGGACCAGCTGGTCTCACCATCGTCATTATTCGTGAAGATCTGATCGGTCATGCTAATCCAGCCATGCCGGTAATGCTTGATTACAAAACGCATGCAGACAATGATTCGATGTATAACACGCCGCCAACCTATAGCTGGTACCTGGCTGGCCTGGTTTTTGCCCGATTAGTAAAACTGGGTGGTTTGTCTGCGGTCGAAAAAATTAATCAACGTAAAGCCGAAAAACTGTATAAAGCAATCGATGATTCTCCGTTTTATAGCAACCCGGTGGACGTTCATTGTCGCTCGTGGATGAATGTGCCATTCATTCTGGCCAATGCTGATCTGGATGCCGCCTTTTTAGAACAGGCAGCAGCTAACGGTTTAACTTCATTAAAAGGTCATCGCTCAGTCGGTGGCATGCGCGCCAGTATATATAATGCAATGCCAGAAGAAGGTGTTGATACGTTGATTGCATTCATGAAAGAGTTTGAGAATACACAGGCTTAAAAGAAGTTATTAGTTGGCATATTGCAGCTAAAAGCTTTGTTTTTACTGCAGACTGCTAACTGTCTACTGCCAACTCATCAAACATATAATTGTGGATTTCTTAAAGACCACATACTGATTTTATAATTACTAATTTTTTGGATACACCAATGTTTAACATCAAAACCATCAATAATATTTCTGATAAAGGGTTAAGTCGTTTACCAGCTGAAAATTTTTCAGTCAGTCCAGACATCGATAATCCTGATGCCATTATTTTACGTTCGCAAAACTTGCACGATATGGATATACCATCAAATTTAAAAGTTGTTGGCCGTGCCGGCGCAGGTACAAATAATGTGCCTGTAGAGCGACTTGGTGAGCAAGGTGTTGTGGTATTTAATGCCCCGGGTGCTAATGCAAACGCGGTAAAAGAACTGGTTATTGCTGGTATGCTGCTGGCCTGTAGAAATATCTGTCAGGCATGGCAGTATGCCGAAAATGTTGAAGGCACTGATGAAGAACAAAACCAGGCGGTAGAAGCAGGCAAGAAAAAGTATGTTGGCTACGAACTACCTGGCCGTACTCTTGGTGTGGTTGGACTAGGTGCTATCGGTGTGGAGATCGCCAATGTTGCAGTGGCTTTAGGTATGCGTGTGGTCGGTTTTGATCCTACTATTACCGTGAAAAGTGCCTGGAAGATGTCTTCTGTGGTAGAAGAGATGGCGAGCATAGAAGAGTTGCTAAAAGAAGCCGACTTCGTTACTTTTCACGTACCATTGATCGATGCAACACTCAATTTATTAAATGCTGAGCGTATTGCTAGCATGAAAGATGGTGCTGTTATTTTGAATTTTGCACGTCATGGTATTGTTAATGATGATGCCGTACTTGCTGCGCTTGAATCTGGAAAATTGAATGCCTACGTATGTGATTTTCCTGCTGAGAAGTTAAAACGTAATGAACGTGTAATAACCTTACCTCACCTTGGTGCATCGACTGCTGAAGCGGAAGAAAACTGCGCGATGATGGTTGCTGATCAGATAAAGGATTTTCTGGAGAACGGCAATATTAAAAACGCAGTTAATTTTCCGGCGGTTAAATTACCGCGTGGCGGAAAATCTCGTGTCGCACTGACACATAAAAACATGCCGGATATGATTGCAAAAATATCAACCGTTATTGGTGATGCAGGCTTCAACATTCATCATTTACGTAATGAATCAAAAAATGATCTTGCATATACACTAATGGACATTGAGTGCGAAATCGGTGAAGATTTAATCAAGAAATTTGGCGCTATCGAAGGTGTATTAAAAGCGCGCCAGGTTTAAATTTTTATTTTCACCACGTGAATAAAATCTATGACCGAAAAAGATCAACTTGCTGATATACGCCAGCGTATTGATGAAATAGACAAGTCTCTGCAAACGCTTATTTCTGAGCGTGCCTCATGTGCGGCGCAAGTAGCAAAGGTCAAACAGCAGCAGGGTGAGACCGGTCACTTTTATCGTCCTGAACGCGAAGCACAGGTTCTGCGTGCTGTGATGAAACGGAATGCCGGGCCACTTGCTGATGAAAGCATAGCCGGCATCTTTCGCGAAATTATGGCTGCCTGCCTGGCCTATGAAAAACCATTAAAAGTAGCATTTTTAGGCCCTGAGGGTACCTATACCCATTCAGCGGCGGTTAAACATTTCGGTAGTCTGATCGAAACCCAGCCGGTAGACAGCATCGAAGAAGTGTTTAGAATTGTTGAAGCCGATGGTGCCAACTTTGGTGTTGTGCCGGTGGAAAATTCTAGCGCGGGCGTGATCAATCATACTTTAGATCTATTCATGAAATCTTCACTGATGATCAGTGGTGAAGTGGCTTTACGTATACGTCATAATTTATTGAGCAAGCAGGATTCACTGGAAAAAATTGATCGTGTTTATGCGCATCAACAATCGTTGGCACAATGTAATCAATGGCTAGATAAATATTTACCCAACGCTGAACGTATCGCCATGAGCAGTAATGCCCAGGCTGTTTTGCAGGCTCTCGAGAATAATGATGTTTCGATCGGCACGGCTTCTATCGGCGGCATCATGGCTGCAGAATTATATGATGTGCCTGTTTTAGTCGCGGATATAGAAGATGAACCTGATAATACCACGCGTTTTGCTGTCATCGGACAGCATCGATCGCCACCGAGCGGTGATGATCGAACCAGCTTGCTGGTCTTTGTACAAAATAAACCAGGCTCGTTGTTTGATCTGCTTAAACCTCTGGCCGACCGTGGCATCAGTATGAGCAATATAGAATCTCGCCCATCACGTAGAGGGGTATGGGATTATGTATTCTTTATCGATATTGACGGTCATCGTGATGATGAAGTGATTAAACAGGCGATTAATGAGATCGAAAAAGCATCATCCATGGTTACTGTTCTGGGTTCGTATCCTAAGGCTGTCCTGTAATACCGATGAAACAGTCTTTTCTTGAGCTGGCGACTTCTGGCGTTCAACAATTAACACCTTATATACCAGGCAAACCCGTCGAAGAGCTTGAACGTGAGTTAGGGATTGCCCACTCTATCAAGCTGGCGTCGAATGAAAACCCGTTGGGTCCCAGTCCGCAGGCGTTAGACGCCATAAAAAAAGTTGCTGCATCTGTCAATTATTATCCTGACGGCGGTGGTTTTGTTTTAAGAAATAAACTGGCGCGACAGCACCAGGTTGACGCCGCTAACATTACTCTGGGAAATGGTTCTAACGATATTTTAGAACTGGTAACGCGTGCATTTTTAACGCCGCAGCTTTCAGCGGTGTTCTCACAACATTCTTTTGCTGTTTACCCCATAGTCGTGCAGGCAGTCGGCGCCAAAGCTAATGTTGCAAAAGCATTTCCAGAAGATCATGAGACTATGCCACTGGGGCATGATCCAGATGCCTTGCTTGCGCAGATTGATGACACCACGCGTATTATTTTTATCGCTAATCCAAATAATCCAACCGGCACATGGATGCCGCCTGATGTTCTGGAAGAACTGTTTAATAACATATCGCAGAACATTATTATCGTTCTTGATCTGGCTTACACAGAATACATGGATGAAAATATAAAACCGCCGATAAATAAGTGGCTAAAACAGTTTCCCAATTTATTGATAACGCAGACTTTCTCGAAAGTGTATGCGCTTGCGGGTTTGAGGATTGGCTATTCGATTTCGAACGTAGAAATTGCGGATGTGTTAAACCGTGTTCGACAACCCTTTAATACTAATATGCTGGCGCAGAGTGCTGCCATTGCATCACTGGATGATGTTGCTCATGTAACTAACAGCGTGGCGATGAATAACACAGGAAAGTTATTTCTACAAAAAGAGTTTGCAGAGATGAATCTGAATTATTTGCCAACCATGGGTAACTTTATTTCAGTGAATGTAAAACAGGATGGTCTGGCGCTGTATCATAAGTTGTTACAACTGGGTGTTATTGTCAGACCGGTTGCAAATTACGATATGCCGGAGTATTTAAGAATTACTATCGGTACGCAACAACAGAATGAACGTTTTGTTGAAGCATTAAAGCAGAGTATTGATTGATGACGGAAATAATCAAACCAGTCGCTATTGGTAACTTGTGTGTTATCGGCACCGGTTTAATCGGTGGTTCATTTTGCCTTGCATTAAAACAGGCGGGTGTGGTTGAGCATATAACGGGTGCCGGTCGCAGTGAAGAAACATTACAAAAAGCGCAGCAGCTAAACATTATCGATTCATACGATATGGATATAGCGAATGCCGTCAAAGATGCTGATGTTGTTTTTGTTTCTGTACCGTTAGGAGCCATGCAAGCGGTATTTGAAAAAATAGCTGCTGGATTAAAGTCCTCTGGGAATCAGAAGGCGGTAATTACGGATGCCGGCAGTTCTAAACTACAGGTACAACAGCTAGCCGATAAAGTATTCGCGGATTCTGCTTTTCGTTTCGTGGCAGGGCACCCGATTGCAGGCACTGAAGAGAGTGGGCCCGATGCGGCCTTTGCTGATTTATATCAAGACCGCCGTGTCATTCTTACCCCGACAGACAATACCAGTACAGATGCGGTAAAAGTAGTCACGGCTTTATGGCAGGCAACGGGTGCACTGGTTGAAACAATGGATGCTGAGCGCCACGATAAAGTTTTGGCTGCAACCAGTCATTTACCACACATGCTGGCATTTGGCCTGGTTCACTGTCTGGAGAATATGGACGATATCGAAAATATATTCCGATTTGCGGCGGGTGGTTTTCGTGATGTCACACGTATCGCATCTAGTGACCCGACCATGTGGCGTGACATCTGTCTGAATAACCGAAAGCCCATTCTTGAGATGATGCAACGTTATAGGGATGAGCTGGATATGCTATATAATGCACTGGAAGCGGGTGACGGTGAAAAACTGATCGAAGTTTTTCAACACGCAAAACAGACACGCGATAAATTTACTCATTAAAATTCCTGTCGTTGCGAGGCACGAAGTAATCTATATATACCGGATACCATGTGGTGAGATTGCTTCGTGACTCGTTATGACGATTGATTTATATATTATTTATGAAATACATAGTACAAGGTGGTTTAAGTGAAACTGGGTTGCAGGGCACGATTCGTGTCCCTGGTGATAAGTCGATTTCTCATCGTTCGATCATGTTTGGTTCACTCGCTGAAGGCACCAGTCATATCAGTGGTTTTCTGGAAGGGGAAGACAGCTTAAATACGCTACGCGCGTTTCAGGCGATGGGTGTTGAGATCGAAGGCCCAACCGACGGTAAGGTGACTATTCATGGTGTCGGTATGTTTGGCTTGAAAGCACCTGAAAAAGCGCTTGATCTTGGTAACTCTGGGACATCAATGCGCTTGCTTGCGGGTTTGCTTGCCGGGCAGAAATTTGATGTTGAGTTAAGTGGTGATACTTCCTTATCCAAACGTCCGATGAAACGTGTCACTGATCCATTATCTAAAATGGGTGCCAGAGTAGACACGGCTGAAGACGGTAAACCGCCGTTAAAAATCATAGGTAATCAAACACTAAACAGTTTTAGTTATCAGATGCCGATGGCCAGCGCGCAGGTCAAATCCTGTTGTTTGCTGGCGGGCATGTATGCACAGGGTAAAACCTGTGTCACAGAACCGGCAGTAACACGTGATCATACCGAACGTATGTTAAAAGCTTTTGGCTGTGAGGTTACAGTTAGTGATTCCACGGCATGTGTGACCGGTCCGGCGAAATTAATCGCTGCTGATATCGATGTACCTGCAGATATATCATCTGCTGCTTTTTTTATGGTGGGGGCGAGTATCGCTGATGGTTCAGATATCGTCTTGCTACACGTAGGTATTAATCCCACGCGCACCGGTGTTATCGACATTTTAAAATTGATGGGTGCGGACATCACTACCTTCAATCAGCAGGAAGTCGGTGGTGAGCCGGTTGCTGATATACGTATCAAAAGTGCAAAACTGAAAGGTATTCACATTCCTGAGGGTTTGGTACCGCTGGCGATCGATGAGTTTCCGGTGTTATTTGTTGCCGCTGCCTGTGCAGAGGGTCAAACCGTGGTAACCGGCGCTGAAGAGCTGAGGGTGAAGGAGAGTGACCGCATTCAGGTGATGGCTGATGGTCTGCAGGCACTCGGCGTTGATGCCAGGGCAACGGAAGATGGCATGATTATCAATGGTGGTGAGATATCCGGTGGTACGGTGCACAGTCAGGACGATCATCGTATTGCCATGGCATTTGCCATGGCAGGGCTGCGTTCAACTGGTGATATCCATATCGAAGACTGTGACAATGTGAATACTTCATTTCCAGGATTTGCCGAGCTGGCCGCTACATGCGGACTTTCTATCAAGGTTTTAAATGAATAAAAAAATTATTATTCACCGCAGCGACTCTGCGACTCTGCGGTTCAGTTTTTCTTCAGTAGTTTTTCCATGAGTAAAACTACTGACCCGGTTATTTGCCTGGATGGCCCCAGTGGTGTTGGTAAAGGCACCATCTGTCTTGCTGTCGCTGAAAAATTAGGCTGGCACATTCTCGATAGTGGATCACTGTATCGCATTGCTGCATTGCAGGTCTCCCGGCATTTTCCTGATGTTGAGGTAGAATCTATTAAAGAATCTCAAATTGTTGATATTGCTAGTAAACTATCTGTTTCTTATGGGCAGAAAAATAGTGAATTAGCGATTATCCTGGATGGGGAAGACATAACACAGCTAATCCGTAATGAAAAAATCGGTGATAAAGCCTCTAAAATTGCAGCTATTCCTGCTGTCCGAGAGGCATTACTGGCACGTCAACGAGCGTTTTTAACCAATCCCGGACTGGTTGCCGATGGCCGAGACATGGGTACCGTGGTTTTTCCGCAGGCGGTGCTAAAAATATATTTAACCGCCAGTCCAGAGGAAAGGGCGGAAAGGCGCTATAAGCAGTTGAAAGACAAAGGAATTGATGTTATCCTCTGCGACCTCGTTGAAGAGTTACGTCAACGTGATGAGCGAGATATGAATCGGGAGGCAGCGCCGCTGAAACCCGCCTCGGATGCAATCATCATAGATACAACCACACTCGATATAAAGCAGGTGACTGATGAAGTCATGGATTGGGTGAGTCAACGAGTTATTCAGGATATAAACTGAGTTAAAATTGCTGTTTAAAGCGCATGATTATTGCGTCAAAAGGGTCCTATCACTTGATAGGCTATTTTTATTAACTAACCTGTGTTTCCATTCTATTTATTGGGGCAGCCATTGGCCTATCCATTGGTGGAGAGCACATACAATCTATTTATACTAAACATTATGTCTGAAAGTTTTGCAGAATTATTCGAAGAAAGTCTGAGTCAAACCGATATGAGTGCCGGCAACGTTGTCCTTGGTACTATTGCTGATATCTCTGATGGATACGTTATCGTATCTGCCGGTTTGAAATCTGAAGGTGTTATCCCAGTTAGCCAGTTCCTCAATTTAGCGGGTGAAATTGAAGTTAGCATTGGCGACGAAGTTGAAGTGGTATTAGAAGCGGTTGAAGACGGCTACGGTGAAACCCGTCTGTCTCGCGAAAAAGCCAAACGTGCTAAAGCCTGGATCACACTAGAAAAATCATTTGAAGCTGAAGAGATCATTACCGGTGTTATTACAGGTAAGGTTAAAGGCGGCTTCACTGTTGAATTAGGTGATATCCGTGCATTCCTGCCGGGTTCATTAGTCGATGTTCGTCCAGTACGCGATACTGCTTACCTGGAAAACAAAGAACTGGAATTCAAAATTATTAAATTAGACCAGAAACGTAACAACGTTGTTGTTTCTCGTCGTGCAGTTGTTGAAAATGAGTTCAGCGAAGAACGCGAAGCTCTGCTTAACAGCATCGAAGAAGGCAAGCCAATCAAAGGTGTGGTTAAAAATCTTACTGATTACGGCGCATTCCTTGATCTTGGCGGTATCGACGGTCTTCTCCATATCACTGATATGGCATGGAAACGTGTACGTCATCCATCAGAAATTGTTGAAGTGGGCCAGGAAATCGAAGTTATGGTTCTTAAGTTCGACAAAGAGAAAACACGTGTTTCTCTAGGCCTGAAACAATTAGGTGATGATCCATGGGCTGAAATCGCTCGTCGTTACCCAGAAGGCTCACGTCTTTGGGGTAAAGTTAGCAACATTACCGATTACGGTTGTTTCGTTGAAATTGAAGATGGCGTTGAAGGTTTGGTTCATGTATCTGAAATGGACTGGACAAACAAAAACGTTAACCCTGCAAATATCGTTACCTTAGGCGAAGAAAAAGAAGTAGTAATTCTTGATATTGATCAAGAGCGTCGTCGTATTTCTTTAGGCATGAAACAGTGTCAGGCTAATCCATGGGATGAGTTCTTTGCAACACATAACAAGGGCGATAAAGTTAGCGGAATTATTAAATCGATCACTGACTTCGGTATCTTTGTTGGTCTTAACGGCGAAATCGACGGTTTGATTCACATGTCTGACATTTCCTGGGAAGATGGTGGTGAAGAAGCCGTTCGTGATTACAAGAAAGGCGATACGATAGACGCTGTTGTATTATCTATTGATGCTGAGCGTGAACGTATTTCACTGGGTATCAAGCAGATGGAGCAGGACCCTATTTCTACCTTTATGGCTGAAAACAAAAAAGGTTCTATTGTTAAAGGTACAGTAATCTCAGTCGATGCAAAAGCAGCAATCATCGATCTAGGTGATGGTGTAGAAGGTACATTACGTGCTTCTGAGTTATCACGAGATCGCGTTGAAGATGCGAGCACGGTACTTAAGGTAGGCGAAGAGATTGAGTCAAAACTGATTGGTATCGATCGTAAAAATCGCGGTATCGCACTGTCGATTAAAGCGAAAGACTATGACGATGAATCTGAAGCATTGAAAGATTTTTCAGACAATCAGGAAGCATCATCTGGTGCAGCGCTTACTTTAGGCGATTTGATGAAAGAGCAAATGAAGTCGAAAGACTAGTTTGTTTGCTGTCATCCTGAGCGAAAGTAGGGGATCTTATGCACTGGTGTAAAAGATCTCGCTTTCGCTCAAGACGACAATAATTTAAAAATATATTTAATTGAGAGCTTTGCACGACGTAGATATTTCGTTTGAGCAAGGTAAATATAGCGGGAAATATGCCTCGCGCAAAGCTCTCAAGTTGTCAGTTTAATAGAGGAAGGTTATTGATATGGCTGAAGAAATGCAAACTAACGCAATGATGAAATCAGAATTGATTGAACGTATTGCACGTAAGCAAAGTCATCTCGCCTACAAGGACGTAGAACT
>CAJXZZ010000059.1 GCA_913065105.1 uncultured Gammaproteobacteria bacterium | reverse complement strand
TGATGATAGTAATAGTCGCGGTATTAGTGTTTTATTTAATCAGCCTTTTAGGTGACAGAGTAACAAGAATAAACCGATTTATTGTTGCCGGTGTCTGTGCTGCTACTGCTTTATATTGGGTTGTAGAACGTGGAAATAACGTACTGGTGAATTTATAAATTTAAAAGCGCTTATAATGACTGTTAATGTTCCAACTGAATGTGCGTGGTGATTTATGTTGAAAGAAGATAAAAAAACAGTATCACTCGTTCTCGGTAGCGGCGGCGCCCGCGGTTTAGCGCACATCGGAATAATCCATTGGCTGGAGGAAAATGATTTCAAGATAGAGTCGATTTCCGGTTGCTCTATGGGCGCGCTCATTGGCGGTATCTATGCGGCTGGCAAACTGGACGATTTCGAGCAATGGGTGAACGCCATAAACAAAGTTGATATCTTTACTCTGCTGGATCTTTCATGGGAAAAGAATGGCCTGGTCAAAGGCGATAAGATAATTAACACCCTGGTCGACCTGGTTGGCGACCAGTTAATCGAAGATCTTCCCATTTCATTTACTGCTACAGCGGCAGACATCATTAATGAGAAGGAAGTATGGATAGAATCAGGCAGACTATTTGATGCCATAAGGGCATCCATATCACTACCGCTCTTTTTTACACCGTTTGATTATAAGGGTGTCCAGCTTATCGATGGCGGTGTGTTAAACCCGGTGCCTATTGCACCGACCTTTGGTGATGAAACGGAGATGACCATCGCGGTTAACCTGGGAGGGCCACCGGTGAGCCAGGAAATTCCAGCTGATAAACTTGAAGAGATTAATGATTCATCACCAATTCATGAGAAAGTAATCAGTTTTGTCTCAAACTTTAAACGACCTGAATTGAAAATAGGTGGTCACGACTGGGGAGCATATGAAATTGCTAACCAGGCGTTTGATGCCATGCAGAGTACCATCGCACGACAAAAGATCGCCGCTTACCCGCCAGACCACGTTATTGAAATTGCCAGGAATGCCTGCGGGACCCTGGAGTTTGACCGTGCAACCGAGATGATTGAGTTGGGATATAAAAAAGCTCAGGAGTACCTGTCTCACATGGTTAACAGTAATAAATGAAACTCTTTATAAAAGATAATACAATTACTTATCAGTGAGAACTGAGGTGTTTTGCCTGCTAAGGAGATATCATGAAGAAACAACAGTTGTTAACACTTCTCGCCTGCATAGTTCTTGCTATAACGGCATGTGAAAAACAGAGTGAACCCACGCGATCTATCACTTCGGCTGTTGAGAAGGCACAAACACCGCAAGCCAGCCGTCCAAATATTTTACTGATCGTAGCGGATGATTTAGGTTATTCCGACATCGGTTCTTTTGGCGGAGATATTGCGACTCCCACGTTGGATGATCTGGCAAAACAGGGATTGCAGTTTACTAATTTCCATGTGCTTCCTACCTGTTCTCCGACACGTTCTGTTCTTATGTCCGGCATGGATAATCATCAGGCGGGAATGGGGACCATGGGCGAAGTCAAGACAGCGGAGATGGAAGGCCATCCCGGTTATGCTGGTTATCTCAACTTTGAAGTCGCGGCTTTACCCGAAGTTTTAAAAGCCGGAGGGTACCATACCTACATGTCGGGTAAGTGGCATCTTGGGCATGAAGAAAAAACCAGTCCACATGCAAGAGGATTCGAAGAGACATTTATATTAGCACCGGGTGGTGGTAGTCACTGGAATGATCAGAGACCTCTGTCACCGCCACAAACGATGATTTATCGGCGTAACGGTAAAGTAGTAAATACATTACCGGATGATTTTTATTCTACAAAGTACTACACAGATATTCTTCTTCAATGGTTAAAACAAGACCGAAATGATGACAAACCATTCTTTGCTTATTTATCCTATACCGCGCCACACGACCCTCTGCATGCCCCCAAAGAATACATCGAAAAATACAAAGGCAAGTTTGATGAGGGATGGGATGTATTGCGTGAAAAACGATTACAAGGTTTAAAAGAACTTGGCATTATTCACAAAGATGCTAAATCCTTCCCACGTTTAGCTTCTGTAAAAGCCTGGGACAAAATGTCTAGCGAAGAAAGAGCGAAAGCGGCACGCGATATGGAAGTGTATGCAGCAATGATCGATTACATGGATGAACAG
This sequence comes from uncultured Gammaproteobacteria bacterium, assembly GCA_913065105.1. Taxonomy (GTDB): domain Bacteria; phylum Pseudomonadota; class Gammaproteobacteria; order SZUA-229; family SZUA-229. The sequence continues at coordinate 16,462 of CAJXZZ010000059.1, read as the reverse complement.
ATAAAGCGTGTTTTCGACTACCTGAAAGAGACAGGCGAGTATGACAATACCATGATTGTCTTTTTCTCAGACAATGGCGCCAACGGTGCAATGCCGACGGTTTACCCAGGGCAAACAGAAGAATACCTAAGTTCATTTGATAACAGTATGGAAAATCGTGGCTTAAAGAACTCGTTTATTGAAACGGGACCCGGTTGGGCGCAGGCCAGCATGGCACCAGGTCGATTGTATAAAGGGTTTCCCTCAGAGGGCGGTATAAAATCGCCAATGCTGGTCAAGACTCCAGGCAAGATGGCGAACGCAGGTAGTATGAATCATTCGTTCTTTCATGTGCGTGACATCATGCCAACGTTTCTTGAGCTGGCAAGTGTCACACACTCTGAACAGTTTAGTGGTCGTAAAGTGAGACCTATGCAGGGGCAATCTGTATTGGAACTGCTCGAAGGCAAAGTAACAAAACCTTATGCAGGCGCGAACCATGTTGGTTACGAGATATTTGGCTTAAAAGCCTATTTTGTTGGTGATTGGAAAATCCTTTGGATGCCGAAACCATTTGGTCCGGGAAAATGGGAGCTGTTTGATTTAAAGCAGGATCCGGCTGAATTAAATGACCTGAGTAAACAGCATCCCGACAAGCTCAAGGAAATGGTTGCATTGTGGGAGCTGTACAAGAAAGAAAATAAAGTACTGGATTTTTCCATGGACATGTCAGGGTTTGAATAAGTCAGATGGTCATCTGCTTTGAAATAAGAAGCTTCTGATTAATTCTGTACTTTTTGTTTAAGGCAAGGCAGATGTAATCAATGGGGTTAGCCCCATTGATTTTGGAAGGATTGATACAGGTGAATTAAGTTTAAATTATTCCCTGGTTAAAAATGCAAAGCGTTGCTTCAGAAGTTTTTTACGTTTCTCTTTAGAGTCGCTGAGGAATATTCCCTGTTCCGCCACCTGGTAGTACAGCATCATACGTGCACGTATTTCGGCATCTGCTTTTTTAAAGCCAATATCAGTGAACACGCTGGTTATGTATTTTAATCTTTGCTTATCTACTTTGCGCAAGGTGGTTTTTGCTATTTCATCATGCATCGACCAGGCGCGGATAGCGGCCTCATAGCGCCCGACTTTTTCTTCCGTGATGATGGTCATCAACTTCAGCAGCGTCTCTTTCGCATCTTTGCTGCTCTGTCGGCTCCGCTGGATGACGTCGGTGGTTAGTGTTTCTGCCCAGTAATTCAGCATTTCTTTTAACAAGGTTTCACGGTTTTTAAAATGCCAGTAAAAACTGCCCTTGGTTACGCCGAGTTTACGTGCCAGGTATTCTACATTAACTTTATGGATGCCCTCATTATCAAGCGTTTCAAGAGCAAGTTTTAGCCAGTCTTCAGCGGCGAGTTGTTTGCTTTTTTTCATCCTGACAACCGATTGAGATTTAATGTTTGTTAGATTATACTTATTTTAAAAACCATACGCTTGAGTATGTCGTGAATTTGACATGACTCAAGTTTGTATCATTTTAGATACGTAGAATTGAAAAGTATTCAAATTAATTTTTGTGAGGATTAATTTCGCTAGTTAATCCAGCTAGAAAAGTTTATTGTTTTGCGTGTTGTGTAGTTAGGTTTGCAATTTTAAATTACGGAGATAGGAAAATGAAGAAAAGTATCGTTGCGATGACATCACTTCTGTTTGTTTTGATGCAGGGAAATTTAATGGCTGCAGGCGGTGCAGTTAAGTCGCCGACCGGCGTTGCACCGGATCGTTATGTTTATTACCCGGGAACAGAAGCACTGGCAAAAGACGAGATACGTTTATTTGCCTGCGGAACTGGTCTGCCTGCAGCAAGACGTTCACAGGCGGCAACCTGCTGGCTGGTCGAAACAGGCAATGGTGATAAATTCCTGTTTGATATTGGCACCGGCTCTATGGTTAACGTTGCTGCGCTGATGATCCCGTATGACTTCCTTAACAAGGTTTTCCTGACCCATTTACATACTGATCACTGGGGTGATCTGTCAACGTTATGGGCAGGTGGCTGGACAGCGGGTCGTACCGGTCCTCTAAAGATCTGGGGTCCATCGGGCGCTACCGAGGACATGGGTACCAAATACGCAGTCGAGCACTTCTTGAAGTCCTTTAACTGGGATGCCAAAACCAGAAATTTTGTTCTTAGTGCCGAGCCCGGAAAGATTTCCGTCGAGGAATTTGATTACAAGGCCGTTAATAAGGTTGTTTACAAAGAGAATGGTGTAACCATTCGTTCTATCCCGGCGATCCATGCAGGTGATGGACCGGTCAGTTTCATCCTTGAGTATGCCGGACTGAAAATTGTAATCGGCGGCGATACCTTTCCCAATAAATGGTACATAGAGCATGCAAAAAATGCTGATATCGCCATTCACGAGACCTTCCTGACACCTGAAGACCTGGTGAAACTTTACGGCCAGTCACCACAGCAGGCACTGGGCGTAGGCACACAGATTCATACTTCACCCCAGGCATTCGGTAAGGTAATGAGTACCGTTAAACCTCGTCATGCTATCGGTTACCATTTCTTCAACGATGAGAACACACGTTATGATATCTATGACGGTGTTCGGCAAACCTATGATGGTCCGCTGTCACTTGCCACAGATAACATGGTCTGGAACATTACCAAAGACAATATCAATATACGTATGACGATATCGCCAGATGCGGCCTGGTCGGTTGCAGGACCAACAAAACCACCTAAACCACCGGCTAAAGGTACCGTACCTGATCCGATAACTGACTACATCAAAGCCGGCAGATGGAATGTGGAGGATGCGCAGGGTCCAATGATTAAAGAGTTCAAGAAAGAACATAATATGAAGTAAGTCATATCATACCGATAGAACAAGAGGGGCAAAGAAATCTGCGCCTCTTGTTCGTATTATGTTCTGATATAACGACTTGTTTGAGTAATGATCAAATAAGACGGGGTTGTTACAAATAAATGTACTAAAAAAATGGAGTGCAGGTTATGTGCCATAAAAAAAATACAGCTTATACGGCTAAAAAACGACTGGTTTCAGTTGTTATTGGTGCCTTTCTTACCACGGCCATATCTTCGAATGTGTTTGCTGCCGACAAGCCTAATATCGTTATTATCTGGGGTGATGATATTGGCCAAAGTAACGTGAGTGCCTACAGCAAAGGAATGATGGGTTATCAGACGCCCAATATCGACAGTATTGCGAATCAAGGCATGATATTCACCGACTACTATGCAGAGCAAAGCTGTACCGCCGGACGTTCTGCATTTATAACCGGTCAAAGTGTTTTCCGTACCGGTCTGAGTAAAGTTGGTTTGCCTGGTGCCGAGCTCGGTATGCGTAAAGAAGATCCCACCATCGCCGAATTGCTTAAACCACTTGGTTATGCCACCGGTCAGTTTGGTAAAAACCATCTCGGTGACAGAGATGAAATGTTACCCACCAATCATGGTTTCGATGAGTTCTACGGCAATCTTTATCATTTAAACGCCCAGGAAGAGCCGGAACATCGGGACTATCCAAAAGACCCCGCTTTTATGAAGAAATATGGTCCACGGGGCGTTATTCATAGTTATGCGCTTGAAAACGGCAAGCAAAAAATCACCGACACGGGTCCGCTTACCAAAAAGCGTATGGAAACCATTGATGATGACATTGCCAAGAGAGCCGCCGAGTTTATTGAAAAACAACACAAGGCGGGTAAGCCTGTTTTCGCCTGGGTTAACTTTACTCATATGCACTTTCGTACCTATGTGAAACCTGAAAGTGCAGGGCAATCAGGACGCTGGCAGAGTGAATACCATGATGCCATGATCGATCACGATAAGAACGTCGGCACAGTGCTGAAGAAGATTGATGAGTTAGGCATGACCGATAACACCATCGTGATGTACGGCACCGATAATGGCCCGCACATGAATACCTGGCCTGATGCGGCGATGACGCCGTTCCGTAATGAAAAGAACAGTAACTGGGAAGGTGCGTACCGTGTTCCTGCTATGGTGCGCTGGCCTGGGAAGATCAAAGCGGGTTCGATCTCCAATGACATCATGTCACACATGGACTGGTTGCCGACATTAGTAGCTGCTGCAGGTGATCCTGATATTAATAAGAAACTGCTCAAAGGGTATAAAGCAGGTAAAAAGGAATTCAAAGTTCATCTGGATGGATATAATTTTTTGCCATATCTCACGGGTAAAACCAAAACCAGTCCACGTAAAAGCTTCTTTTATTTCTCTGATGATGGTGATCTAACTGCCCTTCGTTACGACAACTGGAAAGTCGTATTTGCTCAACAAAGGGCAGAGGGCACCATGCTAGTCTGGAGTGAGCCCTATGTGTCAACCCGGATGCCCTGGTTGTTTAATCTAAGAACAGATCCTTACGAGAAAGCCACAATCACCTCTAATACCTACTGGGACTGGTGGCTTGACCATGCATTTTTACTGGTACCCGCACAGGATGTCGTCGGTGATTTTCTCAAGACCTTTAAGGAATATCCGCCACGCCAGAAAGCAGCAAGTTTTACCATTGATCAAGTCATAGACAAATTGGCACCACCAGGGGGTTAGTTCCGTTTATACAGGTGTATTAAATATTGGTTGTTGCAGTTTTAATTGAGCCTTCTGGGTAAGGCCTAAGTGGAAAATATTATGAAAACAATAGCGGTGCACTTACGCCGAATAATTTGGCTGTTGCTGATAACGAGCCTTGTTGCCTGCGCGGGTAAAGATAAAGAAGAAGCAACGCCTAAAAACATGACGGAGCAGCTTCGCCAGGAAATTCTAAACACTGTCGCCGACAAGGACCGTGCTAACAAGGCCGCTGCATTGGCAGAAAGTCTCAGGTATATTTTTGTTGATGCACATGAGCAGTTAAAAAAGGATATCGAAACATATCGTTCTCTTGACGCCAATTTTGATAGTACAGATGCGGATTTTAAAGCGTACTTTGACAGTATGAATGAACGTGGCAAGGAACGACAGGATAGAGTGCTGGCTATTCACGAAGCAATGAAGTCGCTGTTAACCGCTAAAGAGTGGCAGCAGTTGGAAGATGCCCGCAAAAAAGCGCTGGCAACAGACCTTAAACTGCTGTAGTTGAGAAGGAGATAGATAATGTTAATCGCAACTTTAATGGTACTTTTATTCATGGGGTCCGGTGCCAATTTTATGCTGGAAGATCTCGATCAGCTACATGATCGAATCAAAGCTGAAATAGGTGATGATGTTAACCGTAACGCTGTATTGAATAGTGCGCTGGACGTGGCCGATAAGATGAAAGATACGGCCAAAGATTATGCAGATGCTGATACTGATGATGAGAAAGAGCTTCTTAAGCTTATTCAGCAATATGACAGCGCGACAGCTGACATTCAGAAAAATATGGATGCCTCCTACCAGAAGCGAGTTGAATACCAGGAGAAAATGATGGCATTTCGCACGCAGCTAAAAAGTAAATTGGGCCGTAATGACTGGGGTAAGGTTTTTTCTGCTGACAAGAAAAAATAAAAGGCATTCTGAATAAAACATAACCGTGGGGCATCCATAGTAGTTAAACGCCTTTTCTTGAAATAGTACGGTATATATGAATATATAGATGTACTCTGGTTAATGATGTGAAATGTAAGTGAACCAACGTAATGGAGATTTTGTAATGAATTTTTTCCGCGACTCTAGTCAATCTCGTTCCACTTTAAAACTGATAAAGCTGTTCGTCAGTATTATTGCAGTGGCGGTATTAACACTTCAGCCAATGGCGACCAGTTATGCCATTGGTCCAGGACCTGATCCTGGCCCCGGACCTAATCCCGGCCCCGGGCCTGACCCAGGGCCTGATCCTGGTCCCGGACCTAACCCCGGGCCTGATCCAGGGCCAGATCCTGGTCCCGGACCTAATCCTGGACCTGGGCCTAACCCTGGCCCTGGTCGCTGATCTATACGGTCTTATACGTAGTGAAACAAAAAAGGCAGTCTTTAAGACTGCCTTTTTTGTTAGTTTAGAAATTCTCCTACTAATACAAGTATCCTATTGTCTTCGAATAAGATGTCGAAAGCGGCAGTAACATAAGCGATTGTAATAAAAGAGAGATTCCGTTTTTTTAAAAATCGCCTTTGTTATTGTCATACATCAACTAACTGCTGTAGATGCCCGTATATTTTTCTTATAGTATGAATATAGTAGAGGTAATTGAGACTAAACATAAAAAGGTAATCGCCATGCAACCCATCATTACTGTTGAATTTACGGCAAAGGCCGGAGATCGCGAGTTTAAGGAAGAAAGCGTTGCCTTCCATAATCCGGAGGAGCTCTTTGCATTTATTGCACCGGGGGGTGGTTGTGATGCAATCCCCAATGAAGTTGATGAGATTCAGATGGTGTTCCTGCAACCGGCGCATCCCAATACACAAAATCCTGTTGCAGATAAGCGGGTGACACTCGAACTTGGTATGGTTTTTTTGACCGGACCATTAGCTGAAATCGTGCAGACTGCAGGACAGCTTATCGATAAAGCGGGGCGCGGGGAACTTACCGATTCGTTTCTGAAAGTCATCAATGTAAATCTATAACCCAAAACCAGTATTACCATGAAGTATTCGAGCTAAACCGGGAAATGGCAATATCACGCGTCCATTTTGTACTAGACAATCCGTGGCAATTTACCAGGCGGGTGATAGCCGGTTTTAGTGCCAACCAGGGTTTTCTCCTGGCAGGTGCGGTTGCCTATTACACATTGTTGACTATCGTTCCCATGTTTGCCCTCATCCTGGCAGGTCTTTCACAGGTGCAGGAAATACAACCACTGCTCGAGACGTTGCGGGAGTACCTGGTGTTAATCACACCAAATCAGGCCGATGCACTGACCGAACAGATCAGCGCCTTTCTGGAAAACTGGAAAACGGTTGGTTTGATGGGGGTTCTACTTTTACTTTTCTTCAGTTCGTTTGCTTTTACTTCGCTGGAAAATGCCATGTCGGTAATCTTTTTTCACCGGGTTGAAATTCAGCGTCGCCACTTTCTTATTTCAGCCATCATCCCTTATTGTTATATCCTGTTACTGGCCGTTGGAATGCTGCTGGTCAGTACGGTCAGTGGCAGCCTGCATTCACTCGATACCCGGTCAGTGACAGTGATGGGTCACCTCTGGTCACTCAGTGGTATCGAAACTGTTCTGGTTTATATGCTGGGTATTATCGGTGAGATTCTACTGCTTACATCGCTTTACCTGGTCATGCCGGTCGGTAAACTGTCACTGCGCCATGCCTTGATCGGTGGTGTTACGGCGGCGTTTCTCTGGGAGATCACGCGACACATCCTGGTATGGTATTTCTCGACACTTTCACTGGTGAACGTGGTCTATGGTGCTTTTGCTACCGTCATTATAATTTTGCTAACCCTGGAGGCGGCCGCGATTATCGTACTTCTCGGTGCGCAGGTAATTGCTGAATATGAACGTATTGGCACCATGCCAACAAAAACACATGGCCTGCAAACCTGAGCTATTACACGTCTCTGAACGAAAGGTCTTAGTCGCCTGATTAGTTGAGTTTTGAAGGGGCTGTCCGGACGTTAAACAGCGTCTCGGCGTTCAATGCTGTATTTCGAACAACTCTGTATGTTTAGCTGCAAAGCAACTAAGAACCAAGACTGCGTACTAGTGGATAAAGCTTCTCGGTTTCATCCTGAATACGCTGTAACACGATATCAAATAGATTGTTTATAGCGTCCAAAAATTGATCGTGTTCTTTGATTCTTAGATCATTACTGTTTTTAGTGGGACACCATTGCTTGCTGAATTTCTGTAGTATTTTTTTTACTTCCACAGAGCCTGACATAAAGTTCTTGGCTACATTGTTAACTTTTTCATCGGGGCTTGCCAGCAGGACGCTGTACATGTTTTTGTCAACGGTTTCTATGTGCTCATTGACCAGTGTTAAGTAATTGTGGAAAAGGGTGCAGCAGGACTCGGTGTCACACATGGAGCGATCCGTCAAAAGATAGCGCAGCACGTTTGATAGCTCGGTGATGCGATGATTCTGTTCGTTAAGGTTTTTGTATGTGATCATTTCCAGCCCCCATGGTGAGTTTTTATGTCAGTTATCCGTACTACTCTACAGTGATAATAAAGTGAGAAATATGATATAAATCAAGGTTTCAGAACTTGTAGTAATTTCCGCGAGCTGATACTCAGTATGGATTAATATTTAATCTCCAGGCCACTTTTTTGGCTGTTAAATACTTTCTTCATCGATTAATGATTATATAATCGAAATATGTCAAAAACACAAAAAAACCTTAAAAAAGTAGCGCGTCAGATGATGAGTGGTGTCGTGCAGATCCATGTAGAAGGCGATCTGGAAGACGATATTCAATCTGTAATGAATCCGGAATTCCGTAGGACGGGCACATGGTCAGGTTCGGGATTTTTTATCAAACATAAAAATCTTGAAGGTCATATCATTACCAATGCGCATGTCGTAAGAAATGCGGTAAAAGTTAAAGTTAGCTCTATGCTGACCAGTGAAGAAAAATTTGAAGCAGAGATTGTTGGCCTGGTAAAGCTGCTTGAGCCGGACGTGGCATTGATCAAGCTCACAGATAAAGAACTGCAGCGTTTTAAAACACTGGCGATAAAAAACATTGAATATCTCGAGCTTGGGGATGGTTCATCGCTATCTCGCGGCGAGGAAATTAAGGCCATTGGCTACCCCATGGGCATGGTAGAACCCAATATATCCGGCGGTGAAATCACTAACTTCGTATCAGGTTCAGAGTATTCAACTGAACGGTTCGTAACAGATGCTGCCATTAACCCGGGTAATTCAGGTGGGCCTAGCGTCAGTAATGATGGCAAGGTGGTCGGTTTAAATACGGCGGTGATGATCGAGGCAGATAACATTGGTTTCATTACACCTGCAGGTTTTATAAAAATTATTATCGATAACCTGTTGCAACAAAATGAACCACACTTCGCGGGTATCGGAGGAAAGCTGCAAAAAAATGCGGTCAACTTTAATGTACTCTTAAAACAATCGGTGCCGAAAGGTGTAATAGTCGCAAGGGTAGAGCCCGGCGGCTTTCTTCAAGCTGCAGGACTGATGCAATGTGACGTAATCATTTCGATTAACGGTGTTGAGTTTGATCGGCATGGTATCGTTATCGGCAGAGAAGGCCATTTTAGACATAAAAATATTTTTGATGTGATGAGGCTGATTCCAATCGGTCACGATGTCGAAGTCACTTATACCAGAAATGGTGAAATCAATACCGCGCGGGCCAATGCGGTGCGCAACCCAGAAAAAGGTGTTGTTTCACACCCTATCATTGAGGAAAGAAAATTTCTTGAAGTGTTTGGTATGATCATTCAGGAGTTGAGTTTCGAGATCATCGAAGCGATGAACGCTGTAGATGCCAATGCGCGAATTGACATGTTGCAGACTATCGATCAGGAAAAACCGATGTTGGCAGTTACGCACATCCACCAGGGAACACAGGCAGACGAAATGGAATGGCCGGTAGGTGAGTTGATCGTTAAAGCTAACGGACGTAATGTTCATTCATTAGATGAGCTAGGAAAAATAATAAATAAAAACAAGAACGGCAATGTACTACTGGAATGCCGTAATGGCAGGATTGGTTATTTTCTGGTGGAGTAAATTTTATCTCTATTAACACCAGAAGCAGATGTTCGTCGTTGGCTAGTATTCAATCCCTCCGCTACCTGCAAGACAATCGAGTTTATTGTCTCTCAATCTGATAAAAATTGGCCACCGTCCTTAAATACGATGCGAACGAAAAACTATAGTTTCTGGCTCATTAGCCTTGCTCTTCTGATCGGCTCCATTCTCTTATTCGTGAGTGGGCCGGATTATTACGCATCCCGATCATTAAAGTCTTTCTGGGATATGGGGCATATCCTCTACTTTGCGTTATTGACCGTCCTGTTATCTCGCTGGCGGCTGGTCTCCCGACTATCTTTGATATGGCAGTGGACAACAATTCTCACCATTACATTGCTATTAGGGGTCTCGATTGAGATCTTGCAATACGGTACTACTCGCTCACCAAACACAGGTGATGTCCTCCGCGATCTGACCGGTAGTCTGCTGGTGCTCGTTTTTGGTCCATTAGCAACGAAATTACAACCGAGCTATCGACGGCTTTCTCTGCAATTATCCGTAATCGTGCTCACGCTCGTCCTGTTATGGCCTTTCGCCAGGAGTCTGGTTGACGAAGCCATTTCACGCGATCAGTTTCCGCTTTTGTCTGGTTTTGAAACACCGTTCGAAATATATCGCTGGCAGGGCGGAAACAGGCTATCCGTCGAATCCATAAGCGCTATCTCAGATGGCAAGCTTCTTAAACTGTCACTGACAACGGATAAATATTCAGGCGCAGCACTCAGGTACTTCGATGGTAACTGGGGTTCGGCGCGTACGTTGAAAATCAGTTTTTATAATCCCGATACAGATCCATTACAGATAACTTGCAGGATCCATGATCTCCAGCATGCCGACGGTAACCAGGAATATGATGACCGTTATAATCGTCGCTTCCTTCTGACACCAGGATGGAACCAGATTGAAATAGACCTCGATGAAGTAGAAGAGCGCCCCTCAGGTCGTAACATGGATATGAGTCGCATCCGTGGGGTTGGTTTTTTTGCTGTGTCACTGCCCGCACCACGAATTGTTTATGTCGATGAGGTGCGCCTGACATATTGAGTGAAAATAGAGATCAAGTTTTCTTCAATAGAAATTAATGTAACATTTCTGTAATAAATTCTTGACCTGAAACACGTTGGCTTGTACATTAGTATGTACAACATATAGTACCTAATAATAATAATAACACTATATATGGAACAGTGGTCGCAAGCGCCCAATATGCCATAGTAGTCGGGGAGAACGTCTTGATGAGCACCGTTACACAATCCAATAAAGAAACTTCAGAGCGTATCGATATCCCGCTACAACCGGCTTCAGAAGACATCTGGCAGCGTAAATATCAGCTTAAAAACAATCATGGCGAAGCCGTTGACCTGTGTGTGGAAGGTACTTTTACACGTGTCGCGCGTACACTTGCCGATATCGAAGCTACACCGGAAAAACAGCAGTACTGGTACGAAAAATTCCTCTGGGCTCTAAAGAAGGGCGCCGTACCTGCCGGCAGAATTATTTCAAATGCGGGCGCACAGGAATATAAACCAGCCACCTCGACCATTAACTGTACTGTCTCCGGAAAAATACATGACTCCATGGACGACATATTGCAGAAGGTGCACGAAGCCGGTATGACCTTGAAGTCTGGAGCTGGTATTGGTTATGAGTTTTCAACATTACGACCAAACGCTGCCTATGTATCCGGTTCCGGTGCCTTTACCTCGGGGCCACTGTCATTTATGGATATCTATGACAAGGTCTGTTTCACAATATCTTCTGCTGGCGGCCGCAGGGGTGCGCAGATGGCAACCTTTGATGTCGGTCATCCGGATGTGCTGGATTTCATCCGCGCTAAACGTGAAGACGGCCGCCTGCGCCAGTTCAATCTGTCATTGTTGATTACCCGTGAGTTTATGGAAGCGGTAAAAAATGATGCGCCCTGGCCATTGGCTTTTCCTGTCACAGAAGAAGAGGTTACAACGCACAGCATCGATCTACAGGACACTGATCAGGTTATCTGGCGCGACTGGCCGATAAAAGATAACTACATCGAAAACGAGGCAGGCAAGGTTGCATGCAGAATTTATAAAACCATCGATGCCGGCAAGTTATGGAATGTCATCATGACTTCGACGTATGAATATGCCGAACCGGGTTTTATTCTTATCGATGAATATAACGAGATGAACAATAACTGGTTCTGTGAAAATATCAGAACCACTAACCCCTGTGGCGAACAGGGTCTGCCAGAATACGGTGCCTGTTTGCTGGGTTCTATCAATCTTACCCACCTGGTCAAAGAGCCATTCACTGATAATGCCAGTTTCGACTGGGAGACTTACCGTGACGTGGTGAAAATATTTAGCCGCATGCTGGATAACGTGGTTGAAATTAATGGCCTGCCATTAGAGAAGCAACGCATAGAGATCGAAAACAAACGCCGTCATGGCATGGGTTACCTGGGATTGGGTTCGGCCTTGACGATGATGGGTGTGCGTTACGGTTCAGATGAATCATTAGAATTTACCGAAAAGGTAACCCGTGAACTGGCAATGGCCGGTTGGGAAACCGCGCTAGATCTAGCAAAAGAAAAAGGGCCTGCACCGATTATGGAAAGGGATTTTGCAGTCACCTCAGAAATGTTGAGCCGTCGTCCTGAGATGAAAAAAGATGGCTGGGAAGTTGGCGCTAGCATCAAAGGCAAAGTGTTACACGCTAAATATAGCCGCTATATGCAGATGGTCGCTAAAGAAAATCCTGAGCTGGTCGCAGAGCTGGAAAAAGTCGGCGCACGTTTTACCCATCACAGTTCGATTGCACCCACAGGCACTATTGCATTGTCGATAGGCAACAATGCCAGCAATGGCATCGAACCCAGCTTCGCGCATCACTACTCACGCAATATTATCCGCGAAGGAAAAAAGAGCAAAGAGAATGTCGATGTCTGGTCGTTTGAACTTCTGGCATATCGCGAACTGATCAATAAAAATGCGATGCCTTTCTCAGAAGAAGAGGGCGAAAAGTTACCGGAGTATTTTATCAGCGCCGATGACGTTACACCAAAACAGCACGTTGATATTCAGGCGGCTGCGCAAAAATGGATTGACTCGTCGATATCAAAAACCGCAAATATCCCAACGGATTTTCCTTACGACGAGTTCAAAGATATCTATCTTTATGCCTATGAAAAAAATCTGAAAGGTTGTACCACCTTCCGATTCAATCCAGAAGCATTTCAGGGTGTGCTGGTTAAAGCGTCTGATCTGGAAAACACGACGTATCGTTTTTCACTTGACGACGGCACAGTTATCGAAGCAAAAGGAAATGAAGAGATCGATTACGATGGCGAGATGCATACCGCAGCAAACTTATATGATGCATTGAAAGAAGGTTATTACGGCAAGTTCTAGTAAAACGTTAATACGAGCGAAACTATTAATTAATAATCGGATTAAACTTAAAAAGTTTTAGGTAAGAAAAAATGACTATCGAAATAAAAAATAAAATTGTCGGTTACGAAGTGGCGAAAAAAGATGCTGAAGTAAGCGACAAAAAAACACAAGAAACAGAAAACAAAAAAGAAGCTGTGGCGACTGCAGAAATAATTCAGATGCATGAGAAGCTCGAACGCCCAGACATGCTTCTCGGTTCGACCTACAAAATAAAAACACCGCAGTCAGAACATGCACTTTATATCACCATCAATGACGTGTTGTTAAACCAGGGCACAGAACATGAACTGCGCCGCCCTTATGAGATCTTTATCAACTCAAAAAATATGGATCACTTTCAATGGATCGTTGCGTTAACACGAATCATCTCGGCAGTATTCAGAAAAGGCGGTGACGCGACATTTCTTGTTGATGAGTTGCGCAGTGTATTCGACCCTCGTGGCGGTTACTTTAAGAAAGGTGGTAAATATAAACCATCACTGGTCTGTGAGATCGGCGATGCCATCGAATGCCACATGAAGATGATCGGCATGATCAAAGACAATGGCCTGGACGACAGTCAAAAACAGATGCTCGATGCCAAAAGAAAAGAATATGAAGCCATTAACTGTAAAGATATTGGTGCATCAAACAATGTTGCGGTGGATGAGACAAGCAGTAATCAAACGAGTGATTTCCCACCCAATGCAATGCTGTGTAAAAAATGCAGCACCAAAGCCGTTATCAGTATGGATGGTTGCATGACCTGCCTGAGCTGCGGTGATTCAAAATGCGGCTAGTTATAATTCAGTAAAATCATCAAGCGGACTTTTAATAGTGTCATGATTTTTTTGCATCACGTGCGTGTAAATTTCTGTGGTTTTAACATCGTTATGGCCTAACAGTACCTGCAGCACTCGAATATTTTCACCATTTTCTAATAAGTGTGTTGCAAAGCTATGTCTAAGCGTATGTGGTGAGGCGCGTTTAATGATGCCGGCCTTTATTCTTGCACTAGATACAGCTTTTTGTAGTGCGCTTTTATGAAGATGATGGCGCATAACTTTCCCGGTACGTGGGTCGGTCGAGCGTACTTTAGAAGGAAACAAATATTGCCAACCCAATGAAATGTTTGCTTTGCTGTATTTACGACTTAATGCTGTAGGCAAATAAACTTCACCATATCCATCGGCCAAATCTTTATCGTGCAATTTTTTTGCTGCTTCAATCTGTTCACGAATGGGTTGATGCAAAGCATCAGGGAAAATGGTTGTACGGTCTTTGTCGCCTTTGGCATTTCTGACATAAATTTGATTGTTCTCAAAATCAATATCGTGGATGCGTAGACGTATAACTTCCAACGAGCGCAAACCAGAGCCATACATCAGGTAGGCTAATGTTTTTGCCATGCCCGTCATGCAGGACAACAAAGACTTTACTTCGTCTTTACTTAATACCGTAGGCAACCTTTTTCCTTTAGTTGTACGTTTTGCGCGGATATCAAGATCCATTGGCATATCAAGCACTTTTTTATAAAGGAACATAATGGCATTAAATGCCTGATTCTGAGTTGAAGCTGCAACATTGCGATTAACCGCAAGATGACTCAAGAACCGTTCAATTTCAAACTTGCCCATCTCCCTGGGATGTTTCTTACCACTAAAACGAATAAATTTTAAGATCCACTCAACATACGATTTTTCAGTATTGTATGCGTAATGATAAAACCGAAGTGTTTCGCGCACCTGATCCATTAATTTGGTCGCAGTGGGTCTAAAGGTAACTGAATCATCCATGATAAAAATCCTTTTAATTAGTGTATTAGCAATTGCTTAACTTGCGGCTACTTTTGCCCTTAAATATCCTAATAGGGCGCCTTGATTAAAAATTCTTACATTACAAGGCTACTTTACCCCCTTAAATATCGCAATAGGTAGTCTTAGTCATGTGTTAGGATAAAAATGCTAAATTTAAGTACTGTCTGAGGCGTCTTTTACCCCTTAAATATCGTAATAGGGCGCCTTATAGGGTACATATTATAAAAAATAGGGCGCCTTAGAAGGCGTCATATCGACAAGTTATGTGTAAAAAAAGAGATGATAAAAATACCTGATAAAAAATTAAAGTCGATTAGATATTACTCTCCTTTGTTATTATATATGGCACTTCTTATTATATTTCACTTCACAGCTACGTCAGATGTACCTTTTGATTATCTTAATATGTCAAATAAAGATATTGCTCGTTTGAATCTTGCTTTATTTACATATGGCTTACCTATTTTCCTACTAGTTACCACCACCTACGAAGTTATTTTTAGATTTAATGTATACAAATATAAGATAACTCCGCCACCCAATATACCTGTATTGTCAAATCCCACGCCTAAAATACCTGTATGCCCAGTTTGCTATCTCATAATAAGTATTATTATATTGTTTCTTACCATATACATGGTGTATTTCGGACACGGAGTTTACAATGAAATTATTAATGCAAAAAACACATAACAAATCATTCAAGTTCGCCCACAAAAACCGTGGGCTGGGACTCGGCAAAAAACGCCGCGCCCCTTAATTCAAACGTTATGTGTAAAAGAAAATAATGATAAACGCTATATTCTCCAACACTGATGCTGAAAATCATGCAAAGCCTTTAGAGGGCAAAACAATATCACATGTGTGGCGTAGTATTGAAAGTGCAATATTTCTAGAAATTGGTGAGTTAACCTATAGCAATAATGACAAACCCCCAAAAGGTGAGTTTACTATTGGCATAGAATGGTCATGGCGTTTAGAAAATAATAACTCTATTGTTCTAGGCAGCTGGAGTGATGATGATATTATCAATACAATAAAAAGCATCCTAAATGATCAAGTTATTAAAAAAATATCATTTTTCTCAAGACTCAAAGAAATAGAGATAGAAACAAAAGATGGTAATTGGCTACTAAGTTTTGCTACTGCTGAGGGTGATTCAGAATGGACAATAAGAAATAAAAACAAGTGGCTTTTTTGCAAAAAGGGTAGGTTTGTAATTGAAGAAAACACATAACAAAGCACTCAAGTTCACACACAAAAAGCGCGGGCAGAGACGCGGCAAAAAACACCGATACAATCAATTCAAACGTAAGCAATCATAAAGAAAGAAAAAGATGATTTAGAGAAAATAAAATCATCTTTTTTTTATGAGCACATCGTCGCTTGTTTTCCATATGTTATTATAGTTTGAATTAATTATATTTGATAACAAAATATTAATTATAATTTACCTATATACCCGTTCAACTCCTATTACCCGCACCATTGTATGCGCACAGTGGATGAGAAATCATCCAGTTTTTTTTCGTGAATAG
>CAJXZZ010000058.1 GCA_913065105.1 uncultured Gammaproteobacteria bacterium | reverse complement strand
CATCGATTAGTGTTGCTTCGACAACCCCTTCAACAGCCAGTAATTGCTCAACGCTGACATCATTCACATTGATCAGGTAAGTCGTTAAATATAATGGTTTTTTCATGGTTACTGCCAGTATCAGCCAAAAACCTAAAGCCACCAGCACGGTATAATACACACCCTGATCACCCCAGTACTGATGCGCAAGGCCACCTACTGCACCACCGGCAAACGCACCAAAGAACTGGCTGCTGGAATAAACGCCCATGGCGGTGCCTTTTTGTGTTGCGGGAGCCGTTTTAGTAATTAATGAAGGCAGTGATGCTTCCAGCAAATTAATACCGGTAAAAAAGATAACCAGCGCCAGAATCGTTAACCACAGCACAGGAGTCTGCATAAAGAGTAATACAGCAATGACCATACAGACGACAGCGCCGACAAATACAGGTTTCATCGCCTGTTTACGCTCGCCGATAATAATAAATGGCACCATCGCAATAATTGATAACACAAAGACAGGCAGGTAAATTTTCCAGTGCTGGTGAGACTCAAAACCGAGATCATTTTGTAGCACCAGCGGCAACACTAGAAAGACACACATCAAAACAAAATGCAGAATAAGAATACCAAGATCCAGGCGTAATAATTGCGTGTTTTTCAGTACTGTTAATAGTGAGCCGGCTTCAACCTCTGCATCACGGTGGAAATGACTGCTTGGTGGATCCGGCACAAAAAAGTACAAGATAACCATACCAACCACTGCCAATATCGCCGTACCATAAAATATACCGCTGATACCTATCCAGTCGTTGACAATGGGCCCGCTCACCATTGAGATAGCAAATGATGCACCAATACTGATACCAATGAATGCCATCATTTTTGTACGATGTTCTTCTCGCGACAGATCGGCTGCCAGTGCCATTAAGGCTGCAGCGATGGCGCCGCCACCCTGAATGGCACGTCCCAGGATAATGCCTTCGATGCTCTCAGCACTGCCGGCTATCAATGAACCTGCGATAAAAATAAGCAGTCCGATGAATATCACTGGTTTGCGACCGATACGGTCTGACCACATACCAAACGGTATCTGTAACAAAGCCTGGGTCAAACCATAAGCCCCTAATGCAAGCCCCATCAGAAATGGCGTTGCACCGGGTAAATGCTCGGCATAAAGCGCAAACACCGGCAATATCATAAAAAGTCCCAGCATACGGAAGGCATAAATAATCGCCAGCGAAAAAGCTGCACGGCGTTCTTGCACTGCCAGATTGTTAGAAAAAGTTGAAGGCATTAATAAAATAAACCACTATGGCTATTGCCGAGAAAGGTAAAAGACGGCATTCTACCAGATTGCCTACAGTAGACTGATGTTTTATGGACACGATTCAAATTAGGGGGGCGCGCACCCACAATCTAAAGAATATTGATTTAGATATTCCGCGCGACAAGTTAATCGTGATTACCGGCCTATCCGGTTCAGGCAAGTCATCCCTGGCGTTTGACACCATATTTGCCGAGGGTCAGCGCCGTTACGTTCAGTCTTTGTCGACCTATGCGCGCCAGTTCCTGTCGATGATGGAAAAACCGGATGTAGACACAATCGAAGGTCTGTCCCCAGCGATCTCTATCGAACAGAAGACAACCTCTCACAACCCGCGCTCCACTGTTGGTACGATTACCGAGATCTACGACTATCTACGCCTGCTGTTTGCCCGTGCTGGCACTCCCCGCTGCCCGATACATGATAGCGAACTGCAGGCACAGACGATCAGCCAGATGGTCGACCAGGTACTGGCATTACCCGAAGGCAGTAAGTTGATGATGCTGGCACCCGTGATCCGTGATCGCAAAGGCGAACATCTGAACCTGTTCAGTGACTTCAAACAACAGGGTTTTATCCGCGTTCGCGTAGATGGCGTGGTCTATGAATTAGATGAAGTGCCGGTACTTGACGCTAAAAAGAAACATACCATCGAAGTCGTGGTCGATCGTTTCAAAGTCAGAGAAGACATCAAAACACGTCTCGCTGAATCATTTGAAACCACGCTACTGCTGGCAAATGATATTGCTAAGGTTGCATGGATGGATGAGGACAGCACAAATGCCGAGCTGATTTTTTCAGCAAAATTCGCCTGTCCACATTGCGGTTACAACTTACAGGAACTGGAACCGCGTCTGTTCTCATTCAACAATCCCGCTGGCGCTTGCCCTGAATGCGAAGGCATTGGCAATAACCATTTCTTTGATCCAGAACGCGTAATCAGTTCACAGTTAAGCCTGTCTAGCGGCGCCATCCGCGGCTGGGATCGTCGTAACGCCTATTATTTCAGCATCATTCAGTCGTTAGCCGATCATTTTAATTTTGACGTCGACACCCCCTTCCAGGAACTGGAAGAAAGCGCCAAAAAAATATTACTCTATGGCAGTGGCAAAGAAAAAATCACCTTTAATTATCCAGGCCATGCGGGTCGTCGGGGCAAGCAGCGCACGCATGCCTTCGAAGGTGTATTACACACCATGGAACGTCGTTACCGCGAGACCGAATCAAACCTGGTACGAGAAGAACTGGCAAAATTTCTTTCTATCCAGGCCTGCCCTGAATGCAAAGGCACACGCCTGAACGAAGCCGCTCGCCATGTATTTATTCAAGATAAAACATTAGCTGAACTAACTTCAATGCCTATACAGCATGCTTTTGATTTTTTTGACACTTTAAAATTAGAAGGTCATCGTGGTGAGATTGCAGAAAAAATAAATCGCGAAATATCTTCACGGTTAAATTTTCTGGTAAATGTTGGACTCGATTACCTTACCCTGGATCGCGGCTCTGACTCCTTGTCCGGCGGAGAAGCGCAGCGTATCCGTCTGGCCAGTCAGATCGGTGCCGGCCTGGTAGGCGTCATGTATATTCTCGACGAACCATCTATCGGTTTACATCAACGCGACAATGACCGTTTGATCAACACGCTCAATCATCTGCGTGATATCGGTAATACCGTCATCGTAGTCGAACACGATGAAGACGCCATCTTAAGCGCTGACCATGTTATCGATATCGGCCCCGGTGCTGGCGTGCATGGTGGTGAGGTGATTGCTTCTGGCACACCACAGGAAGTCATGGATAACAAACAATCACTCACCGGACAGTATCTGTCTGGCACAAAAAGGATTGAGATACCAGAAACGCGAACCGAACATACTGGTGATATCTTCAGCATTAAAGGTGCCAGCGGCAATAACTTAAGAGATGTTGATATCGACATCCCGGTAGGTTTATTTACCTGCATTACCGGCGTCTCAGGCTCAGGTAAATCCACCCTGATTAACGATACCCTGTATCCAATACTGGCCAAGGCGATCAATAATAATTCGATAGTTGCCGCGCCACACAAATCTTTCGAAGGCATCGAGAACTTCGATAAAGTGGTCGATATCGATCAATCACCTATCGGCCGAACACCGCGTTCTAACCCGGCAACCTACACCGGACTGTTCACACCCATCCGTGAGTTATTTTCTGCCACCCAGGAGTCGCGTTCTCGCGGCTATAAACCAGGACGATTCAGTTTTAATGTCAAAGGTGGTCGTTGCGAAGCCTGTCAAGGAGACGGTGTTATAAAGGTAGAGATGCATTTCCTACCGGATGTTTATGTCGAATGTGATGTCTGCAAATCACAACGCTACAACCGTGAAACCCTGGAAATAAAATATAAAGGTAAAAATATTCACCAGGTGCTGGATATGACGATTGAAGACGCCGTACTCTTCTTTGATGCCATCCCGGTAATAAAACGCAAATTACAGACCTTGATCGATGTCGGTCTCGGCTATATCACCCTGGGCCAGCGTGCTACCACCCTCTCCGGCGGTGAAGCGCAACGTATCAAATTATCGAAAGAACTATCTAAACGAGATACCGGTAAAACTGCCTACATCCTTGATGAACCGACCACTGGCCTGCATTTTTACGATGTGCAACAGCTGCTAGACGTATTACTCCGGCTACGTGATCACGGCAATACTGTCATCGTCATCGAACATAATCTCGATATCATAAAAGTGGCTGACTGGATTATTGATCTAGGCCCCGAAGGCGGTTATAAAGGCGGTGAGATCATCGCAACAGGCACGCCCGAAGAGGTGGCACAGATACCAGGTTCGTTCACCGGCAAATACATACAGCGTATACTGGACAAGGCTAAATCCACTAGAGTAGCGGGATAAACTCAGCGTCTCCGCGGTGAAAAAATTCCTGACGAAAAAAAACCAGCTAATAGCTGGTTTTTTTAATGAACAGTTTATTTCGAAAAACTATTCAGCATCTTCTGCAACAGCGTCTGCTGGACGATCGACTAACTCGATATACGCCATAGGCGCTGCATCACCTGAACGGAAACCGCATTTCAAAATACGTGTGTAACCACCAGGACGATCTTTATAACGTGGTGCTAATTCACTAAACAGCTTACCCACCATTGCTTTATCACGTAGCCGTGCAAAAGCTGAACGACGATTGGCAACCGAATCGCTCTTAGCCAGTGTAATTAATGGTTCTGCAACACGACGTAACTCTTTCGCTTTAGGCAAAGTCGTTTTAATAATTTCGTGATCGAATAATGAGTTAGTCATATTGCTAAACATAGCTTTACGATGACTACTGTTTCGATTTAATTTGCGGCCAGATTTCTTATGACGCATTGTATTTAACCTTTATCTATAAATTGGCTTTCGAGGATCCCCTCAATTACCAATGATCTTAAATTAACTTGCTGCTGCTTCTTCTTTTTCGCGAATTGATGCTGGTGGCCAGTTATCTAACTGAATACCCAGTGACAATCCATGCGATGCAAGAACATCTTTAATTTCTGTTAAAGATTTCTTACCAAGATTAGGCGTTCTTAATAATTCAACTTCAGTACGCTGGATCAAATCACCAATGTAATAAATATTTTCTGCTTTCAGACAGTTTGCAGAACGTACTGTTAATTCAAGCTCGTCAACAGGACGTAATAAAATTGGATCTATATCTGCTTCTTCGTCTTCGGGAACTACATCTTCCATGCTCTGTAAATTAACAAACGATGAAAGTTGTGCCTGTAAGATCGTTGCTGCTGTACGGATCGCTTCTTCTGGGTCAACCGTACCATTGGTTTGTAAATCAATGATCAGTTTGTCCAGATTAGTACTCTGTGCTACACGTGCGCTTTCTACATTATAAGAAACACGACGGATAGGACTGTAAGACGCATCTAATTGTAATGCACCGATAGTTGTGGATTCAGCATCAATTTTTCGCGCATTTGAAGGCTCATAACCACGACCTTTAGCAACTTTCAAAGTAACGTTTAATTTACCATCACTATTGATGTTAGCGATCACATGATCAGGGTTCATGATTTCGACGTCATGGCCTGTTTCGATATCACCGGCAGTTACAACACCAGCACCAGATTTGCTGATAGTAATAATTTGCTCATCATTAGAATGCATGATTAATGCAACGCCTTTGAGGTTTAACAGGATCTCTAGTACATCTTCCTGTACGCCTTCGATAGTGCTGTATTCATGTACCACACCTTCGATCTGCGCTTCAACTATTGCACTACCTTCGATAGAAGATAATAAAATTCTACGTAATGCATTACCTAGAGTATGGCCAAAACCACGCTCTAAAGGTTCTAGTGATACCTTGGCGTGCGTGTCGCTATAAGACTGTACGTTTATAGTACGCGGTGTAAGAAGTTCATCAGTCGCTGACATGCTTTTATTGCTCCACTACTTAGAATAAAGTTCAACAATTAACTGTTCGTTGATGTCTGCTGGTAAATCAGCACGCTCAGGAACATTTTTATATACAGCTTCAAGTTTTGAATCATCCAGAGAAATCCAGTCTACGATGCCTTTTTGTTTAGCCAGATTCATCGAATCAGCTATACGTGTTTGTTTTTTCGCTTTTTCACGAATGGTAATAACATCATTCGCTTTTACCTGGTAAGACGGAATGTTCACCACTACATTATTGACCATAATTGACTTATGATTAACAATCTGACGAGCTTCGGCGCGGGTTGCACCAAAACCTGAGCGATAAACAACATTGTCAAGACGACGTTCTAACAACTGAAGCAGGTTTTCACCCGTTGAACCTTTCAGTCGAGCAGCCTCTTTATAATAATTACGGAACTGCTTCTCCAGCACACCGTAAATACGACGTACTTTTTGTTTTTCACGCAACTGTAAAGCGTAGTCAGATAGACGTGTACGACGTGCGCCATGTTGACCAGGTACCTGATCAAGCTTACATTTACTATCAAGCGGACGCAGTGAAGATTTAAGTTCTAAATCAACGCCTTCACGACGACTGAGTTTACATTTTGGTCCAGTATATTTAGCCATAAAATTATCTCAGATCTTAATCTATACACGACGTCGTTTTGGAGGACGACAACCGTTATGTGGAATAGGTGTTACATCATATATATTGGTAATTTTAAAGCCAATATTATTTAAAGAACGTATTGCAGAGTCACGGCCAGGCCCGGGGCCACGAACCATTACTTCAAGACTTTTCATACCATAATCTTTTGCGCGTGTACCAGCACGTTCAGCAGCAACCTGCGCAGCAAAAGGCGTACTCTTACGTGAACCACGGAAACCGGAGCCACCAGATGTTGCCCATGACAGCGTATTACCCTGACGGTCTGTGATTGTAATTATGGTGTTGTTGAAAGTTGCAAATACGTGTGCAACACCATCAACTACGGTACGTTTTATCTTTTTCTTTGCTTCAGGCTTCGCCATGTTAATACTCTATATTAAGTTATTGCCAAGTTATCGCGTAATCGGACGACGAGGACCTTTACGTGTACGTGCATTCGTTTTTGTGCGCTGGCCACGAAGTGGCAAACCACGACGATGACGGATACCACGGTAACAACCTAAGTCCATCAAACGTTTAATACTCATTGAAACTTCGCGGCGCAAGTCGCCTTCAACACTGTACTTGCCAACCTCAGTACGCAATGTTTCCAATTGCTCTTCTGAGAGTTCACCGATCTTTGCATTTTCAGCAATACCAGCTTCTGCACAAATCTTTTGAGCACGCGTTTGACCTACACCGTAAATGTGTCTTAAGCCAATTACCGTGTGCTTATTTTGTGGAATATTTATACCTGCAATACGAGCCATTTTGTTTACCGAGTTATCGCGACAAAGCGCGCAATTTTACTAATAATATGGGCCTAAATCAATAGGAAAGCATCAACCAGAAAGATAATCAGTTTTACTGATTAACCCTGACGTTGTTTATGACGTGGATCAGTACAAATCACACGTACAACACCGCTACGTTTAACAATTTTACAGTTGCGACACATTTTTTTTACTGATGCACGTACTTTCATTTTCTTAACCCTGTTTCAATATCTACAATGCCGAACTTAGCGCTTATAACCGTCAAGATTGGCTTTTTTCATAATACCTTCATACTGGTGCGACATCAGGTGCGATTGTATCTGCGCCATGAAGTCCATTACTACCACAACGATAATCAGTAAAGATGTACCGCCAAAATAAAATGGCACGTTCCAGTATAAAATTAAAAATTCAGGTAATAAACACACCGCTGTTATATACATCGCACCTACGAAGGTTAAACGCGTCATTACCTTGTCAATATACTTTGCTGTCTGTTCACCAGGACGAATCCCAGGTACAAACGCACCACCACGTTTCAAATTATCTGCTGTATCTCGCGCGTTAAACTGCAACGCGGTGTAGAAGAAACAGAAAAATATAATCGCAATGGCAAATAAAATAATATAGATCGGTTGCCCCGGCGAAATCTTACTCGCTATATCTGACAACCATTCCATGCCTTCAGTCTGTCCAGTCCAGCTCGCCATCGTTGCTGGAAACAAGATAATACTCGAAGCAAAAATAGGTGGAATCACACCAGCCATATTTAGCTTCAATGGCAGATGACTGCTCTGCGCCTGGTACAAACGGCGACCCTGCTGCTTCTTCGCATAATTTACTGTTATACGACGCTGCCCTCTTTCTATAAAGACAACAAATGCGGTAACCGCAACTGCCAGGATAAACAACATGATGGTAGCTAATGTATGCAACTCACCTGTTCTAACTAATTCTAGTGTGCCACCTACTGCTTGTGGCAGACCTGCAACGATACCGGCAAAAATGATTATCGAAATGCCGTTTCCTATGCCACGTTCTGTAACCTGTTCACCCAACCACATCAAAAACATGGTGCCAGTTACTAAAGTAACTGCAGAAGTAAATATGAAACTAACACCCGGGTTCATCACCAATGGTGCCGCACCTATAGACTGACTCTGCAGGGCAGTTGATATACCAATTGCCTGGAAAGTAGCGAGTACCAGGGTAAAGTAGCGAGTATACATCGCTATCTTACGTCGACCCGGCTCACCTTCTTTTTTCAGCTGCTCCAATGAAGGCACGGTTACCGCTAGTAACTGCATGATAATCGAAGCAGAAATATACGGCATGATGCCCAGCGCGAATAGAGACATACGTCCTAATGCACCACCGGAAAACATGTTAAACACACCCAGGATACTGCCTTTCTGCTGGTCAAATAGTGATGACAACACAGTAGGATCGATACCTGGAACAGGAATAAATGTACCTATACGAAAAACAATTAATGCCCCGATTACAAACAGGATACGTTGTTTCAATTCCGATAGATTACTTTCACCTGCCATTAATTTTTCTCGTTTTTAACTGCTAAGGGACAAATGTCCGTTATTCAGTTTCTCCAATTTTTCCACCAGCCGCTTCAATTGCTGCACGCGCGCCAGGTGTAACTTTTATACCTTGTAACTGTACTGCCTTAGAGATTTCGCCAGAAGCGATCACTTTTGCTTTTAATGTTCTTGTAGGCACAACATTGGCTTTGATTAGTACTGCTAAATCAATAACGTCAGCATCAATTTTTGCTAATTCATCGAGACGTACTTCAGCGCTTCGTTTTGCTGAACGTGAAGCGAAGCCGAATTTAGGCAAACGACGTTGCAAAGGCATCTGTCCACCTTCAAAACCGACTTTAGTAAATCCGCCAGAGCGAGATTTTTGACCTTTATGGCCACGGCCACAAGTTTTACCTGTACCAGAACCAATACCGCGACCAACACGTTTTGCGTTCTTTTTGCTACCTGGAGCAGGTTGAAGTGTATTTAAATGCATTGTTATACTTCCTCAACATTAACCATGTAATAAATTCTATTTATCATGCCACGATTCTCAGGTGTATCCTGAACCGTAACACAGTGATGTGTACGTAATAAACCTAAACCACGTGCGCAAGCTTTATGAGCCTTCAGGCGACCAATTGTGCTTTTAGTTAACGTAACTTTTAATTCTTTGCTAGCCATGAGCTGTTTACCTAAATCTATAATCTATTTACTGGATCTAAATTAACGGGTCTAATTAACCCAGTATCTCTTCAACTTTTTTGCCGCGTTTAGCTGCAACATAATCTGGTGAAGACATTGACGAAAGACCATTAATCGTTGCGCGAACCACGTTGATCGGGTTACGTGTACCATTAATTTTAGCAAGTACGTTTTTTACACCGACAGCTTCAAATACTGCACGCATCGCACCACCAGCAATAATACCGGTACCTTCTGAAGCAGGTTGCATGTAAACATTAGCTGCACCATGAATACCGGTGATAGCGTGTTGTAAAGTGTCACCTTTTAGAGGCACCGCTTTCATGTTCTTACGTGCTTTATCCATTGCTTTTTGAATAGCCAGCGGTACTTCTTTCGCCTTACCGTAACCAAAACCGATCGTACCATTACCATCACCAACAACTGTCAGTGCAGTAAAACCAAATTGGCGACCACCTTTAACTACTTTTGCTACACGATTTACAGCAACTAATTTTTCAATGAAGTCATCTTTACTTGCTGAGTTATCTTGTTGTGCCATGCTTAAACCCTGTCTATTCTTTAATGCTAAATTTTAAATGTTCAATCTATATTTCAGAGATTAAAATTCTAATCCACTTTCCCGTGCTGCATCTGCTAATGCTTTAACACGGCCATGGTAGCGAAAACCTGAACGATCGAAAGCTACAGTTGTAACACCAGCAGATTTTGATTTTTCAGCGATAGCTTTACCCACTAATGAAGCGGCCTCAATATTACCGGTAGATTTGACTTCGCCCGCTACGTCTTTCTGTACAGTCGATGCTGCTGCAATAACTTTACTGCCATCAGGACTAATTACCTGAGCATAGATATGACGAGGTGTGCGATGAATACTTAAACGGTGCGCACCTAGCTCACTAATTTTTGCACGTGTTTTCTTTGCACGACGCATTCTGTTTGCTTTTTTAGATATCATGGTAATAACCTAACTCTTATTTTTTCTTAGCTTCTTTACGAACTACACGCTCGTCAGAATATCTCACACCCTTACCTTTATAAGGTTCTGGTGGACGATAAGCTCTAATTTCTGCACACACCTGACCAACTTTTTGTTTGTCAGCGCCTCTTACATTAATTTCTGTCTGGCTTGGTGTTTCAATGGTGATACCTTCAGGTATCGCATATTTAACTGGATGAGAGAAACCTAAAGACAGGTCAAGTACATTACCCTGCATCTGTGCTCTATAACCTACACCGACTAACTGCAACTGTTTACTAAAACCTTCAGAAACACCTTTCACCATGTTATCAACCAGAGACCGCATGGTACCAGCCATTGCCATGCTGCCTTTTGAATCATCATTTGGCAGAAAGGTTAGTACTCCATCTTCCTGTTTAATACTGACGGCCTCATGCAATTCCATTGACAAGTTACCTTGTTTACCTTTTGCAGTAACCGACTGCCCACTGATGTTAAATTCTACACCAGCTACTACTTCGACAGGTTTTTTAGCAATACGTGACATTATTTTTCTCTAAAATGTTTGTGTTCTAATAATTTGAAACGTTAACGTTATTATTAAGAAACAGTACAAATAATTTCGCCGCCACGACCCGCAGCACGTGCTGCACGATCAGTCATCACACCCGCTGATGTTGATACGATGGCGATACCTAAACCATTTAAGATCGTAGGCAATTCATGTTTGTTTTTATAAATACGCAGTCCTGGTCGACTAATACGTTTTAATTCATCAATAACCGGACGACCTTCATAATATTTCAATGTAACCGTCAGAGTCGGTTTAGCCGCATCGTCGCTTGCAAAACCAGAAATGTAACCTTCACTCTGCAATACCTTTGCAATCGCAATTTTTAATTTTGACGATGGCATAGTGACATCAAATTTTGATGCTGCTTGTGCATTACGCACGCGGGTTAGCATATCTGCTATAGGATCTGTCATCATAATGAAATACCTCTACCAACTAGCCTTAACTAGGCCAGGAATGTCGCCGCGCATCGCAGCTTCACGTAATTTATTTCTACATAAACCAAATTTACGAAACACACCATGTGGACGGCCGGTTATACGACAGCGGTTACGACGGCGTGAAGGACTAGAATCTCTTGGTAAAGTCTGTAGCTGACGCTGTGCTTCCATCTTCTCATCAAAACCTGCGTTTTGATCAAGCAGTACAGCTTTGTACTGCGCACGTTTATCAACGTATTTCTCTACCAGGCAAGTACGTTTGTACTCGCGGGCTACCATAGATTTCTTAGCCATATTATTTACTACCCTGCTTGCTTTCGCCTTTAAAAGGGAATTTAAATTCTTTTAACAATGCCAGACCACTTGCGTTATCTTTAGCAGTTGTTGTGATACATATATCCATACCGCGGATCTTGTCAATTTTTTCGTATTCGATCTCTGGGAAAATAATCTGTTCTTTAACACCCATGTTGTAGTTGCCACGGCCATCAAATGATTTTGGATTCAAACCACGAAAATCACGGATACGAGGTACTGAGATACTGATCAAACGATCAAGAAACTCATACATTCTTTCACTACGCAAAGTCACCTTACAACCGATCGGGTAGCCATCACGTACTTTGAATGATGCAACTGATTTACGAGCCAGTGTTGTCACAGGTTTTTGACCTGCGATTTTTTCCATATCGACCAGAGCGTTTTCTAAAATCTTTTTATCACCTATCGCATCGCCTAAGCCCATATTGATAGTGATTTTTGTAATACGCGGTACATCCATAACATTCTTGAATGCACCAGTAGTCATCAAATTCTTAACGACTGTATCGCGATAATATTCTTGTAATCTTGACATGACCTATCTTTACCTTAGATATACCTTAAACGTCTACGACTTCGTCGTTAGACTTGAAATAACGTACTTTACGACCATCTTCCAAAACTTTAAAACCAATACGATCGCCTTTATTGGTCATTGGGTTAAATAACATTACGTTCGAGATACTCAGCGGCATAGCTTTATCGACGATACCGCCTTCAGCACCTGCCATTGGATTTGCTTTAGTATGCTTCTTAGCCATGTTAATAGCTTCAACCAGAACTTTGTCATCGGCTATATGCAATACAGCACCTTGACGACCTTTATCCTTACCAGCAATAACGATGACCTGATCACCTTTTTTAATACGTTTCATGCTTATTTACCTTTACAATACTTCTGGTGCAAGCGAGACAATTTTCATGAACTTCTCATTACGCAGCTCACGAGTTACCGGGCCAAAGATACGAGTACCAACAGGCTGTAAGTTTGCATTTAAAATAACTGCAGCATTAGTATCAAAACGAATTGATGAGCCATCAGGACGGCGAATACCTTTTCTGGTACGCACAACCACCGCGTTATACACTTCACCTTTTTTTACCTTACCGCGTGGAATCGCATCTTTAATACTAACTTTGATAACGTCACCAACGCGTGCATAACGGCGATGTGAACCACCCAATACTTTGATACACATCATGCTGCGTGCACCACTGTTATCAGCGGAATTTAAAATGGTTTGCATTTGTATCATGGTTTATACCTAACTCTTGTGCCGGATCAATTAAAGCTCAGGAGCTTTTTCAACAATTTTTACAAGTTTCCAGGACTTCGTCTTGGACATTGGACGACACTCTTCGATTAAGATCGTGTCGCCTTTGTTACATTCGTTTGCTTCATCATGCAATCTGATTTTGCTCGAACGGTTAATATACTTTCCATAAATAGGATGTTTAATACGACGTTCGATCATAATCGTTGCAGACTTATCACCAGCAGCGCTAGTTACAACACCCTGTAAAGTCCGCTTGTTTGTTTCGCTAGCAGTTGCGCTTGTATCAACACTAGTCATTATGAATCACCTTTCTTAGTTGCTTGACCCATTTCAGTCAGTACCGTTTTAATGCGCGCAATATCATGGCGAACAATACTAAAACGATGAATTTTTGGTGTATTACCTGAACCCATTTGCATACGCAAGTTAAACTGCTCACGACGTAAATTATATAATTCAGCTGTTAAGTCTTTTTCAGACATTTTTCTATATTCTTGAGCAGAAGCCATTACATCACCGCACGTATAACAAAGGTTGTCTTAATAGGCAGCTTGTTTGCTGCTAGACGAAAAGCTTCTCTTGCCACTTCTTCTGGCACACCTTCCATCTCATATAACATGGTGCCTGGTTGAACTTTAGAACACCAGTAATCCACGTTACCCTTACCTTTACCCATACGAACTTCAAGCGGTTTACTTGAAATCGGAGTATCAGGGAAAACACGGATCCAGATTTTTCCAGTACGTTTCACTTTACGTGTCATCGCACGACGAGCCGCTTCGATCTGACGAGCAGAAACACGACCACGCTCTGTAGCTTTTAAACCGAACTCACCGAAGCTAACTTTGTTGCCAGCTTGTGCAAGACCACGGTTCTTGCCTTTAAACATTTTACGAAATTTAGTACGCTTAGGTTGTAACACTATTTTATCCTCTAACTATGTCGTTGGTTCGGCGTTACTTAGCACCGGCGCCAGCGCTTGCATTAGCAGCGTCTTTTGATTCTAAATTTTTATAAAGATCAAAAATTTCACCTTTATAAATCCAAACTTTAATACCTAAGATACCGTAAGTCGTTAAAGCTTCATGTGTACCGTAATCGATATCTGCACGTAAAGTATGCAATGGAACACGGCCTTCATGGTACATCTCACTACGTGCAATTTCCGCACCGTTCAAACGACCACCAATTTTAATCTTGATACCCTGAGCACCCATGCGCATAGTATTTTGAATCGCACGTTTCATCGCACGTCTAAACATTACACGACGTTCAAGTTGTTGCGAGATGCTTTCAGCAACCAGTTTCGCATCAAGTTCAGGTTTACGAATTTCTTCGATATTTACCTTAACGCTGTTTACGTGTAGACCAATAATCTTAGCCACTTCTTTACGAAGCACCTCAATGTCAGCACCTTTCTTACCTATGACCACACCAGGACGAGCTGTATGTATGGTGATATTAGCTGAACCTGTAGGACGCTCTATCTGAATGCGACTCACATTGGCGTTTGCCAGTTTCTTACGCAAAAACTCACGCACCTGGATATCTGCATTCAAAAGATTTGGAAAATCTTTTGTTGACGCATACCACTTTGCATTCCAATCTGCTGAAATACCTAAACGTATACCTACTGGATGTACTTTTTGGCCCATCGTTATCTCTCTTTATGCGTCCGACACACAAACCGTAATATGGCTTGTACGTTTCAAAATTCTGTTAGCACGGCCTTTGGCGCGCGGCTGAATACGTTTCATTGTTGGGCCTTCATCTACAAATATTTTTGCAACGTGAAGCTCATCAATGTCAGCACCTTCATTATGTTCTGCATTGGCAATAGCAGACTCCAGTACTTTCTTCATCAGATCTGATGATTTAGTCACACCAAAATTTAATGCATCCAGCGCTTTATCAACTGGCAAGCCACGAATCTGATCTGCAACCAGACGAACTTTCTGAGCCGAGATTCGCGCGAATCTATGTTTAGCTATTACTTCCACAATAATTACCTTTGCTGTAAAGCTTTATTTCGCTTTCTTGTTTGCAGTGTGACCTTTATAAGTACGGGTTAAAGCGAACTCACCCAACTTATGGCCAACCATATTTTCGTTAACCAGAACAGGCACATGCTGTCTACCGTTATGAACTGCTATGGTCAAACCAACCATTTCAGGAAAAACTGTTGAACGACGCGACCAGGTTTTAATTGGTTTGCGATCTTTAGTCTCAACCGCTTTGTTCACTTTAGTGATCAGGTGATGATCAATAAATGGACCTTTTTTTAATGAACGTGGCACTCTTATTTCCTCAACTATTTAGGCTTTACTACTTATTTCTGCGACGTAAGATCATATTGTCTGTACGTTTGTTACTACGTGTTCTGTAGCCTTTAGTAGGCATACCCCAAGGTGACACAGGATGACGTCCACCTGATGTACGACCTTCACCACCGCCATGCGGATGGTCAACAGGATTCATCACTACACCACGAACAGTCGGGCGAACACCGCGCCAGCGTGTGGCACCTGCTTTACCCAACGAGCGTAATGCATGCTCAGAATTACCAACTTCACCAATAGTTGCGCGACAGTCAGTGTGTATCTTGCGCATTTCACCTGAGCGTAAACGCAATGTTGCGTAAATACCTTCACGCGCCAGCAGCTGTGCAGTTGTTCCTGCGCTACGTGCAATCTGCGCACCTTTACCAGGTTTCATTTCAACACAATGGATCTGTGAACCAACTGGTATATTAGCGATTGGCAGCGTATTACCTGCACGGATCGGTGCATTACTACCCGACAAAAGCTCGTCCCCTGCGCTAACGCCTTTTGGCGCTATAATGTAAGTTTTAACACCATCCGCATAAACCAGTAGAGCTATATTTGCTGTACGGTTTGGATCGTACTCGATACGTTCAACACGTGCTGGAATACCATCTTTATTTCGCTTGAAATCGATCAAACGGTAACGCTGCTTATGACCACCACCTACGTGACGGACACTGATACGACCTGCATTATTTCGACCACCAGACTTACTTTTACTTTCAGTCAGTGAACGCTCAGGTGCACCCTTATGTAATTCTTTATTAACAACCTTAACGACGAATCGACGTCCAGGTGAGGTTGGTTTGGTTTTTACTAATGCCATGACTATTCCGCTTTATCTCGTATTACTCTAGTTTGCACTAGAGAAATCAATATCATTGTCCGACGTCAAGGTAACGTATGCTTTACGCGTATCAGAACGTTTACCGATGCGACCACTAAAACGCTTGGTTTTACCCTTTGTGTTCAATATTCGCACTTTGTCTACTTTTACTTTAAACATACCTTCAACAGCTGCTTTTACTTCTGCTTTAGTAGCCGTTTCTAGCACTTTGAAAACATGTTGATTATTCTCATCAGCCAGTAAAGAGGCTTTTTCTG
Source organism: uncultured Gammaproteobacteria bacterium (assembly GCA_913065105.1). Lineage (GTDB taxonomy): Bacteria > Pseudomonadota > Gammaproteobacteria > SZUA-229 > SZUA-229. The sequence goes on along the minus strand of CAJXZZ010000058.1, from coordinate 2,219 downwards.
ATACGTGCGGAGCTAACAAGATCTGATACATACGTTCCTGATTCATGACAAGCCCTCTTCGATTGCACGTACCGCACCTACAGTAACTACAACATGATCATAACGAACAAGATTGACTGGATTCATACCAGCTACATCCGTTATTTCCACATTAGGTAGATTACGAGCAGATAAATATAATTTCTCGTCACCTGTTTCGGTGATGATCAACGTTTTAACCACACCAAGATCAGCCAGTTTTGCAGACATCTGTTTAGTCTTTGGCGTATCAACAGCGATATCTTCAACAACAATAATTCGTTGCTGACGGTTCAGTTCTGACAACATAGAACGCATACCTGCTCTATACATCTTTTTATTCAGCTTTTGCGTGTAATCACGTGGCTGCGCTGCAAATGTTGTACCACCACTGCGCCACAAAGGACTACGGCTAGTACCGGCACGCGCGCGGCCCGTGCCTTTTTGATTCCATGGTTTAGCGCCACCGCCTCGTACAGCAGAGCGATTTTTCTGCGCCACAGTACCGGCACGACCAGCAGCCATATACGCAGTCACCAATTGATGAATCAGGCTCTCTTTGTATTCAAGACCAAACACCGCATCGGATACAGTGATTGTTTCTTTACTATTATGTAATTGCAGATCCATATTTAATCTCTATAAAATCTAATCTTTATTCTTATGCTTTAACAGCAGGCTTAATAATCACATTGCCGCCTTTTGAACCAGGCACAGAACCTTTTACTAACAACAGGCCACGTTCAGCATCGACTCTTACTAATTCAAGTGACTGGATTGTGCGCTGCACATTACCCATGTGACCTGACATTTTTTTACCTTTAATTACTCGACCAGGTGTCTGACACATACCGATCGAACCGTTTGAACGATGCGAGATCGAGTTACCATGCGTGGCATCCTGCATAGTAAAGTTGTGACGTTTAATGCCACCCTGAAAACCTTTACCTATGGTTGTACCTGTCACATCAACTGATTGACCAGCTTCAAACATCTCGATTGATACCTCACCACCAACAGCCAGCTCTGCAGCTTCGTCGCCGTTTATGCGGAATTCCCACAAACCTCGACCAGCCTCAACACCTGCTTTTGCAAAGTGACCAGCCATCGGCTTATTTACGCGTGACGCTTTCTTAGAACCAGTTGTTATCTGTATTGCCTGATAACCATCTGTCTCATCAGTTTTAATCTGAGTAATACGGTTAGGCGCAATCTCAATGACACTGACAGGAATCGAAGTACCTTCCTCAGTGAATACGCGTGTCATACCCGCTTTTCTACCAACAACACCAATAGTCATATTAAAACCTACTAATAAAAAACCAGTCCCCTGATAAATTTTCAGGAAAAGCCAGTCGTGTAATCGCGATCGTCTCTAGTGATAACGATCGTGATCTATGAATTAAATTTTTTATACCGAACTTTAACTAAGGCAATACTGAACAGGTGAATGCTCGATTGCAGCTTTCGCAGTATCCTAGTAATAAAAACAAGGACTTACGATAATTTGGTACTTGCGCCGTAACTTTTAATAGCTTATTCACCTAAATAGATGCTGAGCTATTAGCCAGGCAGCAAAGCCGGCTATTATAAACAGTTTTATTTCTTTGCGATAGTGCTAAATTAAATTAAATATGATTAATTTAATTTAATTTGCACATCAACACCAGCAGACAAATCCAGCTTCATTAAAGCATCGACGGTTTTATCGGTTGGATCAATAATGTCCATCATGCGCTTGTGCGTACGAATTTCGTACTGATCACGCGCATCCTTATTTACGTGCGGCGAAATCAGAATCGTAAAACGCTCTTTTTTCGTTGGCAGTGGAATAGGACCCTTAACATGAGCACCAGTACGCTTAGCTGTTTCAACAATCTCGCTGGCTGATTTATCAATCAGGTGATGATCAAAAGCTTTTAAACGTATTCTTATGTGTTGATTCGCCATACTTTTCTCGTATATTACTTATTCGGTTAGAGTAAAAAATTACTCGACAATCTTAGAGACCACACCCGCACCAACGGTACGGCCACCTTCACGGATAGCGAAGCGTAAGCCTTCTTCCATCGCAATCGGGTTGATCAGTGTTACTACCATTTTTACGTTATCGCCTGGCATTACCATTTCTACACCTTCTGGTAAATCACAAGCTCCGGTTACATCCGTTGTACGGAAGTAGAACTGTGGGCGATAGTTGT
>CAJXZZ010000057.1 GCA_913065105.1 uncultured Gammaproteobacteria bacterium | reverse complement strand
ACTTCCAAACTGCTAAAGGGTTTGAAAGTGAACCGAGCTAACCATAATTTTGCATTTGGGATAACGCGCTCACTTTCCAACTGACCAATATAGGTCATGAATGACCATGGGCCGAGCCACTTTAACCACTTCGTTTCCGGCGCTTGTGACTGAATACGTTGAAAAGTAATACCCGGTATGGGGCGTGCATTATTGGACATGATCAAACTTCCCTGCCAACCAGGCCCCCACCATCTATCTTGCGCCCCTGCTGACAATATCCAGTTGCCCCAATTTATACTGGCATAAGAGTCATCCAGGCGCAGGTCTTTATTATCTTGCGCTTCATCAACGCCGGTTAACTTTAGTTTGAAGGCATAGTCTTCATTCATCCACGAGCTGCTAGCATAAATTTGTTTTTCTTCTCTTGGCGTTGAAGCAAAAGAACGGATGATTGGAATCGTATTTCCACCAGAAACTCCAACAGTCGTTTGCACATGGTTATAACCATATTGTTTATTTAATTTACTTTGAATGCGCTGTAACGACTGTAGTGATTGTTGATGCGTTAGCTTGATTTCATCTGCTGATTGCAATGCATTGATAACGTCATCCCATGCTAATGGCCACGTTGACATAGGAATATTAATCACGTTGTTATCATTTAATACCTGTAAGTCGCTACGTAACTGGAGATCACCGCTTTCAATAAAAGGGCCTGCGTTTGCGAAATTTGCTGCTAACAGCAGATAGACGGCTGATATTAAACAGGTACATAATTTAATGCCTTTTTTCATAAAGTTTAGAATAAAGACATATATAGTAAGAGAAATAGTTTGTAGGTTTTGTTTAAAGCGATTCACGTTGTTTAATAGCATTTTTTGTTGTAGTTGGAGATCGTTATGATTTTTATCTGCTAAATCAATAAATGAGTGTTTAAATACATCTTTCACCAATATCTAATATTTTGATTAATTAATCTCTTGCCTCGTAAATTCATACTATAAAAAAACAGACATAGACCTATTCGAGTTAACCCCACCAGGTCAAACAAGATTGCTTGTGGCATTGCCCGAAATTCGTGTCGTTAACACAACATATGAAATACCTGCTCATCAGCGCTCCAGAACGGACTTTTCTCTTAGGTGCTCTTTTATGTCCGTTTGCGACTGGTGGTTATTAATGGTATATCCATACCCATTAAAAGCAGCAGATTAATATTTAAATGTATCTTCGAAAATCAGTCTCACTATTAACGCTTTTGTTGCTACCTCTCTCTGCAAACGCGTCAAGCTCTGATAATTGGGAGACAGTCAGTGACGTTGGAACATATGGTTTAGTTATTGTTGCCTTGGCCCTACCTGCTTATAAAGACGATTGGGAAGGTTTTAAACAAGCAGGTTATAGTGTTGTCACTGCATCAGGCGTAAGTTTAGCAGGAAAAACTCTAATTGACGCTGAACGACCAGATGGAAGTGGAAATGATAGTTTCCCTTCAGCTCATACAGCTAATGCGTTTGCAGCAGCAACGACGCTGAACATACGGTATGGCTCGGAGGTTGGGTTACCTGCATTTGGTATAGCTACCTTAGTTGGCGTAGGGCGAGTTCAAGCGGGCACGCATTACTGGAAAGATGTTTTGGCTGGAGCGTTGATTGGCTCATTATCAGGCTGGGTATTTACCGATTCATTTGATGAGAGTGTTCAAGTTGTACCTTGGGCGGACAGATATGGCGCAGGTTTAACAGTATCAATAAACTGGTAACGTAGATATTACACAAGCACAAACTGTTCAAACTAATTAGCAACGCGGGGCACTTGTAGCTGGACTTCACAGATTCGTCTTTCTCAATCTTAATGAATTAACGATAACTGAGACCGAACTGAAACTCATCGCTGTGGCGGCAATCATCGGTGACAGTAGCAGACCAAATACCGGATACAGTACACCTGCCGCGATGGGTACCCCCAGTGCATTATAGAAAAAAGCAAAAAACAAATTCTGCCGGATATTATTCATTACCGCGTGACTGAGCCGTCGGGCACGAACGATACCACGCAGATCACCTTTAACCAGTGTCACCCCCGCACTCTCCATGGCCACATCCGTACCGGTACCCATGGCGATACCCACATGGGCTTGCGCCAATGCCGGCGCATCGTTGATACCGTCACCCGCCATGGCAACAATTTTTCCTTCTGCCTGCAACTGTTTAACAATACTGGCTTTCTGGTCGGGCAAAACTTCCGCTTCCACCCTGTCGATATTCAATTTGCTTGCGACTGCCTGGGCTGTTGTCTTACTGTCACCTGTGAGCATTACGACGTCCACACCTGCTTTATGCAGATCTGCAATTGCTTCTTGTGTTGAATCCTTGATCGGATCAGCGACACCGATTAAACCTGCAGCTTTACCATCGATCGCTATTAACATAACGGTTTGTCCTTCTGAGCGACCAGTTTCAGCCTGTTCAGGCAAGTCGGCTACATCAATATTAAGACTTTGTAAAAGTTTAATATTTCCGAGTGCCACTTTACGACCATCAACTGTACCTGTTACGCCTTTGCCCGTTACTGATGCAAAATCGTCGGTAGCTGAAAGACTGACATTACGTTCTTCCGCACCTCGTACAATGGCTTCAGCAAGTGGATGCTCACTCGCACGCTCGAGGCTGGCACCTAATGCAAGCACTTCATTTTCATCAAAGTCATTCATCGCTTTAACTGACACCAGTTTTGGTTTGCCTTCAGTCAACGTACCGGTTTTATCAACAACCAGCACATCGACCTTCTCCAGTGTTTCCAGTGCTTCTGCGTTTTTAATCAGTACCCCCATGGTTGCACCCTTGCCGGTTCCTACCATGATCGACATCGGTGTCGCCAGCCCGAGCGCACAGGGACAGGCAATGATCAATACTGCCACTGCATTAACCATGGCGTACGCAAGGCGAGGTTCAGGTCCCCAGATCAGCCAGACGATCATGGTGAAAACAGCGACAAGAACGACAGTTGGCACAAAATAACCGGCAACGATATCAGCCAGTTTCTGAATCGGCGCGCGGCTACGTTGTGCTTCACTGACCATGTGCACTATCTGGGAAAGTAAAGTATCGGCCCCCACTTTTTCAGCGCGCATTAGCAAACTGCCTGTACCGTTGACCGTCGCGCCAATAACAGACTCACCCTGATTTTTTTCTACAGGTATCGACTCACCTGTCACCATAGACTCATCGACTGAACTGCTGCCATCAGTCACCGTACCATCAACCGGGATTTTTTCGCCGGGTCTGACGCGCAACACATCACCAACAACCACCAGATCTAATGAAATATCTTCTTCACTGCCGTCTTTACGCACGATGCGTGCTGTATTCGGCGCCAGACTCAGTAACATCTTTATCGCCGCATTCGTCTGACTACGTGCACGTAACTCCAGCACCTGCCCCAACAATACCAGCACAGTAATCACCGCCGCGGCTTCAAAATAGACATGAACCAGTCCACCATCCATCTGCATCAACGGCGGAAATATTCCAGGTGCCAGCAAAGCCACCGTGCTATAAATCCATGCCACCGAAACACCCAGACCAATCAGGGTAAACATGTTCAAATTCCAGGTAGCAATAGACTGTAGCGCTCGTACAAAAAACGGCCAGCCACCCCAGAGAACAACCGGAGTCGCCAGAGCAAACTCGATCCACTGCACGCTTAACATGGACAGAGTATCAGGCAGTAAGGCAGGCATCATGTCGGCGATCATCGCCAGCAGGAAAACTGGTATTGCAAGCACAGAGCTAATCCAGAAGCGCCGCGTCATATCGATCAGCTCTTCATTTTTTTCTTCAAGGGTAACGGTTTTCGCTTCCAGCGCCATACCGCATTTCGGACAACTACCCGGATGATCCTGCACCACCTCAGGATGCATCGGACAGGTATATTCAACTTTGCTTTCTACAACAGGTAAACCTTTAGGCTCTAGCGCCATGCCACATTTTGGACAGGCACCCGGCCCCTGCTGTTCAACTTCAGGGTGCATCGGGCAGGTATAGGTGATTGATGTCAGGCTGCAGCTATCATCATGGCAGTTGTCTTTTTTTGAAGCTACAGGGTTTAGATAAGTATCAGGCGAGGCTTCAAATTTATCTTTGCAACCCGAACTGCAAAAATAATAATCATGATGATTATGCTGTAGATGATGTTCACTTTCGGTAGTGACATTCATGCCACAGACGGGATCGGTTAAGTCCGATGCACTTGCAGAGATATGTTCATTATTCATCAGTTATTGCCTATGAATACTTACAACTATCAGAATTTAAAAAACTGCTTAAGTTCCTGTGCAGTCGTTTATCTACATTGTACTCCAATCAAAGGGGACCGATCTTTTTCGCTTTTAAATAGATCTGTCCCCTTTAGTTGTTTTTTAGTTGTTAACAACAACTATCTCTGATCTATATTAATGTTCTTTAACCTCATGATAGCTAAGTTGTTATATTAAGTATTTATCAGTAATCTAAAATGCATACAAACTACAGGACAGTAGAATGAATGACACGGCTAAATTTAGTGAAACACTGATTGCGTTATACGGCAAATCTCGTAAAGACTCACTGTTACTGTGTACGGCATTGGAAAATGAAGATTATGGTTTACAGGCAATGCCTGAAGTAAGCCCGCCGAAGTGGCACCTGGCACACACCAGCTGGTTTTATGAAACCTTTGTCCTGAAACCCTTTGTTGTTGATTACAGGCCTTTCAATGCGCATTACGAATATCTGTTTAACAGTTACTATCATGGTGTTGGTATGCAATACCCGCGAGCACAGCGCGGGCTACTGTCGCGGCCGACAGTAAAAGAAGTATATGATTATCGTGAATATGTAGACAGAGCGATGAGCGATTTGCTGGCCCAGACGAAGCATGCAGAGCGCGATACCATTGTGCAACGCTGCGAGCTGGGAATAAACCATGAACAGCAGCATCAGGAATTACTCTGTACTGACATAAAGTACAGCTTTTCTTTTAATCCGTTGTTTCCCGCACTCGGTAAAAATCAGCAGGTGGTAACAAGCAAGCAACAGGCGATGAACTTTGTAAGCTTTGATGCTGAAGAAGCTGTTATCGGTTATCGCGGTGAAGGATTCCATTTTGATAATGAAGAAGTCGCACACCGTATTCATCTGCCGGCATTTCGACTGGCTAATCGCCTGGTCACTAATGCCGAGTACCTGGCATTTATAGATGACGGCGGTTATGAAAAGCCGGCATTATGGCTGGCCGATGGCTGGGACTGGAAACAAAAAAATAATGCCGCGCATCCGCGTTATTGGCTGCAGAAAGATGAGCAATGGTATGAATATACCTTGTATGGGTTACAGCCGGTGAACCCTGACCAGCCGGTCAGTCATGTCAATTATTACGAAGCGGACGCCTGTGCCCGCTGGTTTGACAAACGCCTGCCACGTGAACAGGAATGGGAGGCTGCATGTTTACGGCAGAAATGTGAGCCAGCGCATTTTCCGGTTAGTCTGCATCCAGCTGCCGCAGAGGGGAATAATGAAATTCTGCAAATGTTCGGCTGCCTGTGGCAATGGACGCAATCGAGTTATACCCCTTACCCGGGTTACCAGCCGGCAAAAGGTGCCATTGGTGAATATAATGGAAAATTTATGTGTAACCAGATAGTGTTACGAGGGAGCTCCTGCGTAACACCGCCAGGACATGCACGACCAAGTTACAGAAACTTTTTTTACCCGAAGGATCAATGGCAGTTTTCCGGCATCCGCCTGGCTGACGATCTACTATAACGAAAAGGAACACGGTAAATCATTATGTCGCATGCAACTGCTATCAAAAAAGATAAAATATTTTTTCATGATCTGCATACGCCAACAGCCAGTATGGCGAACGATGTGCATAGCGGTCTTAGCGGCAAACAGAAATCGCTGCCGCCAAAATATTTTTACGATAAAAAAGGCTCTGAGCTGTTCGATGCTATCACTAAGCTACCTGAGTACTATGTCACACGCACAGAAATTGAACTGTTAAAACAATACGTACCTGAGATGGCGGAACTGCTCGGCATAAACAGTTACCTGTTAGAGCTCGGTAGCGGCAGCAGTATTAAGATTCGTTTGTTACTTGAAGCACTGCGCCCTGAAATTTACGTACCGATTGATATTTCACGCGAACATCTGATCGCATCATCACAACGCCTTATACAGGACTACCCATGGCTGACTATCCATGCTGCCTATCTCGATTATTCTCACCCATGGGCAGTACCTGACTTTGGTCCCGGTCGATACAACGCATTTTTTCCCGGTTCAAGTATTGGAAATTTTGATCCGGCAAATGCAATACAATTACTGAAACAGATCAGCCAGCTGGTAGGACGTGATGGCGGCCTGCTGATCGGTGTTGATCTGAAGAAAGATGTCGGCATTCTTGAAGCCGCTTACAATGATTCTCAAGGTGTTACTGCTGACTTCAACATAAATTTACTGACGCATATCAATGACGGGCTGGATGCTGACTTCGTGCCTGAAAATTTTTCTCATAAGGCGATATATAATGAAGATAAAGGACGTGTCGAGATGCATCTTGAATGCAACATAAACCATAGTGTGCGCATTGAAAGCAATCTATATCCTTTTCAAACTGGCGAAACGATTCATACTGAAAGTTCCTATAAATATTCCATAGATGAGTTTCACCAGATAGCCGCTGAGGCAAATTTCGCACCGGTTGAAGTATGGACTGATGCAGATGAATTATTTAGCGTGCATTATCTTAAAGTAGGTTAACAAGCTCACAAGTTAAAGGGCACGCCCATAAGTCGTTTCTTGTCAGCAGGGCGATAAACATCGAAGTGTCACCACCCTGATTTTTTTCGCCTTTTAAATAAATCTGTTCCCTCTAGTTTTTGTTGAAGTTAGATATCGTTTTTAAAAAGACCCTTCTCATCCTTTTTTTGTCTCTTCGCGGCTTTCTTTTCTTTTGGTGTCATTACCGCTTTCTTCTTGTTCTCTTTATTCGTTTTTTGTTCTTTGCTCATGATGTTCTCTCCAGAGGGTTGGCGACCGTTTTTAGGAAAACCACGGTGGCCATCGAGAGCATGACACAATAATGATGTGACAGGCTGATAAAAGGTAAAAACTGTTTAATTAAATAAACCAAAGGTTGTTGGTTCAAGGTGTTAGTCTTCCTGAATAATGAACAGACTTAAGATATTTAGCACCAGAGAGAACTTTGTGTAATGAAGAAAAATAATGACCGGGACAAGGATTGTGGTTGGTATCAATTCATCCCATGAAACTCCCACGCATAGAACTCTTCGAATGGCTGCAGAATAATCACGAACGCGCTGAGTACAATCTGGCCTTCAGCAAGATGAAAGGCCTTTCCAAACGAGAGTACGACGAGCTGGTGCAATACGATCTCAAACCAGAACTTGATCTTGGACGGGGCGACCCCCGTGGTGCTTTCGAATTCAAACAGATTCTGATGGAGATATATGGCTGCGGGATCGATAACATCGTTACTACCTCCGGTGGCACCCAGGCCAATTTTCTCGTCTTTCTGGCGACCCTGCAAAAAAAAGATAAATTCATTATAGAGCAGCCCGGTTACCAACCGATGTGGTTAACACCCAAGATGTTGGGGGCGCGAAAGATTCCGTGGTTCAGGCGGTTTGAAGATGATTTTCGTCTGGATGTTGACGCACTGGAGGAGCTGATCACCCACAGGACAAAACTCATCGTACTGACCAACCCGAACAACCCTACCGGGGTGGTGGCAGACAGGGAACTTGAGATTAGGAAGATAGCTGAAATTGCACAGGCCAAAGGCATCTATGTTCTCATCGATGAGATCTTTCTCGACGGTACTGACGCACCCCAGGTTTCTGCCTACGGACTGCCTAATGTCATTATTACCAGCAGTATGACCAAGGTTTACGGCCTGGGAGGCCAGAGGACCGGGTGGATAATCGCGCCACCAGAAATCGCATCCCAGTGTCAGATTGCCAAGGTTCATGCGAATGGTTCTACATCCTATGTCGGGGAGTTGATGAACGCCTACGCACTGCGCAACGCCAGAAAACTCCTTATGCAGAGGTTTACTAAACTTTCAGTATCCAACTTCCAGGTACTTAGTAAATGGATGGATGCCAATCAGGATATCGTGGAATGGGTGCGGCCCCACGGTGGCATAATGTGTTTTCCGAAATACCGAGTAAATATGTCTTCGATAGAACTTTGCCATAAGCTGCTTGATGATCACGGTGTTATGGTCAATCCTGGCGAGTATTTTAAAATGGACGGCCATATCAGGCTTTGTTATACCTGCTCAGAAGATGTGTTAACAGGCGGCCTGAATGCACTGGGCAAGGGTTTGAGGGAGCTGGGATCAGATTAACAGGGGTTAACATAGACGTCGATTCCTGAATTAGCCGATATTAGCGCTCCATTTACTGTATAATGACCGGACTTTCCTTTAGCTTTCCCTTGGCCGTTTCCTGGTCTTTCTTTGGCTTTCCTTTAGTGATTCTATAACGTTTCATTGTTTTTTCAGGCGATTGTCTGCCTTTCAAGAAATGATATACAGAATCTGTATATAACTCATCGTTAATGAGTTAGCTGAGTATTCGAAGCTCAGCATATGCTGTTTTTGTCGAATAACACAGTAAGTGAACTTCCTCATATGGATGAGGAAATCACCGACCTTATATTCGCGAAGCCAATCAACACATGGATAAAAGCTAAAAGCTGATATTGATATCAGATATAGCAATAGAAAACCTTTTCACCGGACTTTTCTCCATGGCAAGTCAGCACTCAGCTGCTGACAACTTATCTGTCTTACTTATCCAGATAAACAGCATTCTATCTTCGACAATAAAATTCTTAGGAGAATTGACTATTAATAACCCTATAACTACAGCTCTGCTGTTAGCCGCTGGCACTGGATCTCGCCTGCGCCCATTAACCCTTGATGCACCAAAATGCCTTACCGAAGTCGGCGGCGAACCTATCCTTGGCCGACTGGTTGATAATCTCCGCTTGCAGGGAATCACGCGCCTGGTGGTGGTCACTGGTTACCTTGATAATTGTATTCGTGAATTTCTTGAAATAAATGCGGCTGATATGCAGGTCGATTACGTGTTCAACCCCGTCTACAGTACGACCAACAATATCTATTCACTGTGGTTAGCGCGCGAAGTGATCGAAGAGCCGTTTGTGCTGATAGAGAGCGATCTGGTTTTTGAAGAATCAATGCTGGAGTCTATGCTAGTACCTGACAGAATTGCGATCTCGAATATCCTGCCATGGATGAATGGAACCATGGTTGGGCTTAACGCACAGAAAGATGTTACAGCGTTTCATGTTAGCCATGACGTTAATGATGAGCTGCGTTATAAAACCGTTAATATCTACAGTTTTTCCTCGCAGAGTTGGCAGAAGGTGATAAAACAATTAGACCGTCATATAGCCGATAAGCGCGTAAATGAATATTATGAAACAGTATTTGCCGAGATGGTCGCCGACGGGTCACTTGAATTTGCCTCGGTTTTCTTTGATGAAAACAAATGGTATGAGATAGATTGTTTGGAAGACCTGCACCAGGCAGAACTGATGTTCCCCCAAACTCCACAATTTGGCTTGTCGGAACCTGTTCGCTTAGGACATATAAAAAGTCGCTCTCCAGCTAACAGTGCCCAGTTTATCGCTCCAGTAAATAAGCTGCTGCTATCAGATAATATCGTTTCTATTAATAAGACAGTGCCAGACAAAAATCTATGACAGAAGAAACGATAACCCAGGAAACGACAACATCGGCAAACGACCCGATAGAGACACCACCAACAATAATTTCTTTTGCCAAGGACCTGGCAAACCTGTGTTCACTGGCCGGACTTTTATCAGCGGTACTGGCAATCTATTTTGCTATCGTAGGCAATTTTCCTGCGGCCATGATCGGGCTGGTCTGGGCCGTATTCTTTGACTGGAGCGATGGTAATATCGCCCGGCGCATGAAAGGTCGGACCGATAAACAGAGACTGTTCGGTGGCCAGCTTGATTCACTGATCGACATCGTCAGCTTTGGCGTTTGTCCTGCAGTGGTTTTACTGAGTTACGGTGATTTTAGCCCCTGGTTTTTACCGGGTGCTTTTCTTATTGTCGCGGCGGGCGTGCTCCGCTTAAGTTATTTCAATGTATATGGTTTAGTTAGCAAAACGAGCTATCAAGGTTTGGCTATAGATAATAATGGTATTCTCCTCGCCCTGTTATTTGTCTTTCATGACCTTTTCAGTGCGTCAGTATTCACCGTAATACTTTATATACTGATACTAACATTGGCAGCCTTGAATGTTGCACCGATCAGGACGCCAAAACTTAGTAGTGGAAACTGGTATTACGTCATTGTCGCTTATACCATTACCTTGACTTTGTTTTATAGCTGGCAGTTACAAAATTAAAATTTAAAGGGGACCGATCTTTTTCGCCTTTTAAATAGATCTGTCACCTTTAGTTATTGATTCTGACTGTTGTCGGCCAATAAGAGACCCTCGCAAGATAATAAATTCAACTGCAACTGAAGGATGTTGATTATCGTTGCGTCCTTTATTTTTGTGATATGGTCGTAACTTTTATATCGGTCTCAGTATCGTCACATTGCGCCAATGACTTAAGAGCATAAAAATTATCAATAGATACTCTATGTCGCTCGGCCCTAATTATTCCCTTATTCTGCAAAGCTGTAAATATGCGACTAACTGTCTCAATGGCAAGACCAAGATAATTCGCAATATCCGAACGCGACATGCTTATTTTAAATACTGCAGAAGAATAGCCTTGTGACCTACTCTCCGTAGACATATGAACAAGAAAGTCAGCTACCCTTTGTTCTGCTGTCATTTTACTCATGGCAAAAATCATACTTTGCTTAAGTATGATTTCTCTACTCATTATGTTGAGAAATACATTTGACAAAGCTGGATACTGACTCACCATCTTCTCAAATTCAGCTAATGGTATTTTACAAACGTTAGAGGTTTCAAGCGCAACCGCACCATAGTTTTGAACTGCATGATCGGGAACATTTAAATCTAAAACACCACCCTGAAAATAAAAGCCAGTTATTTGTGCATCACCATTTGAATTCGTAATATATACCTTAAAACTACCAGAATGAACAATATAAATAAAACGTAGTCGGTCGCCTGGAAAAAATAAGTGTTGACCACGATTCCACCTTTCATCATGAATGGTGACGTCGCTAAACCTCTTTCGTTCACTAGCACTTAATATATTTACAGAACATAAATTTCGTAGTTTGCACCGATGGCAGATACTATCTAGTGCTTTCAGCTGTATGATTTCATTCGTGTGTTGCATGATACTTTTCTTCCATGATTGATACTAAATACCAACCCCTCTCTTTTTGTTCATTTACTCGTATGACAAGAAAGGTTAATTTATACACAATCTAAATTAATTTCAAGTTTAATGCTTACAACGTTAAGGACTCTTTACTGTTACTGAATGCCTGCTATGGGTCGACAACAGTCGCTCATCCAATGAAGCTCAGGTCAAGTTGCACGACTGACTGCTGTCGGCCAACAACTGTCATTTACGATTGGTTAAACTTTAACCCTCCGTCCCCTTTAATCCTAAGTCATGACACCCGGGCGAAATGGTTTCTTTACTCGATCTCCATGTTGCGCCCGCTTCTGATTCGAAAGCTTAACCTTTTTGGCGATTAATCCGTGCTTATCTGTGTGACATTCAAACTCAACTGTGGCACCAACTTTTAAAAACTGACAATTAACAAGGTCAGCTTTGCGTACCATTATGTCTGCGCCGCCCCCGTTATCCAGAAAACCAGATTCCTTATCTTTAAACCATTTCTTAACTAAAGTTTGCAATACTCCGCCCCTAATTTATTTTGTATACATCATTATGATTAAAGGACTCTGACCCCTTTGATTTATTTTTTACGTTCGCCGTTAATTGTCTTGTTATGTGGTTGCTAATTATGATAACCATCACCTAGAATTGAGGCAAGAGCAACTAAAGTAACCTTACCGACAACAACAATGTCTTTTGCTAATGCAGCAGGTGTTTTCATTAGTGTTTCATTAAATTCATTTGTCTTTTTAGCTAATGATTTTTCAACGTAGCATGCCTTATCTAAGCCGCTAGAAGAATAAATAACTTCTTTACAATAATATTTCACATCTGCTTTTTTTAATTCTGGCTCAGGATCTATACCGTCAGAGACGACATAGGCATATTCGGCTGGTTTATATTTTGACCAGACCTTCTCTGTTGAAGTGCATGAAGTAGATGCCAGTGTAATAAGTATTAGGATGAAGGATTTATTCATTATTCTTTAAACACATAACGACGCGCATCCACGAACAACAAAACGCATAGGGTTTGTTGTCCGGCTGCATGTGCATGTTATGTGTATTCAAACTAGTTAATCGCTTTTACCAAAGCTTCAGCAACAGCAGCTGACGAACCAGGGTTTTGTCCTGTTATAATCAAACCATCAACAACGGCCAACGAATTCCAGTCTTCAACCTTCTGGTAAACTCCACCCATTGAGACAAGCTGATCCTCGAGTAAATAAGGAACGACATCCGTTAATTCCACTGCGGCTTCTTCGGTGTTACTAAAACCAGTGACTTTTTTCCCTTTAACCAAAGGATCACCATTTTGATTCTTAGCCTTTAATAGTACCGCGGGTGCATGACAGACAGTCGCTACAGGCTTTCCGGCAGCAATAAATCCTTCAATCAGCGCAATTGAATCATTGTCATTATGCAGGTCCCATAATGGACCATGGCCACCGGGATAGAATACCGCATCAAAATTTTCTACTTTCATTTCTGCTAATTTCGCAGTGTTCGCCAGTTCATTCTGAGCAGCCTGGTCATCGTCAAATCGGCGCGTATCATCGGTTTGAAAATCAGGTTCGTAACTTTTCGGATCAAGTGGCGGTTGGCCGCCACATGGTGAGGCTAGCGTAACTTGCACGCCGGCATCTTTTAAGTGGTAGTAAGGGCTGGCAAATTCTTCCAACCAAAAACCTGTTTTTTTGCCAGTATCACCAAGTTGATCGTGTGAGGTTAAAACAATGAGTACTTTCATTAGATAGTTCCTTTTACGGTTTGTTACGGTTTGTTATCTGTCATTGTGAGTTGGTTCGTAGATTCTCCTTTGATGTGCCATTAAACTGGGGGTAAGAACTAAGTTCAGACCCTGGCAAATCAAAAGAGACCGATCTTTTCGCCTTTTAAATAGATCTGTCCCCTTTAGTTCAGCGTAACATAATACCGGTGCAGCGCCATATTATGTGTTTTACTTTTGCTGCTCAAGTTTGTTTCTATCGGCTTTAGTTAACTTATTAACAATAAGCTTATATGACCCACTAGACAAGTCAGTAATCATTTCATCAGGTACTTCATCTGTGAGAGAAATTGTTATCCAGTGTTTTTTATTCATATAATAACCCGGAATTATTGACTCGAATTCGCCCACTAAAACTTCAGCATCTGCCGGGTCGCATTTCAGCGTTACTCTTGGGGTTTGTTCTTTCTGTGAAACAAGAGCGAACATTTTCCCCATGACTTTAAATACCAACGCTTCTGGGCCGAAAGGATAACTTCCTTCAGAGCCGTTTAACTTAGATAGATACTTTTCGAGTTTGTTTTTTGTCATCTCAAATACAAAACAATCGGGGGCAGATCACGGTTTTCAATAAGGCAGTTTTAAAAACCGGGGTCTGTCCCCTATTGTTTGTTACTACTGCTCATTATTATTTTCTTCTTCAAATTGTTTTATAGGCAAAGGCTTTCTACCCTCCATTACCTCAATTAATGCAGTTCTTAACTTGTGTTGCTCATCTTCTAGGTTCCCATGTGCAAGAGGGCGATAGCAGTCTCTTTTTAATTGCACTTCGTCAAAGTCGTAACCTAAAGCATTAGACATTTTGTAGAGCATAGTAGTAAATAATTGGTCGCCCTTATCAGACCACATTGCTAATTGTTCTGGTGGGTAAGGTGTGCTTAATTGGTCGTTATAGTTTTTCCAGGCATTTGTAATTGATTTTTCTTTTGGTGTTTGAAAACGATATCCAAAGATCTTTCTACCGTAAAACTCAATATCTATCATATTTAGTGCACCTACATGCTCATTGGATACGCGAGTGGCTCTTGTTGACATTAAAGTATGAAATAAACTCAGGCGACGTTGTTTTTTATAACGAATTGCTTCAAGAAACTTTTGTGCTTGCACTGCGAGTATAGGGCCAATGATGATTGCCGATATAGTAATCCAGTCTTTTACTTCTAATTCATCTATCATGATTATCTCCAGTACTCATAACGATCAAGCTGTGCGGCGCGACGAAAGGAGCGTCCGAACAAGCGCATTGTTAGGCCTCTTCACTCCCAATGAACTCTTTTTTTCGGCTGATAGACGGGGGTTCGCTCCGGATCAAATGAACGATCAAAGTCTCGATAATAGCTTTTTGGTTCTCGATGCGGATATTTCTGCACCTGTAGCATGTGCTCCTGAATCATTTTCGTCATTCCAGGCCCAGCCCAAATCCCATTCTCAAGCTCATTAGGAAAACGCTCTGCAGGATCATGATACAAATTGTAAACTTCAAAAAAGTGGAAGCCTGGGTTTGTTGGTTTAAGATTCAATTTGATCTGATCTTTTCTCACAGCTTCCAGGTTTTTTCTATTGTAGTGAAATATATAATCACGGCGCCCTTTCCCTTCGCCCAACAGAAACAGCCCGGATTGATCAACACCATCAATCACACGATCTGTAGGTATCCCATCTAAAGCACCGGCTATACTTGCCATAGTGGTAAATAAATCTGTAATCTGAATAATATCGAGCGGATCTTGATCGGCTTCAATCATGCCGGGCCACCACACGATAGCTGGCACATGGATACCTCCCTCTTTTGTTTCGCCCTTACCGCCAGGTAACAACGAATAGCCTCCATGTGGGTGAGCGGTATACATTGGCCCATTGTCAGAAGCCCAAATAACCAGAGTATTTTCTGCAATACCCAGGTCTTTCAAAGTTTTTATTATTCTCCCTGTATTGTAATCATGTTCAACCATTTGTGCGGAGGTATTGGTTTGCGCAGGTGTATCTCTAAAATCTGGATGAGCTCCCCAAAAGTGATTTCCCTTGCCCCAAAAATTAACATAGAAAGGTTGATCAGTCGTGGCTCGCCGCTGAATAAAGTCGATAACGTTATCGGCCACCTCTGAGTCATAGGTATTGTACTTTTCCATCGAATATTCGTACACGAGTTCAGGCTTTTTGCCTTTCTTGCCATGCATCACACCACCCGTGTCATAGGGAAAATTTTCAGGGCCCGGTGAGTTCAACAATACCCGATTAGTGAAGCCGCCGCTATCATCAGTAGCCTTCGCGTTTTTATTATTGACCCACCAAGGAGGAGTTACTTCGGACTACTCCGCCTCATCAAAACCTTGATCGGTGGGATACTCTCCTTCTTCACCTCCAATCTGCCACTTGCCAAAATGTCCTGTGTAATAGCCGACATTTGAGAGGACTTCAGCGATAGTTACTTCGTCTGGGTGAAGACCTCCGCCTACTTGCCCTGGCAACGTGATATTGTAGACACCATTACGAATCGGGTGACGCCCAGTCATAACAGCAGCGCGAGATGGTGAGCATTCAACTTCGGAATAAAAGTTCAGGAAACGGATGCCTTGTCGGGCTATCTTGTCAAGATTAGGCGTCGGAGCACCGCGTAACTTGCCGCCGCCATAGCTTCCTAATTCAGTATAACCAACATCGTCAGCAAGAATAAAAACTATATTGGGTTTTTTACCGAACCTTTTTTGTAACGTGGCCAGCTCACTGCGTACACGTTTGTCATCGGCATCCCATTGTTTTGAGAATTCTTTTTGCATCCTCACGAATTCAGGGTCATGCACAACATTGCCTGCCTGTGCATATTTAGGAAATACAATCAGCAGCGTCAAAAGTAGCGAAAATAGAAATTTATTCATGATACCTCCTAAGTATTTAGAGTGATTAGCCCAATACTGAAAATTATTTACCGCCTACTAATCATCGACATCTGGCGGCCTAACGCCCGCGTAAAGCGCGCGAGGTACGAGCGTCGCATTTGACGCGTTTGTTAGCTGCTTCACATACTGTTACTTCGCAGGAACATAAGGATCTGGTGTCCCTAGTTTTATCGGAGGCTCAATAGCTAACGTTTTTTGGAATTCTACAATATTCTTAAACATTACCGGAAATACCCAGCTTCCAGAGACATCCACTTTATCTATTGAGTACTTCTCTTTTGGATCCTGGATCAGGTTATAGAGGTGTGGCATATTCAATCGCTGTGGCGCACCAAACATACTGTCCAATTGCACTAAATGCATTTTCCAGTTTCGCCATTTGTAAGCGAAGAGAACATCGCCATTGTAGATTGGGAAACCTTCACGATTCGATTTTTTTTGTTTTCCCTTGAGCCAATTCAATTGATCAACACCATCGATAATACGATCCTTTGGAACTTTATATCCGGCAACTTTGGCCAAGGTAGGCAAAACATCTACCATGTGCATGATTTCATTGCTTACTGTTCCAGCAGGTATCTTTCCTGGCCAACGCATTAGTGCGGGTACTCTTAATGATCCTTCAAGTGCAGTGAAGTAGTTTCCTCGCCAATAACCTGCGGTACCATGATGACCTTCAATTTCTTCTGGTCCATTATCACTTAACCAAATCACTAAAGTGTTATTTTTAATTTTTAACTTATCAATCGCTTTTATAATTTTCCCAGAATTATAATCAATCTCTGTTAATACATCGGCATAAGGACCATTGCCTGTTTTCCCGGCAAAATCAGGATGGGCAGTCGTTGGTAAATGTGCATGGGTAAATGGAACGAAGGCAAAAAATGGTTTCTTTTTCTTTACACTGCGTTTCATAAAATCGATGGTTTTATCAGTTAACTCACGATCAATCGTTGCGCGTGTTTTTAGATTGTATTTTTTAACTTTTTTAGGTTTCTTATTTTTTGTGGCTTCAACAATATAGGGTTGTGCACTTATCTTTTTGTCGTAAGCGAAGTGACTAGAGTAGAGTGCTTCGTCTGTGGTATTGGCTATGCCATACCATTCATCAAACCCCTGATCGGTTGGGAAACGTCCTTTCGTGTCACCTAAATGCCATTTGCCAAACATGCCTGTTGAATAACCCGCATCTGACATCAGTTCTGGAATAGTTTTTTCCCACCGGGTCATCCCATATAACATTCCCCAAACAACTTTTGTTGTACCAGAACGTATTGGATGGCGCCCCGTCATCAATGCGGAGCGAGATGGTGTGCATTGCGGCTCGACATTGAAGTTTTGTAAGCGAATACCTTCCGCTGCGAGTTTATCTAAATTAGGTGTTGGTGCACCGCGAAGATCTCCGCCGCCATATACACCAAGCTCCCCCCAACCCAGATTATCAACAAGCATGATAATGACATTAGGTTTATCCTGAGCCCAAGCGGAGGAACTTATAAAAAACACTAGAAAAAGTGTTAAATGTAAAAGTGTTAAATGTAAATTTTTCCTCATTATAATGCTTCCTCTTAATGATGAATTTGGGCAGCTAACTACAAATAGGTGTCCTATTTGACGTATTTAATTACGTCAATATCATACGCCTGCTATTAGTTTTTACAATAAAAACAAACATATAACGGAAGATATACAAAAGTATTGATGCCGCAAATGTGTCACTTGGAATTTGCAGTGCTTTTTTGAGTATATTTATAAACCTACACGACTTTCGTTACGAGGGTGGAGCCCCATAAACAGTGGCTTTCTGTTGTTAGGCCTTAGTTTCATAATTACTCATATATTTCTCGTATTTTTGATTTTAGCTGTTGATCCAGCGTAAAGCCTTCATCTGAAACATGTGATAGCGCAACATAGGGTTTGCTTTTGTTTCCATCAGGCAAGCCTAATTCTTCCTCTATATCATTAACAAAAACTATGCTCTTTCCAAAATCAGCATTTATTTCCGCTTCGACTAATGCCGTATCTCTGTTAGCAGCATCGAGTGCTTGTTGATTCTTATGCGCTTGGTGATCTTGATCATAGACAGCAATATATGGAATTGAAAAGCGGTTAAGTAGTTTTATATAAAGTGGTATAGCCGTTTTTGAACCACAGTCGACTAGAGTTATTTCATATTTAAATATATCCAAACTTTTTGCAAGTAATGGAATTATAGTTTTGTCTGTTGGGCCTTCTACTAAAACAACCTTTTTTGCAAAGAATAACTCACTTCTATCTGGATTAAGCCAATATGCTAAATTGAAATCTTTTTTTCTATCTCCGTCGAATAACTCACCTGTGTATTGACATATTTTAGTACCGACAGCATCGCTATCTTTCTTAACAATGCATATGGACTGATACTTTTCCACATCAATTAATGCGCTTGCATGAGTGCAAAGTAATACTTGGTTATTTGATTCTGACAAACTCACCAACGAATCAAATAAAGCTCGTTGAGCTTGCGGATGAAGGTAAAGCTCAGGTTCTTCAAGAATGAAATAAGTGGACTTAGATGGAGTTCTGCCTTTAGCATCCCCCTCAACTTCTTGCGCTCTAAGATTCTTAAGTTTATCTGAGACTACTTTAATAAGGGCAAAGGTAAGCGCTCTTTGAAGGCCATGACCTTTTCTACGAATGTCCGTTCTAACCCCG
>CAJXZZ010000056.1 GCA_913065105.1 uncultured Gammaproteobacteria bacterium | reverse complement strand
TAATGTCGATGAGACCAGACCGAGGCTCAAGGGCGCGGGCCTGACTGCGTGGGAACTGGAACAGGCGGGAATTCCCTATTCAATTATCACTGAAAGGATGGCGGCCCATATGATGAAAACCGGAAAGATTCAAAAGATCTTTGTTGGTTCTGATCGGGTGGCACTCAATGGCGACTTCGCCAATAAGATTGGTACCTACTCACTGTCAGTGCTTGCGAAATACCACAATATTCCTTTTTATCCGGTAGCCCCTTACACCACAATTGATTTTGAATGTGAAACTGGAGATGGTATTCCCATTGAAGAACGTGAAGCCTATGAAGTGCGTGGTGTTCGCGGAAGTTTTGGTGATGTGTGCTGGGCACCAGCGAACGCCCCCGTTCGCAATCCGGCGTTTGATGTTTCTCCGGTTGACAATGTAACAGCCCTTATTTGTGATAAGGGCGTTTTTACCCAGGAAATGTTAAAAAATGGTGCACTTAATAATTTAAAAATCAATCTAATCTAAGCCTGTTTCTTCCTCTGATGGAGAATAAAAATGAAAGCCGTTGCCTATAGAAGCCCTGGTCCAATTGACCGTGAGGATGCCCTGCAGGACATCACCCTTGAGACCCCCAAAGCTGACGGCCGAGATCTGCTCGTCAATATCAAAGCCGTGTCGGTAAACCCAGTGGACACAAAACTGCGCCGAGGCGCAGTGCCCGAAGGCGATTGGCGGGTGCTAGGTTTTGACGCCTCCGGTGTTGTAGAAGCGGTTGGGTCTGAGGTGCATAATTTCAAACCGGGCGATGCGGTTTTTTATGCCGGTTCCATCGCCCGACCCGGCACCAACAGCGAATATCACCTTGTCGATGAACGCATCGTTGGTCGTAAACCCGCCAGCTTGAGTAACGCGGAGGCCGCAGCACTTCCACTCACGGCGATCACCGCCTGGGAGATGCTGTTTGACCGGCTCGATGTCAAACGCCCGACCCCGCAGGGAGGTAATACCATTCTGGTCATCGGTGGCGCAGGAGGTGTTGGTTCGATCACCATCCAGCTTCTGCGGGCATTGACCGATCTTACGGTAATGGCCACCGCCTCGCGTCCTGAAACGCAGGATTGGGTGCGCGAATGCGGGGCCCATCACGTGATCGACCACCGCCAGCCTTTGGCACCCCAGGTCGAGGCTCTGGGTCTCGGCGCTCCCGGTTTTGTGTTCTCAACCACTCAGACCGGTCAGCATTTGGCCGATATCATCGAACTGATTGCGCCGCAGGGTCGTTTTGGCCTGATCGATGACCCGGAAGAGCTCAACGCCATGCCGTTTAAGCTCAAAGCCGTGTCACTTCATTGGGAATTGATGTTCACTCGTTCGCTTTTTGAAACACCGGATATGGCGGAGCAGGGCAAGTTGTTGAACGAAGTGGCCGCGCTAGTCGATGCGGGGCGCATACGTTCCACCGCGACCGAAGTCGCCGGCAAGATCGATGCCGCAACTCTTCGCGCAGTGCATGCACGGATCGAAAGCGGCACTTCACGCGGCAAGATCGTGCTCGAAGGGTTCTGATATAGTACTTAGTAGAAAATCAAAGGGTTCTGGTCGCTTTAATTCTTAAAATTTATAATATGACTAACTTTCAGAATAAATTCGATAAAGTGGTTTGGGAAATTGTTTCCAGTATATCGAGCGGTCGTGTTATGAGTTACGGTGAAGTTGCGCGCGCAGCAGGTCGCCCGCGTTACGCGAGAATGGTTAGTAAAGCGATGAGTCGTTCCGTTGAACAGTTGCCTTGGTATCGTGTTGTAAGGTCAAATCGTACATTGGCTTTTGAGGTTGGTAGTGAGCCATATAAAAAGCAACAAGGTTTGCTGGAGAAAGAGGGTGTACGATTTGTCAGTGGAAAAGTTATCCCTCTTGATTCAGATAAAGCTAAAGATTTAGATGAATTACTCTGGGGTCCGCCTGACTGATCAAGGATAAAAATATGAAACACATTCACAGTTATTATTCACCGAATGATTTGTACAACAGGATCATCGAGGGGCTTAATGATATTGGCAAGGATTTATCAGAGGTTACGCTTGATGATCTTCAGCCAGTAGATGAGTTTCATATCCGCGGTAGTGTTGCAACAAAAGAACTGATAACACTTTCTGATTTTACACCTGATATGCATATCCTTGATGTTGGCTGTGGCATTGGCGGTTCCACACGACGTCTGTCACATGAAACAGGTTGTTGTGTGACCGGTATTGATCTGAGTGATGAATACATTGATGCCGCAGAAAGATTGACGCAATTGCTCAGCATGCAGGCGCGTGTAAAGTTCCATGCTGCAAGTGCACTTGCATTGCCGTTTGATGACAATACATTTGATGGTGTCTGGTCGATACAGATGGGCATGAATGTCGAGGATAAACTGTCATGGCTAAAGGAAGTATATCGTGTGCTCAAGCACGGTGGGCGTGCTATTTTGTATGAGGTGTGTGGTAATAAAAACACACCGGTTCACTTTCCGGTGCCGTGGGCGCAGGACAGTTCTATGAGTTTTCTGGTGCCGCCAGAAGCCTTCCGTGATGTTTTAACATCTGCCGGTTTTGATATTGATGTCTGGAATGACAAGACTGATCTAGCGCAGCAAGCCTTTGCACATATGACGGAACCCACGGGTGAGCCGGATCTGCCGGAACTGGGGGTGCATATGCTGGTTGGAAACGACATCCTGACCAAGGCCTATAATCTGCATCGCAATCTTGATGAGGAACGCGTTAGCCTGATCGAGACTGTCGCGGTAAAACCTTAAAAAGGGAACGCATAATAGGGGACACGACTACATGGCAAGGATTGTTCCCAACAATCTTTTTTAGGAGTTAATCGCTAAATCGTTATTATGATTTTCAGTTATCCAAATGTTTCCAATATTTTTTTTTGCTACTGTTTTTCGTTTTTATCTAGCTATGGATAGGTTCAAAACCTGCGTAAACATATGAAAGCAATCGTATATAAAAAATATGGATCACCGGACGTTCTTCATCTCGACGATGTAGAAACGCCCATCCCTAAAGACGATGAAGTCTTGATAAAGGTTCATGCGGCATCCATAAACTCATGGGACTGGGATCTCCTGAGAGGAAAGCCATTTATAAACCGATTGGTTTTTGGGCTTCTAAAACCCACGAGAATAAAGATTCTCGGCTGTGACATAGCAGGGCGTGTTGAGGCGGCTGGTAAAAACGTAACAATGTTTCAGCCCGGTGATGATGTATTCGGAGATATATCCAGGTGTGGCTGGGGCGGATTTGCTGAATATGTCTGTGCGAATGAAAATATACTAGCGTTAAAACCGGCCGGTATGACATACGAGGAAATAGCGGCTGTACCCCAGGCGGCAGTCCTCGCCCTGCAGGGGCTTCGTCAAGGAAATATTCAACAACAAACTACGCCAGCTAAAAAAGTTTTGATCAATGGCGCGGGTGGTGGCGTGGGTTCGTTTGCGATACCGATGGCCAAATCATTCGGGGCTGAAGTCACTGCTGTGGACAGTATGAAGAAAATGGACTTTATGCGTTCGTTGGGCGCTGCACATGTCATTGATTATACGCAAGAAGACTTTACTCAAAATGGACAGCAATATGATCTGATTCTTGATGTTATGGGCTACCATTCAATTTTCGATTACAAACGTGCATTAAGCCCTAAGGGTATTTATGTCATGGTCGGTGGTGCTTCCTCTCTAGCAAACTGGCTCCTGTTACTGTGGCCATGGTTTTCAATGACTAGTGGTAAGAAAATGGGGCTACTGTTACATAAACCAAAAGCAAGTGATCTCGATCATATGAAAACGCTTTTTGAAGATGGCATAGTCGCCCCTATCATCGATAAGCGCTACTCGTTAAGTGAGGTTGCTGAAGCGATGCGTTATTTTGGAGAAGGAAACGTAAAAGGAAAAGTTGTTATTAGTATGGAATGAAACATCATGAAAGCAATCGTATATAAAAAATATGGATCACCGGACGTTCTTCATCTCGAAGAGATAGAAAAACCTACACCTAATGATGATGAGATACTGGTAAAAGTACATGCGACTACAGTAAATCGAACAGACTGTGCAACTGTCAGGGCGAAACCATTTTTTATGCGACTTGCGACGGGGCTTTTCAGACCAAAGAAAAAAGTACCCGGTACAGAATTTGCCGGAGAAATCGAAACGGTGGGTAAAAATGTATCGTCGCTAAAAGTAGGAGAAAAAGTTTTTGGGTTTGATGATGATGGTTCAGGGGCTCAAGCCCAGTACCTTACGATAAAGCAAGATAAGGCAGTAACTATCCCCGATGGTGTGACGTATGAGCAGGCAGCTGCCAGTTCTGAAGGTGCACATTATGCGTATAATTTTATCAACAAGATAAACCTTGAAAAAGGGCAGGATGTTATCGTCAATGGTTCGACTGGTGCAATTGGCTCTGCGGCAGTTCAGCTACTAAAATATTTCGAGGTTAACGTTACTGCGGTATGTGCGACAAAAAATATAGAGTTAGTAAAATCACTGGGTGCCGATAGAGTTATCGATTATACAAAAGATGACTTTACGAAAGATGGTAAAAAATATAATTATGTTTTTGATGCTGTCGGAAAAAGTTCATTTTTTAAATGCAGGCAGTTACTAAAACCAGGTGGCATTTATATTTCGACAGATCTGGGATATATGGCTCAAAATATCTTCTTGCCATTTATAACGCCACTTATAAAATCATTGATGGGAAACAAAATGACGGTGTTTCCGATGCCTGTAGATATCAAAGGAAGTTTGGCATTGGTCAAAAAACTCGTAGAGCAAGGTGACTTTAAGGCGGTGATAGATAGAGAGTATCCGTTAGAGAAAATTACTGAAGCATATAGATATGTTGAAAAAGGACAAAAAACAGGAAATGTGGTCATAACCGTGAAACATTAGGAATAAAAGGATGTGGATTAAAAACACAGGGGCAGGCCCCTTTAATTACGACCTCTTTAATTTCTATTGAACTGTTGATGAAATATTGCATCAGACCATTAATGAAAAAACACCCCTTCATACCAATGAAAAACATGTGTCTAAAACATCAAAAAAAACACTATTTACCTTTATTTTTTCTGCTATCAATATTGTCTGCCACTGCTGCGTTCGCTTACGAAGAGAGTGAATTACCTTTTGTAGAAATACAGTCGCTAACCGATTTCGCCAGTACTAAAGAAGAAGCATTAAATTCCAACAAAATAATCATGCTCGAACTGTCAGCAAGCTACTGCGATTACTGCGAGCTACTGGAAGAAGAAATTATCAAACCGATGTTGCGCAGCGGTGATTACAAAGATAATGTACTAATACGACAGCTTAAAATCGACGACACCTCTCTACTTAAAGATACTGATGGAAAACAACTAACGCCTGCAGAACTAGCAGAAAAATTCAACGTGAATATAACACCAACACTGATATTTATTGACGGTAAAGGTAACGAAGTAAGTAAAAAAATACGCGGTGTGTATTCATTAGACTTTTATGGCAGCTATGTAGATCAGGCCATTGACCAGGGATTACAAATCATCAGAAATTAGTTGGTGGATTAAAAGGTACGGAGGGATTTATCGGCAAAGCTTCCGTATCCTCGGTCTCTGTTCCCGGCTCGAATCTAACGAATCAGCGGGTTTGTGGTAGCCTTCATCCATTATGTGCAAATGTCTAAATTTTTTAGTCGTCATGTCAGCACAGCTTGTATTGCTACTGTTAATAAGTGCATGTAGTAATCCGAAATATCAGACGCCACCAGATACCGTTCACTATAACAGCCGACTGACCGTCAGCTCTGCGATAATGTCAGACGGTTATGTGTTGCCCATGAAGACATGGCCAGCTACAGATAATCCCACCGCCGTGGTGTTTGGTCTGCACGGTTTCAATGATTACAGCAACGCCTTCGATGTGGCCGCACATACCTTTGCGGATAATTTGATAACAACCTACGCCATTGACCAGCGCGGCTTCGGTGCGACTGAGCAGCATGGCATCTGGGCTGGATCCGCTACCCTGCAATCCGACCTCATCGCTACGGTCAATCTATTGTGTGAGAAACACGCAGGCTTACCATTGTATGTACTTGGCGAGAGCATGGGTGGTGCCGTCATAATCAGTGCTGCGCAGCAGTTGGAGCAGACCTGCATACAGGGTGTGATCCTGTCATCCCCGGCCGTATGGGGCTGGCAAACCATGCCATGGTGGCAAACAGTGCCGTTGAGACTGTTCGCACATACACTGCCCGCACTCAAAGTAAGCGGTGAAGGCCTGGATATTCATCCGTCGGACAACGACGAAATGCTACTTGCATTAGGTCGTGATCCGCTGATCATTAAGGAGACGCGCATCGATGCGATCTACGGACTCACTGACTTAATGGAAGCCGCCATGGTAAACAGCGGGGCACTGAAAATGCCAGCACTTATCCTGTACGGAGAACACGATGAAATCATTCCACCAGCAGCGTTCTGCCAGATGACCATTATTCTGCCGGACAGATCAACATCAGATTGGCGTATGGTTCTCTATCCTGACGGCTATCACATGTTAACGCGTGATTTGCAGGCCGAGGTTGTTATTCAGGATATGATGACATGGATGCACAACTCAAAAACCGGGTTGCCTTCAGGTCAGGAAGTTGTTCAAGGCGACTCTCGTTTATCGATGTTGAGTGAATGCGATTAACTGCAAATGCGAAGCGATAAAATTTCGGGGGAGGTTCACTCTGACCCCAAATATATAGACCCCCCAAATATTATGGAAATTCCTGCTACTACTTAAATAATCTGATAACCTGATAGCCATGGCACCACATCCTCTTTTATCGTCAGAGTCACGTACTTCGTCTATACGCCGGTTGCTTGAACTCTATCCAGGCCTGGCAGATGAACCGTCATCTGAGTGGTCAACAATTCTTGATAATGCACAGATGATGGACGTTCCGGCCGAAACTGCACTGGCTACTTCCGGCTCTGATTGCACAAGTTTCATGTTATTACTGGATGGCACTGTCCGCGTTTATCAGCATGCAGATGATGGCAGAGAGATGACCCTATATCGAATAGAGCCCGGCGATGTCTGCCTGATGAGCTTAAACAGCCTGATCAACGATCGCCCTTTTAGAGCAAACGCCAAATCAGAAACCGAGATAAACATGATATTGTTAAGCGCTGATGACTTTCATAAAGCCATGAAAATATCTGATGCATTTCGAACATTAATTTTGAAAAGTCTGGTTGATACCGTTTGTACCATGGTACAGACAACCTACGACACTGCATTTGAACCACTAGACATGCGTCTCGCCTGCTTATTAGGACGACTGTTTGAACGTGCCGGCTCAGACTCGCTTGATATCACGCATCAGGAGTTATCCCAGGAACTTGGTACCAGTCGTGAAGTCATCAGCCGATTATTAAAGAAACTGGAACAGCAGGAGTGCATCGTACTCAGACGCGGAAAAATTCTAATCGGTGAAAATAAACAAATGCCTGGCTCTAACTAACCTTTAATCTGTTTAGTTGGTATTTACATTTAATTTCTTACTGCAGTTTCATCATTGACACCCAGTCAACTAGCCACCTCAGCGCTGCCACCTGTACTGTTATGTAACTTTTGTTACACAAAGAAGTGCTTTTTATCACTGACTCGTTTTATCAAATCCGCCACAATTAATGCGGTTTTACATCTGCAATCTCTGCAGTTGTAACCGTTTATCGAAATGATTTTTAAATGAGGCATATGAATGAAACGCAGAGACTTTTTAAAAGCCGGCACAGCTGGTCTAGCCGGCTCTGTACTCGGTAGTGTTGGTCTAATCGCCTGGACACCACGAGCACATGCAGCGACTATTACTAAAACATTTTACATAACTGACGGTTTCATCACGCAACCCGATGGTGTTAATGTCTATTTCCGCGGTTTTAGCCCGTCATCTAGCAGCCTTGCTGTTCCAGGTGCACAACTTGTTGCGCAGGAAGGCGATACCGTACGAATAACTATTGTTAACAGGTTAAACACCAGCCATAGCTTCAAGATCGATGGCGTGGTGGATAGCGGACGTATCAGCGGTGGCCAAACACGCACTATCGAATTTCAGGCGAACAATGCGGGCACCTATCTTTACTACGATGCGCGCAATGCTCCCTATAACCGTTTAGTTGGGCTACATGGCGGTTTTGCCGTGATGCCCAATGGCAGCAGCAACGAAGTTTATGCTGGCAGCCCGACTTTCGTACAACAATACTTCTGGGTATTCCATGATATCGATCCAGTCTGGCATAACGCGATTCGAAACGGCAACACGCCGAACACGTCTTATACGCCACGTTACTTCACACTGAATGGTTTGAGTGCACGGCCGCCGGGAGCACCAGGTGCACACGACCCTGCGGTTGATGCCATGGCCGATCCGCTATCCGCGTTACACGGCCATGTCGGTGATCGCACCTTATTACGTGTACTTAACCCCGGCATGTGCCAGCAGTCTGTGCACACCCACGGCAACCACATGGAGTGGTTAACAGACAATGGACAGGTACGCGATGATGTCTGGTCAAAAGACTGTATTTATCTTGAAGGCAACATGGGTAAATTTGATGCCATCTATCCTTATGAACCCCCACCCGATGCATGGCC
Source organism: uncultured Gammaproteobacteria bacterium (assembly GCA_913065105.1). Taxonomy (GTDB): domain Bacteria; phylum Pseudomonadota; class Gammaproteobacteria; order SZUA-229; family SZUA-229. The sequence goes on along the minus strand of CAJXZZ010000056.1, from coordinate 10,141 downwards.
ACCTGTCACAACGGGTGCTTATCCAATGCATCTGCATACCGAGATGTCACAAACAGCAGGCGGCGGCCTGTACATGTTTGGCGCGCTCACCGACATCTATTTCGAATAAGGGGAATTAGCATGGGAAGAAGAAAATCTAGAAGTTCAGATACAACCACGACAACAAGTACATCTACCTCCAGTATGGGAGGCGGTGGCATGGACGGTGGCGGTGGTGGCGGCGGAATGGGCGGTGCCTGTTATGTATACCCCGGTGCACCCGCTACACCAGGCTTAGTCACTGCTGATGTCACTTACGACCTTGGCATCGATATGCAGATTCCGCTCACCATGGATGATGGCAACACGGTAAACATGTGGGGCTTTAGCGATGGCGGCGGCAACATGGGAGGCATGGGCGGTGGTGGCGGTGGTATGGGCGGAGGCACTTTCCCTTCACCAGCCATGCGCATGCGCCAGGGTCAAATCGTGCATACCAACCTCAGTGTCGACATGATGATGATGCATACCGTTCATCATCACGGTATTGAACCTGCCGATCATTCTGATGGCGTCGGCCATATTACCTGGGATGTAGCCAATGGCACTTACACCTATCAATGGCGACCTGCACAGGCTGGTACTTATTTCTATCATTGTCATACCAACACGGTATTGCATGCTGAAATGGGCATGTATGGGGCACTGATCGTTGACCCACCGGAAGGTCCTGGCACGTTGTTCTCCGGCGGCCCGACTTATGATGTCGAAGCCTTCTGGGTGGTCGATGAGATCGATTCAAGCTGGCATACCCTGCCATGGACTGCGGGTACCTGTGGCGGCGATGTCGGCTTAAATAATCTTAATCCTGACTACTTCGTTATAACCGGTGTCGATGGCAGCGGCAACAGCGCGATGGATCTTGCACCGATCTCAGCTACCGTACAGCGTGGTCAGAAATTACTGGCACGCTATATCTGTGCCGGTTATCACCCGCAGAGAATACGTTTTGGCGGATTGACCGGGAAAATCTATGCCTCTGATGGCCGCCCATTACCTAACCCGGTCAGCGTCACTGAAATTCGTGCGGGATCAGCTGAACGTTATGACATCATCTTTGAACCAACAACCAGGGGAGAATACATTATCGAAACAGATATTATTCACTGGGTAACAGGAAATGTTCTTGGCACGACAAGAACAAACATAATAGTGACATAACAACGTTATGTAATATACAAAAACAAAAAGCCCTGAACTATGTTCAGGGCTTTTTAAATTAAAGGGTGACAAAATGGGACAGATCTTTTTAAAAAACTAAAAAGATCTGTCCCATTTTTTCGTTTGCATAAATACTAAGTAACGCAATAACTACAGGTAACCATCCGGTGACAGGCTGGTAGCCAGCATGACATTGTTAATGTCGTCATGTTCCAGCCAGCTGTCGACAGTTCGATGTTCCGGTTGTAGCCAGAAGTTTTCTATAAATTCATTAATGTGATGAAAGCGACTGAGATTGTTCAACGTAGAACTTAATTGATGTAAGTTAGTGAATTTTTCGGGATGTTGTTCGATGGTTTTTTGCATTCTGTCTATCGCATGTAAACCGATCGTCAGTCCCAGTTCACGAAATGCCAGGCGATATTTGGCAGGCTGTTGCAGCTGATTATTGGTGACAAAGGCTTGCAGACTTCGTTCGATATCATCTAACAATGATTCCAGTCTGGTTGTTTCGTGCAGATGGTTAGCGGCAATCAATTGCACCAGTGTATAAGCATCTGTGAGTAAGCCGCCGATACCTAACGAATCTTCTGTGGCCCAGTTTCCCCCGGCGCACATGGCTGTCAGATCCTCAATCTCTGTGTCGAGATTAAGTTCTGCAGGTGTTTCCGGAAAGCCTTTTGCTGTAGCTGCAAGTTGCAAACAGGTGATTAAACCATCCAGCGGATCATGTTGACCCATGGAGTCAACTTGCGGCCGGGAAAGGTCGATGCTCATTTTCCAGTACATGCGTTTGCCGCCGCCCCATGTTGGCGTATAACAGAATGCAGCATGAGCCACTTTTGCAAGCTCTAGCGCCCACTGGTTATAGATGCTTTTTCCAGTTACCTGGCTGACTCGATTAAGGGCGTGCATCCATTTCGTCAGGTAATGGAAATATTGACCGTCGCGATCCCATTCCAAGTGGTCATCATATGCCTCATCGGCCTGACGCTCATTTAACCGCTTACCTATTCTTAAGCCTGCTATGGTGGGATGAAGGCGAGCCTGTTCTTCGTCGAGCCCACTGAGCCAGCCGCGATGTTCGCTATCACTGTGATGTTTGCCCAGGGTGAGATGAACCTGATCGACCAGCTTAAGGGCCAATTGCAGATATTGCTTTTCGCTGGTCTGACGATACAGTTGCAGATAGTTACAGAGCGCAAAAGCATCGGTCCAAAGATAACGGCGTGGCTCGTCTGAAGTATCGGCCAACCCGGTAGCATCTGCAAAATCAAGCATAATAGAGCGAGTGGTGACTGTCTGTTGCATGATGGTTAACCTTGCCGATGATAACGAATTCTTTAAACAGTATACTTATTTCAAAACAAGACCAATAGGGAACAGACTGAACCTCCCCCATTGATCGCAGGTCGCTCTTACTAAATTATTGCTTTGTGTATGGGTTTCTTTGCAAAATAATGTTTATATCAAGAATTTAGCGGTTAGTTAACGTTATTATCGGCAAGTAACAAAACGGTAGATACTGGCAACAATTTATATCGAGTCGGAGAATTAGATGGATAAGCCCGAAATGTTGACAATCGATGGCAACCAGGCAGCCGCCGAGATCGCGCACCTGACCAATGAAGTCATCGCAATTTATCCGATAACACCGGCATCGCCCATGGGCGAATGGGCTGATGAATGGTCTTCACGTAACCGACCTAATCTCTGGGGTACTGTGCCACGCATCATCGAGATGCAGAGTGAAGGCGGCGCAGCCGGCACCATCCACGGTGCACTGCAAACCGGCGCGCTGACCACTACGTTTACCGCTTCACAGGGATTGTTATTGATGATTCCTAATATGTTTAAGATAGCCGGTGAACTGTCTCCCACAGTGTTTCATGTTGCCGCGCGTTCGATCGCTGCCCAGGCGCTTTCAATTTTTGGTGATCACAGTGATGTCATGGCCGCGCGCACTACCGGTTTTGCCTTTCTCGCATCCGGCTGTCCGCAGGAAGTTATGGACATGGCGCTGATATCACAGGCAGCGACACTGGAATCGCGTATTCCCATCGTGCATTTCTTCGATGGTTTCCGTACCTCCCATGAAGTGGTAAAGATTCAGGCCATCGATATCGACATCATCAGGCAGATGATCAGCCAGCAGAGCATTATGGCGCACCGCCAGCGTGCATTGTCGCCAGAGCATCCAGTGGTTCGTGGCACATCACAGAACCCGGATGTTTACTTCCAGGCACGAGAAAGTGTTAACCCGTATTACCAGGCTATGCCGGGTATCGTGCAGAAAGTAATGGACCAGTTCGCGTCACTTACCGGCCGTGCTTACCACCTGTTCGATTACGTGGGCGCAGTGGATGCAGAAAAAGTCATCGTGATGATGGGCTCTGGTGCAGAGACGGCTGAGGAGACCGTTGATTTTCTCAACAGGCATGGTGAAAAAACCGGGCTAGTCAAAGTGCGCCTGTTCCGGCCGTTTGATGCGGCATCCCTGATCGCTGCTCTGCCAGCGACGACTCAATCGATCGCCGTGCTCGATCGCACCAAGGAACCGGGTTCGGATGGTGAACCGCTATACAAAGATATCGTCACCGCACTGGCACAAGATGATTCTGATCAGATCAAATTCAAACAGCAGCCGAAAGTCATCGGTGGACGTTACGGCCTGTCATCCAAAGAATTTACCCCGGCTATGGTCAAAGCTGTTTTTGATGAGCTGGGCCAAAAAGATGACGGGGTGAAGCCTAAAAATCATTTCACCGTCGGCATTCATGATGACCTCACGCACAGCAGCCTGGAGTGGGATGAATGCTTCCGCACCGATGCGCATAATGATTCTTTTCAGGCGGTATTTTACGGTCTGGGCAGTGATGGTACGGTCGGTGCAAACAAGAACAGTATCAAGATCATCGGCGAGTCTACCGATAAATACGCACAGGGTTATTTTGTTTACGACTCGAAGAAGTCGGGTGCGGTCACCGTTTCGCATCTGCGTTTCGGTGATAACCCCATACGTTCCAGTTACCTGATCGAAAACGGCGATGCTAACTTTGTCGGCTGCCATCAGCCGGTCTTTCTGGAGCGTTATCCCATGCTTGATAAGGCGGCAGATAATGCCGTCTTCCTGCTGAATACACCGATAGCCCCTGAACATGTCTGGCAGAGTCTGCCAGAAAGCATGCAGCAGCAGATCCTCGACAAGCACATCCGGTTCTACTGCATCGATGCGTACAGCATCGCCGAGAGCACCGGCATGGGTAACCGCATCAATACCATCATGCAGACCTGCTTCTTCTCTATCTCCGGTGTGCTGCCCGGTGATGTTGCGATAAAAGCCATCAAAGATGCGGTAGAAAAAACCTATGGCAGAAAAGGCAAACGCCTGGTCGAGCTTAACTTCAAAGCCATCGATGAAACACTGGCATACCTGCATGAAGTCAAAATTCCGCAAAACGTCGATGCCAGCTTCGATTTGTCTGATCATATTGCTGAGACTGCGCCTGAGTTTGTCAGAAAAGTCACCGGTGAGATCATTGCTGGTCGCGGTGACCAGATACCGGTGAGCCTGTTTCCTGATGACGGTACCTATCCGCTGGGAACGGCAGCTTACGAAAAACGTAATATCGCGCTGGAAATTCCGGTGCTCGATGAAAACCTGTGTACCCAGTGCGGCAAGTGTCCACTGGTGTGTCCGCACGGAGTTATCCGCAGCAAGGTCTATGATGAAAGCTTGTTGAGCGATGCACCGCCCACGTTCAAGAGCATGGCCATCAAGGGAAAAGATTTTCCGCAGGGTCTGCACATGAATTACCAGGTGTCGGTGGAGGACTGTACCGGCTGCGGTCTGTGTGCCGACATCTGCCCGATACGCGACAAGAGTAACGCCAGCCACAAGGCGCTGAACATGGTGGCTTACACGCCCGAACTACGCCAGCAGGAAAAACAGAACTGGGAATACTTTTTAACACTGCCGGAATACGACCGCACGGCAGTGAAAACCGGCACCATCAAGGGCGCCATGATCTTGCAGCCGCTGTTCGAATTTTCCGGCGCCTGCGAAGGCTGCGGCGAAACCCCGTATATCAAACTGGCCAGCCAGTTGTTCGGTGACCGCATGGTGGTCGCCAATGCTACCGGCTGTTCTTCTATCTATGGCGGTAACCTGCCGACCACGCCGTGGGCAACAAATTCAGAAGGCCGTGGCCCTGCATGGTCGAATTCACTGTTCGAAGATAATGCAGAATTCGGCCTGGGCATGCGCCTGGCTATCGATAAACAGGCTGAATATGCCCGCGAATTATTGCAGCAGTTAAAAGCTGATGTCGGTGATGATCTGGTCACACAGATTCTTGAAGCTGATGAATCGACAGAGACAGGTATCGCTGAGCAGCGGTCGCGTGTTAAAACTTTACGTGACGAGCTGAAGCAGATCGACACACTGGCAGCACGCGAACTCGAAAGCGTGGCAGAAAATCTTAGCCGAAAGAGTGTCTGGATCATCGGCGGTGATGGCTGGGCATACGATATCGGTTACGGCGGGCTCGACCATGTGCTGGCCTCCGGTGAGGATGTGAATATCCTGGTGCTCGATACCGAAGTGTATTCCAATACCGGCGGACAGACATCGAAAGCCACGCCGCGTGGTGCCGTCGCAAAATTTTCTGCCGGCGGCAAAGCAACACCGAAAAAAGACCTTGCCCTGCTGGCGATGGATTATGAACACGTCTACATCGCCCGCGTTGCATACGGTGCCAAGGATATCCAGACCATGCATGCATTCCATGAAGCTGAAGCGTATCCGGGGCCGTCGATCATCATCGCCTATTCGCCCTGTATTGCGCATGGCTTCGATCTGAAAAATAACCATCTACATCAGCAGCTCGCGGTAGATAGCGGACACTGGCCACTATTTCGTTACAATCCGCAGCAGGCAGCAGCAGGTAAAAATCCTTTACACCTGGATTCGAAAGCACCATCTATCCCTTACCGGGATTTCATCGAGACAGAGATCCGTTTCAGTATGTTGTGGCGGACGCACCCGCAGGAAGCAGAAAAATTCCTCGAGAAGTCTCAGCAGGAAGTTCTGCACCGTTATCATTATTATGAGCAGCTAGCTGGTCTTGAGTGGCCGGAAGAGGGCGACCTCGAACCGCCGCATCGAAAACTGAAAGCGACCGAAAAGACAGAAGTGGTCCCGTCAACGTCAAGCACTAAGGAGCAGACATCATGATCGATCTGAGCACAGAATACCTGGGGCTTAAGCTGGCAAATCCACTAGTGCCTTCTTCATCACCGCTAACTGGTGAACTCGACTCGGCAAAAAAGATGGAAGACGCCGGTGCTTCGGCATTAGTGTTGCCTTCACTGTTTGAGCAGGCGATCGAGCAGGAACAGAAAGAGCTCGAATGTTTTGTGCATTCACAGTCACTGGGTAGTTATGAAGCACAGTCCTATCAACCAATACCGGAGGACTACAGCAGTGAGCTCGATAATTATCTTGAACGCATAGTGCAATTTAAATCCGCACTGGATATTCCTGTTATCGCCAGTCTGAATGGCATCTCGACCAGTGGCTGGATAGATACCGGTAAAGAACTGCAGCAGGCAGGTGCGGATGCGCTCGAGCTGAACGTGTATTACATCGCCGCCGATCCTGACACCAGCGGTGAAGAGGTTGAAAACCGTTACCTGCAGTTACTGACCGATCTGCGTGAACACATAAACATCCCGGTTACCATGAAGCTCTCTTCACAGTTTTCTTCGGTGGCCAACATGGTGTCCAAACTGCAGCAGGCAGGTGCGCAGGGCGTATCATTGTTCAACCGTTTCTATCAGCCGGACATCGACCTGGAGTCGCTGCATATAAAACCGCATATCGAACTTTCCAGTTCGATGGAGTCTTTATTAAGGATTCGATGGATTGCCTTGATCCGTGGCCGCGTGGACCTGTCGATAGCTGCCACCGGCGGTTTTCATCAAACAGAAGATATCGTTAAAGCTTTGCTTGTTGGTGCAGATGTTACCCATCTATGCAGTGTGCTGTTGCAAAAAGGACCGGAACATATCGCCGTGCTAAAACAGGAGTTAGAAAGCTGGCTGGAAGAGCATGAGTATGATTCTGTTGCACAGATGAAAGGCAGTGTCAGCCAGTCATGTGCGATCAATCCTGCCGCGCTCGAGCATTGCAACTATATGCATGTCATCAAGAGTTATGGGCAGTGATGGCAGAAACAAAACATCCTGTTTATGTTTCTGCCGCTACGATGTTTGGTGTTCTGGTATTCTGGCGTACTTTTGTCTGGGACCGTTTCACGATAAAACGAATACGCATGGGCCTATGTTTGATAGGCGCCGGAAGATTTATTGGCTCTGTGGATGGTCGATTATTCTGTCTTTTGCCATAGGAATCGGTGCCAACTTGTTGTTCAAGGATATTCTGCCCGAAACAAATGTAATCCTGCTATACGCAGAGAAGGTTGGTGACTCAGAATTTATATTCCCCATCCAGTGTGACTGTCGTGCCAATATGGGAAAGGAAGGTTTCACTTAGATTTGTTTTTAAAAGATAATATTTCCCCAAGTTTTCAATACCAACTACTTCATGGGCTGCTGCGTTATTAGCGGTATCAAATTCAATTTTTTCCACATCACTGGCGCTAATTATTTTCTGGATTAACTCTTCTTTTGTGACCAGGTTGTCATAATCTTCTATAGTAAATCTGGCGAGTTTATTTGCACCATTGTCCGCCTTGCTGATACGAATAGTGACTTTTATCTCATCAATGGTTTTCCAGGTAATGCCAAATTTATCACTACCACTGACCTTATCTTTACCTTCACGTAACAGCTGAAAATGGCCTGTCTCGATTGGCGTGGTCTTTCCTTTAACTTCTTCTACTATGATATGTAAAGAAGTGCGTGTAGTCTGATTTTTCTTATCGACAACTTCAATAGTGAACTCATACTCACCCGGCTGAACTAATTTCTTGTTGATGTAGTTTTGAAAGTCAAGAGTGACATCCGTACGCAGCATGGTTTTTTTCTGAAGTCCAAATAATTGAAAATGGCTTTTTTCAGGTGTTGCTGCAAGGTCAACTTCATAAGAACGTTCCTTGATGAGCAATTTTGTAATCCGGACCATGCTTTCGATACGCAAACGCAGGCTGCCAAATTGACCGACAGTGCCATTTTGTACATTCTCGATTGTAAAACCCTGTGCCGAGATTTGTGGCGGAGGTTTTGCTGTGTCATTTTGATCACATGCCATCAATATGGCAGTGCTGAGAAAAGTCAGAATCAGAATGTGAAGTCTAATAGGTATCATCATGTCAGCCGTTATTTATGTTGGAGGTTTATAGGCCTGGTATCTCTCCCTTGCATTAGTCATCAGGAGACGCTTGCTTTTCAGAGCTATTGTCAGGAATGTGCTCGCTCATCAAATCTTTCAGTTTTTCGCGTAATTCCTGTTGGTGACTAGCCGCAGGTGTTGTCAATTTATCCCTGGAGATGTTCATGGTGTCAACAAACAATGATTCCAGTTCCCTTGGCATGCCCTGGATAGAAATGCTGGCACGTTCACGAATACCATCAAAAATACGGATTTTTTCATCCAGAAAATCTGTCGCATCAAATCCAAGACCAGCAACGTAATCACCATAACGCTGAAGTTGACTTTGTAAAGTATGGATGTATTCACCGAGAAGAAATTCTGTAGCGACGATAAATGGCTTGGGAGGATTGGTTGCCAGAGTATTTAATGCATTGATGATATCAAACAAACTGTCAGAGAAACTCATCAGCAATTCACGATATTCCCGGTCGAGCCTTTCTGCTTCCTTGATTTTTTCATCAAAACGGGCAGCGGTTGACCACCAGACAGACATAATAAAACCAAGGCTAACCGCGAAAAGGCTGGAGACAGTAATTTTTGCTGCATACAGTGGACCGGTAACTATATCCATATTCTCGAAGAGGAATAGCGAGCCTATAAATAAAAGCACAAAGACCAATAACAAAGCAAACAGGGGAGTCCTTATCCTGCGCATTTTTAGTTTTGCCCGGGCACGTTTAATCCAGGCTCCATGTATTAGTTCAACCTGCTTAGCGCCAGAAGCCGTTAACACATCGCTAACGGTAGTGTTTGTCTGCTCACCTTTGGAAATGGAACTATTGACATATTCACTCATGGTAACACCCCATCGTTAATTTCTTCTTTATTATTAATAATATAGTAAGTTGTTGATCATTACTTGATTCAAATCAAAAGTTTCTGAAGAAGTCTCCCCACCTGTAAGGTGACTACTCATAGGAAAATAGGGAACGGACAACGGTTTTCGTGATACGTTTCAACCGCAATCAAGGAGGATTGTTTTATGTCAGGACTGCCCCACATCGTACTGCACAGTACGCCATTACACCTGATACGGTGCGGTAATAACCACCAGAATTTTTTCTATTCAGACGAGGATTATCTCGTCTATCTTGAATGGCTAGAGGAGTATGCATTGAACGGCGATTGTTCCATCCAGGCTTTTGTCCTGATGACTAATCATTTGCATTTGCTCATTACGCCACACTCTACTGACTCTGCTAGTGTGCTGATGAAACGTTTGGGTTAGCGTTATGCGCAGTATATTAGTCGCAGGCATCGACGTAGAGGTACCTTGTGGGAAGGTCGATTCCGTTCCTGTCCTACTGCACGCGCCCGATTTTTTTCAGCTACTTGAAAGGAATGTTGTAAGGCCTGTCGATGGCAATACCCCAGACACCCATGTGGCGTGATTGTGCGATGCGTTCAAGCACCTGGTATTCCACCGGAGCATCTGGCAGAGCAGCTGCCCAGCCACGTTCCAGCAGGTATGCGCTCAGGTCTTCACCTTCATCAACATTAGCAGAATTGGCAAAACATCTGCCGGTTACACTGCCGTCAGGCTTT